>PLEI01000060.1:7168-25876 GCA_003136415.1 Acidimicrobiaceae bacterium | reverse complement strand
CAGCCCGAGAACAACGGCGGCTTCAACGCGATCAAGTTCTCCAAGACCAATCCCAAGGTGTACTCCGAGCTCACGACCGACAACCCAATTGATTGGACGCGCTGGCAGGTTGTCAACTGTTACGCCGGACGTATTGGTCTCATCAATTCCGGTGGCGAGTCCAAGGGTGATGACGACCTCGCGGTTGCCGTGCGCACCGCGGTGATCAACAAGCGGGCCGGTGGCCAGGGCCTCATCCTGGGTCGCAAGGCGTTCCAGCGTCCCATCGACGACGGTGCCGCACTGGTGCACTCCGTGCAGGACGTCTTCTTGGACCCCAGCATCACTGTCGCCTAGTACTCTCCTCCCCATGGAGACCGACGTCCGCGACGCGGGGTGGCGCACGTGGCCAAACCTGGTCACGCTGGCGCGCCTCGGCATTATTCCCGTCTTCCTCTGGCTGCTCTTCTGGACGAATCACCGCGCACTCGCGGCGTGGCTGCTGGCTGTTCTCGGAGCCACTGACTGGATTGATGGTTGGCTGGCGAGAACGTTCAATCAGACCTCGACGGTCGGCAAGATTCTCGACCCGACGGCGGACCGCATCCTGGTCGTGGTAGGTCTGATCGCCGTGGCAGTAGCGGGAGGCGTGCCCTGGTGGTTCGCGAGCATCACGCTAATTCGCGAAGTTCTCGTGTCGGTCCTGACGGTGGTCTTGGCGGCCCTGGGAGCGGCGCGAATTGACGTCCTCTGGTGGGGCAAGGTCTCGACTTTCATGCTGATGGCCACCTATCCGCTGTTTCTACTCACGACGAACCCTCACCACGCCGCCCTGGCGGGTTGGCAACACGTGGTGCGCGACGCCACGTGGGTGACGGGAGTCGCCGGCCTTACCCTCGCGTGGATTGTGTTCTTTGGTTACATTCGACCCGCCTCTCGAGCGCTGTCGGCTGGGCGCGCGGCGCGCCAGTTGAGGTAGATTCTCTTACCATGCAGATCCCTTCTGAACTTCGTTACTCCAGCGACCACGAGTGGGCGAGCGCGTCAGACGCCGTCGTTCGCGTCGGCATCACCGATTACGCCCAAGACGCATTGGGCGACGTGGTCTTCGTTGAATTGCCCAAGGTCGGCGCCACCGTCGCCGTGGGGGGAACCCTCGGCGAGGTCGAGTCCACTAAGTCGGTCTCGGAGATCTACGCNNCGTACGGCGCACTGACGAACAACAAGCCCTGACGTCCGGGCGAAAACGTAAGTAGTGTGATGCGAATGAACTGCCGACGCTGTGGAGAAATTCTCAACGCCAATGCGAATTTTTGTTGGTCGTGCGGCGCGCCCCAACACGACGTGAACTCGGCTGAGACCATTGCGATGCCCGTCGTCGCCGCCGCGGAGTCGCCCATCACGAACGCCGACAAGGGGCCCGTCGGGGCGCACGTCGATGAACTCGTCATCATCACTGGTAACGCCGCGGGCTCTCGTTTCGAACTCGAGAATGAAGTGACCACCGCCGGTCGTGACGAGCACAGCGACCTCCTGCTCGACGACGTTTCGGTGTCGCGCCACCACGCGGTCTTCACGCGTACCGCCAGCGGCCGAGTGACGGTGCGCGACCTCAATTCGCTCAATGGCACCTACGTGAATGGCGCTCGCGTTGAAGAGACGACGCTGCACTCGGCGGACGAAGTACAAATTGGCAAGTTCAAACTGGTGTTTTGGGAGGCCACGTCGTGAACACGCCCGTCGTACCGCTCAAGATCGGCCAGGTCCATTCGCTCCTGCGTCGCGACCACCCGAACCTGGAGCTCTCCAAGATTCGCTACTACGAGGAGATGGGTCTCGTCGCCCCCGCACGCAGTCGCAAGGGGTACCGTCTCTATTCCGAGAAGGACGTGGCCTGCCTGCGCGAGGCGATTCGCTTGGCCGACGAAGAGTTCGTTCCGCTTCGAGTTATCCGCGTTCGTTTAATCGAGCAGGGTCTCCTCAAGGAGGAACAGCGAATGTCGACAGCTCCGCGTCACGCGGCGCGCAGTACCCCGGCGAAGGTGGTGTCGCTACCGGTGCCCGCCCCCACTACGCCCACACCGCCCATCCTCGTGGCCGTGCCCGACGACGACGCGCCCGACGACTCCGCATCGCCCGTTTCTGCTTTCGCAGATCGCATGAGCGCGAATCAGTTGCTCGAGGAGAGCCGCGTCGAGCCCGAGTTACTCAACAAGATTCTCTCGCTCGGACTCCTGACGCCGAGTAGCCACGACGGCGATGTCGCTTTCAGCACTCACGATATCGTCATCGTCCAAGCAGCGGCGGCGTTGCTGCGAGGCGGTGCCGACCCTCGACTGCTCGGCGCGTTACGTCGCGTCGTCGAGCGTCAGGTCGGCATTATCGACGACTTAACGGCCGATCTGCGCGGAGGCACGAGCACCTCGAGTGAGGTGACCTTCGTTCGCCGCGAAGTCGCTGGTGACGTCGAAGCACTGCGCGCAGCGTTATTCGAGCGCGAACTCAGTGATTTCCTGAACCGGTAATACGGGGCGCTCCCGCCAGACGAGGTCTAGGCTGGAGTCATGGTTGAAGTCGTGTTGCGGGCAGTTCGCGTCGACGTCGGGTCCTCGACGCCACTACTGCTGTTGGAAGAAGTGGGCGGCGATCGGGTTCTGCCGATTTTCATCGGTGCGCCCGAGGCCACCGCGATTGCTTACGCACTACAACACATCGAGACGCCGCGTCCGATGTCGCACGATCTCCTGGGCAACGTAATCACCGCGCTGGGTGCGCGCCTCTTCGCCGTCGAAATTACGCACTTGATCGACAACACCTTCTACGCGAACTTGCGACTGTTGCGCGAGGGCAAGGAGGTCCTCGTGTCCGCTCGGCCGAGCGACGCGGTGGCCCTGGCGTTGCGGGTGGGAGCGCCGCTGCTGGTGAGCGATGAACTGATGAACGACGAGGGCCAGGTTCTCGAGGTAGGTGATGAGGACGACGAGGATTCCGAGGAGTCCGAAGCCACGTTGCTCGCCGAGTTGCGCGACTTTCTCAATAACGTGCGGCCCGAGGACTTCGATCAGTGAATCGCGTTCTGCGCAATTTCATTTTGGCGCTCTTACTCGTGGTAGTGGCCTTTAGCGCGGGACGTTACTTCATTCACCGCACCACCCCCGCTTCCACTACGTCAACGACCACTTCCACGACGACCACGACGACGACCACGGTGCCCACGAGCACCACCACGGCGACCGCTTCTCTCACCACCTGTCGGGGCTCGGGGTTCAGCGGTACCAACGTGGGTTCCGAGGGCGCTGCCGGCACCGGATTCGACATCATGAACCTCACCAAAGTGACTGCCGGAACGTGCGTGATTGACGGTTATCCCCTGGTCACGCTGCAAGAGGCCAAGGGAGTCGTCGAATCGGTCAAGAATTTGTCGGGCACGACGAATTTCCCGACGTCGCCGGCCAATGTCGGTCCGAGGGCGTACACGATTACCGCGGGCGAGAAGATCTCGGTGGAGTTGCGCTATTCCGACATTGCGGTCGGTGCCGAGACCTGTCCGTCCATCGTGCAGATCGACATCCGGTTCGTGACTAATGACACCTCGGTGCCGGTGACTTTCCCTTACCCCATCTCGCCCTGCGTACTCGAAGGCGTCGGGGTCAGCGCGTTCTACCCGACGTCGTCTTAGTCGTCTCGCCGCCGCGAGAGCACTGCTAGACATGGGCTCGTGACCACGGTAACCATTCTCGGACATCCGACGTGGGCGAAGATCCCCCGGCGAGGTCGCCCTGCGGTCATCTTGTTGCACGGCGGAATGAGTTCGAGCACTTCGATGCTGCGCACCATCGGTCCCGGGCTCGCCACGACGTTCCGCGTTGGCGCCTTCGATCGTCGGGGCCACGGGCGCACCGCTGACACGCCCGCGCCATTCAGCTATGAGTCCATGGCTAACGAGACCATTGCCTTCATTGAATCGCTGGACCGACGCGTGCACTTAGTGGGGCACAGCGACGGCGGCAACATTGCATTATTGGTGGGTCAGCGCCGTCCCGACTTGGTCAAGCGCATGGTCGTCGTGGGCGCCAACTATCACCACGACGGTTTGATGGAATTTCCGCTGCTCCAGCCCGACACGCCCGAATTCGACGAGTGGGCACTCAAGTACGCGGCGCACGCGCCCGAGGGCGTCGCTCACGCCCGAGAAGTGCTACTCAAGACCAATGACATGTTCCTCACCGGTCCGACCATGACGGTGCAGGATTTGGCGGCGATCGAGGTCCCAGTGCTCGTGATGGCCGGCGACGACGACGTGGCGATGTTGTCCCACACCATCACGCTGTTCGAGTCCATTCCTGACGCCCAATTGGCGATCTTTCCCGGCGCATCGCACGCGGTACTGAAAGAACGCACCAAGGAATCCGTGCGCGTTATTCGTCGATTCCTCACCCAACAGCTTCCCGTCGTCACCTATTCGCCGATTCGCCGTGCACCGGCGGGGGAGTTTCCGGGCGATTAGCGACCCGTTGTCGACCCCGAGAACCCTGAGGGGTGGAAGCAGTGTGGAGTCAAGGGGGGAGCCTAGACTTGCCCACATGTCTGAGCCGCTGCTTCGTTGGCGCCAAGCGGCGCTGCAGCGGTGGTCGTCGCTCTGCGGTCTTTCAAGTGACGCCGTTCTTTACGCGCTGTCTGCGCTCTTCTCGCTCGGTATTGGTATGTACTCGACCGCGAACGCACAGTGGCACTGGGGCTTCTTGGCGGTCGGCCCCTACGCGTTGGCCGCCGTCTTGGCCGCGACCTGCATCAAGGTGTCAGTTCGCCACGAGACCAAGGTGCGTCTCGCTCTCGTGGTTCTGGTGCTCATCGGTGCGGTACTGATTCCCCTCGCCATGGAGGTGCATTGGCGAACCGAGCAACCCACTCGTGGTTTCGCTCAGCCCGAAGTCCTCGTGATTCAACGCGCGGCGACTGACCTTGTCAAAGACGGCACGCCGTATCATTCGTATTGGCGCAACGGGCACCTGGTGAATCAAGTCCCCTACTCCCCGGCGTACGAATCCTTCTTCCCCTACCTGCCGCCGATGGCAATCTTCGGACTGGTCGCGGCCGAAGACGGATCGAACTCACCGCTGTCGGACGCGCGTATTTGGATGACGTTGATGACCATGGTGACTGGCGGCGCCGCACTTGCTTTGTTGCGGGCCACTCGTCGACAAAAGATTCGTGTCGCCCAGTTCTTGGTGGTCCTGCCCACGGGTGCGCTGTTCCTGGCGACGGGCGGCGACGACATGCCGATTCTCGCCCTGTCTCTGCTTGGCGTCGTCGCCCTGCAGCGCCGCGCCAACAACATGGCGGGCATCAGTATCGCACTTGCCGCAGCCATGAAGCTGACGGCGTGGCCACTCGCGCTCGGCGCGTTAATGGTGGCGCGCGACGCCCACGATCGTTCCGCCTGGCGCCGAGTCGCCCTGTGGGTCGCCAGCATTGTCGGCGTGACGATATTCCCCTTCGCGCTGTCTTCGCCGTTTGCCTTCTTGTCGAACGTGATTGCGTTTCCGTTGGGCTTGGCGCACGTCGCTTCACCCGCCGCGAGTCCCTTGCCGGGCCACCTGCTAACCGACGTCTGGGCGCCCGCCGGCCACCTGCTCACGCCCCTAACGTTGTTGGTGGGCGGGTACTATGTCACTCGCTACGTGCGACGTCACTGGCCGCTCACCCTCTCGCGGCTGCTGGCGATAATGGCCGTGTTCTCGACGGCGTTGATCTGCGTCGCGTCGGCGACTCGCGTGGGATACGTGATTTATCCCCTCAACTTCGCCCTATGGTCGCTGGTGTGCATGGATGTTTCCGAACCGGCCCGCGAACTCGCGAGCGTGGCCTAAATCGCTTCGGAGTTCTGGTAGATCCGAAAGGTCCACGCCGTTGACGTCGCCGTTGATGCGGCGACGTCCACGGTCACACCAATAATCCAGTAGAAGGTGTCGGTGCCGGCCTTTTGAAACAGGTATTGCGGCGATCCGTTGGACGCGCCGCTCGAAAAGAGCGACCACCCCCGCGCTTCGAGCTGCGTCTTGTAAAAACTCAGGAGTGTCGAAGCACTCACCGACGAGACCAGCGGTCGAAAGCAGTCAAAGTCGCCCGCACCCGAGTTAGGCATCTGAAAGGGTCCGCGAGAGTTGGTGCGCACGGGGACCATGACACCCGTGACGATGTTGCTCGGGGGAGTGCCGGGTGAAACGCAATTCGACAGCAGGGTACTCTCGTGATTCACGTTGAGACCGCCGACGACGACGGGAATGGTGGTGGTCGTGCTCACGCCCTGGTCGGTGACGAAGTTGATGACCATGAATACCGCCAGCATCAAAACGGCGATGCCCAGCACGGCGGCGGCGGGGAGGATACTGGTGGTCGTGGTGAGGGGGGGTTGCGGTTTGGGTGGGGTCACTCGTTCCAGCCTAAGTGGTCGAGGGGACCGCGTCCTTGGCCGAGATGCCAGTCGGTGGCCCCTTGGAGTGCGGAGAGCACGAACGACTTGGCGTCGCGCGTAGCGTCATTGACCCTGCGACCCAGGCCCAGACCAGCGCACAGTGCGGCCGAGAGGCTGCAACCGGTGCCGTGATCGTTGGTGGTCACCACGCGAGGCGACTCGAATATGATGACCTCGTCACTGCTCATGAGTATGTCGGGCACCATGGCGTCCACGCCACTGGCGGCGAAGTGCCCACCCTTGACGAGCACGTAGCGTGGTCCGAGACTCAGTAATTCACGTGCGAGCCAGTGCATGTCCTCGAGCGAGGAGATGTCGCGCACGTCGACGCCGCAGAGAATTGACGCCTCGCGCAGATTCGGCGTCACGACGGTGGCCCAGGGAAAGAGTGCCTCGCGATACGCCGCCGCGCCGCCGTCGCGCATGAGCGAGTGTTGCGTGGAGGAGATTAGCACCGGGTCGACCACGAGGTAGGGGAACATTCCCTCGCGCGCGAGGTCGGCGACGGATTCAACAACGTCGGCGTCGCCCAGCATGCCAGTTTTCACCGAGGTGACGGCGAAGTCTTCGATGACGCTGCGCACTTGGGAAACCACTAGAGAGACGGGCATCACCGCGACGTCGCTCACTCCGAGCGTGTTTTGGGCGGTGACCGAGGTCACGGCAGTGGTGCCGTGGACGCCAAAGGCGGCGAAGGTGCGCAAGTCGGCCTGAATGCCCGCACCGCCACCCGAATCAGAGCCCGCAATGGACAAAACGGTGATCGGTTGCACTGCATCAACCTTAGTAAGAGATGCGGAACTGGCTACGCTAGGGGGAGTGTCTGAACTCTTCTGTGTTGGTTCCCTGGCCTCCGAGTCGCGTTTGGTAATGGGGACTGGCGGCTTCCGTTCCCTCGACGTCTTGTCCGAATCACTCGTCGCGTCGGGATCCTCCATCGCCACCGTGGCGCTCCGCCGGGTGGACCCGAGCGTCGAGGGCTCCATTTACGACCTTCTGGTGACGCTGAACTTCCAACTCTTGCCCAATACCGCTGGTTGCTACAGCGCCGCCGAGGCGGTCAAAGTGGCCGAAATGGCTCGCGAGGCATTCGACACCAATGCCGTCAAGCTCGAGGTGATCGGCGACGACGTGACGTTGCTGCCCGACACTACCGAAACGCTACGCGCGGCCGAGGAGCTGGTGGGGCGGGGCTTCGAGGTCTGGGCCTACACCTCGGACGACTTCATCGCGGCCCAGCGCCTCGAACAGGTGGGCTGCGTGGCGGTGATGCCCTTGGGATCGCCGATTGGGTCGGGACTGGGAATCCGTAATCCCCACGCGCTCAGCCTGATTGCCGATCGCCTGCGCGTGCCGGTGCTACTCGACGCTGGGGTGGGTACTGCCTCGGACGCCGCATTGGCGATGGAACTTGGTTGTGATGGGGTCTTGGCCGCGTCGGCCATCAATCGGGCCTTGGAGCCGGTCCTCATGGCCGAAGCGATCCGTGACGGGGTCAAGGCGGGCTACGCCGCTCGACGCGCGGGTCGCATCCCGCCTCGTCTGCACGCCGAGGCCTCGTCGCCGGCCCTGGGCCGCCCAGATTTATTTGCCGACTCCTCGGACCTGTAACTACACTGTTGTAGTACCTCGGGGCGCGGCTCCGGTCGGGAGGGCTCATGAGTGATGTCACGGTGATGGGATTTAGCGGACCGACGGTGTGCCGGTTGACCAGTGTCACGTATCGCCAACTCGATTATTGGGCGCGGACCGACCTGGTGACTCCCTCAATTACTCCCGCCCAGGGCAGTGGCTCCAAGCGCAAGTATTCCTACCGCGACGTTCTCGAGGTCAAAGTCATCAAGTCCCTGCTTAATTCTGGAGTGTCGCTGTCGCGCGCTCGTCAGGCGGTGGAGTGTCTACGTGACTCCATGGGCGTGGATTTGTCGTCGTCGAATCTAGTCCTGAGTGACAACGGATCGGTCTTGGCCGACTACGACGGTCTGGTAGACCTGTTACGTGGAGGTCAAGGAGTGTTTAACGTGGTGTCAATGGCGAACGTGGTCGCCGAGCTTACGACCATGATCAGTGGCATTGAAGAGAAGTCGGAGAAGGTGACTCGTACGGCGTGAGTCTGTTCCCTGACGGAGTGAGTCTTCGTCACCCCAGCTTTATCTCCGCTCCCGAGGAGCGATTCGCCAACCTCTCTGAGGAGATTTTTGCGAAACTTCTGACGCTCTACGGCGTCACGTGGGTATATGAGCCCCTTGAATTCCCGCTCGCCTGGGACGACCACGGTGTTCCCACGCGGGCTTTTCGTCCCGACTTCTATCTTCCCCTGACGAATACCTTCATTGAACTGACCGTGCTCGAGCAACGCCTGGTGACGAAGAAGAACCGCAAGGTACGTGAGTTCCGTGCCCTCTACCCTGAAGTCCCGCTCCAAGTCGTCTACCGTGGCGATTTTCTGGCGCTCGCCGAGCGACACGGGGTCTGCGTGGCGTCGTTTTCCACCCAGGCTGCGTAGAGTAATTCTCATGGAAAATCGCCGTCCGTACCTCTTTGACGCCCACGTCGCCCTCGGAGCAAAGTTGGTCCCGTTTGGGGGGTGGGAGATGCCGCTGGCCTACCAGGCAGGTACGGTGTCCGAGCACCTCGCGTGTCGCTCCGACGCGGTGGTGTTCGACGTGTCGCACTTGGGAACGGTGCGCTGTGACGGCCCCGAGATGTTCGATGCCCTGCAGAATACCCTGACCAACGATCTGAGAAAGATCGCCCCGGGCAAGGCGCAGTACACGCATCTCTTGAGCGACGGGGGTTTCGTAGTCGACGACATCATCGTGTGGTGGTACTCGAAGAATGAATTTGACGTCATGCCCAACGCCTCCAATACCTCGGGTGTCACCGCTGCATTACCCGGTCGCGACGTGACCGGTGAACGTTGCATTCTCGCGGTGCAAGGCCCCCAGGCGCGCGCCAAGGTCGCCGCCCTCGGGATTGAGTTTGCCGAGGTGCCGCGCTTTGGTGTTCGTCGCTTCGATTTCCACGGGGTGGAAGTGCGCGTGGCCGGAACTGGCTACACGGGAGAAGACGGACTCGAGATTGCGGCCCCGAACGAAGTCGCCGAGGAGATCCTCGCGGGCCTCGTCGCGGCGGACATCACCCCGGCCGGACTGGGCGCGCGCGACACCCTGCGCCTCGAAGCGGCCCTTCCGCTCTACGGACACGAACTCTCGCTGACCTCCACGACGCTCGAGGCCCGACTGGGTTGGGTGCTCGGGTGGGACAAAGAGACTTTCCGCGGTCGCGCGGCGGTCGAGGCCGAGCGGGAGCGTGGCGTGAGCCGTCACCTGACTGGCGTGAAAGCCGACGGGCGCCAGCCGTTGCGCGACGGTGGAGAGGTCGTGATTCACGGCGAGGTCGCGGGCACCTTGACGTCGGGAAACTTCTCCCCGGTCCTCGAGCGCGGCATCGGGCTGGGGCTACTACGCGGTGAGTTAGAACCCGATACTCCCGCGGTCGTGACCCTGCGAGGTCGTGAAATTCCGGTGACGTTGACCGCGTTGCCGTTCGTACGAAAGGCGTCGTCGCGTGGCTGATTATCTCCCGCACACCCCCGAGGAAACAGCCGAGATGCTGTCATTCCTCGGCATGAATTCTCTCGACCAACTCTTCGCGCACATCCCCGCATCAGTGCGCTTGGCCCAGGGTCTCGATCTGGAGCCCGGTATGAGTGAGCCCGACGTGGCCGCCATCTTCGCTCAGTACAGTGCCGCCAACCAGGGGCAACTCTCTACGCTCACCTGCTACGCCGGTGCGGGTGCGTACGACCACGAGGTCCCCGCCGTTGTCAAGATGCTCGGTTCGCGCTCAGAGTTCGTGACGGCGTACACCCCGTACCAACCCGAAGTTGCCCAGGGGGTCCTGCAGGCCATCTTCGAGTTTCAGACGATGATCTCGCGACTCAGCGGTCTGCCCATTGCCAACGCGTCACTGTACGACGGTGCCGCCGCGTTAGTCGAGGCGGTCAACATGGCGACGGGGGCGACGAAGCGTCAGAAGTTGATCATCTCTTCAGGCGTGCACCCGCACTGGCGCGGTGTCGTCAAGACCTTCGCCCAGGGGACCGGCCATGAAGTGGTCGAGGTGGCGCTCAAGGACGGCGTGACTGACTGGGGGAGTGTTGACACGAGCGCGGCGGCGGCCGTCGTGGCGGCGTACCCCAACTACCTAGGAGTCTTGGAGGACATGAGTGCCGCGAAGTCCGTAGCCACGTCGAGTGGCGCACTCTTGGTCGTGTGCGGCGATCCGCTAGCCGCCGGTGTCCTGAGGACCGCCGGTGACTGGGGCGCGGACGTGTTCGTGGGCGAGGGACAGCCCCTCGGAACAGCGCTCTCCTTCGGAGGACCGTACCTGGGCCTCTTCGCTTGTACGCACGAACAGATTCGTCGTCTGCCGGGGCGCATCGTCGGTGAGACAGTGGATTCCAATGACCGCCGCGCCTTCGTCACCACGTTGCGCGCCCGTGAGCAGGACATCCGCCGCGAGAAGGCGACGTCCAATGTCTGCACCAACCAGACGTTGATGGCCGTGACCGCGGCCATTCAGCTCGGCTGGCTGGGTACGCGGGGCTACGCCGAGGTGGCGACGCGAAGCGCCCAGGGCGCGCACTACCTGCACGACCACCTGGTGCAGATCAGTGGCGTGACTCGCGTTTCCACGAATCCCTTTTTTCGCGAGTTCGCGCTGCGCCTGCCGCGTAACGCCAGCGGCGTGCTCGAAGACCTCGTGGGCGAGGGAATCCTCGGCGGACTCAGCGTCGAATCGCTGGCGGGGGCGAGCGATCCCTCCCTCGAGGGTGACTTATCGGACGTGGTGCTGATCGCGGTCACGGAACGGCGTACGCGCCGCGAGCTCGACCAGTACGTCGACGTGCTGGGAAAGGTGTTGTCATGAGTCTGCCCGGAGGTCGCGCGGCGTCGGCGCCGCTGCTCGGTCACGAGATCGAGCCCACGATCTTTGAACTCTCGGTCCATGGCCGCAGCGCTTACCAGCTGCGCACGACGGACGTGCCCGCGATACCTCTGAGTGACTTCATCCCCGCCGAGCACCTCGCGCCGAAGAGGGTGGCACTCGCCGAAGTATCCGAGCGTGACCTCGTGGGCCACTTCACACGCCTCTCGCACCGTCAGTTCTCCGTCGATCTCGGCGCGTACCCACTGGGTTCGTGCACCATGAAGTACAACCCGAAGTTCTGTGACGCCGTCGCGGCGGACCCGGGACTCAACTCGGTGCACCCGGGCGTTCCGGCGTCACTCAGCCAGGGCTGGCTCGAACTCCTCGTCACCCTGGAGCACAAACTATGCGTGATCACCGGCATGGCGGCGGCGACGCTGCAGCCGGCGGCGGGCGCCGCGGGCGAACTCACCGGTCTGTTGCTCATGCGCGCCTATCACGGGGCCAATGGCGATTTGCGCAAGAGGATCTTGATCCCCGATTCGGCGCACGGCACGAACCCCGCGTCGGTCACCCTGGGTGGGTACGAGGTCACGACGATCCCCTCGAATGACCGCGGGCTCGTGGACTTAGCGGCCCTCAAGGCCGCGCTCGGTCCCGACGTCGCGGGCATCATGCTCACCAATCCCAATACCCTGGGCCTCTTCGAAGAAGAGATCGTCGAGATTGCTGCAGCAGTGCACGCCGTCGGGGGTTTGCTCTACTACGACGGCGCGAATTTGAACGCCATTCTCGGCGTGATTCGACCAGGTGACATGGGCTTTGACATCGTACATATGAACCTGCACAAGACCTTCGCGACGCCCCACGGCGGTGGTGGCCCCGGCGCGGGTCCCGTCGCAGTCTCGCCGCGACTGGTGGAGTTCCTGCCCGGTCCCCGGGCCGCCTGTCGTGATGATGGTTCCTACTACTGGGAGACGTCCGAGCGCTCGATTGGACGAGTGCATGGTTGGCACGGCAATTCCATGGTGCTGGCGCGAGCCCTCGCTTACATCGACGTACACGGCGGCGACGGCTTGACGCGCGTCGCCCAGCACGCAGTGCTGAATGCCAACTGGCTGCGCGAGCGTCTACGCGAGACGTTGCCCGCGGCGTACGACCGGGTTTGCATGCACGAGTGCGTGCTCACCGCCACGTGGCTCAAGAACGCATACGGCGTGAGGGGTCTCGACGTGGCGAAGGGTCTACTCGAAGAGGGTTTTCACTCACCCACGGTGTACTTCCCGCTCATCGTGGACGAGGCATTGATGTTCGAGCCCACCGAGACCGAAAGCGTACAAACGTTGGAGTCACTGGCCGCGTCCATCGAGCGCATCGCCGTGAGGGCGAAGACTGATACCGACGGCCTGCATCACGCGCCCCAGACGACGCCAGTATCGCGGGTTGACGAGGCTCGGGCGGCTCGCCAACTGATCGCCACGGAAGACGCCGCCGATCGCTGAACCCGCCGAGGGTGACCTAGATCGCGGGGGGCACGGGACCGGGACCGACGGGTGACACCGCGACCGTGAATCCCGAGTAAGCCAGATTGAAGTTGGTGGTCACGTAGAACCAGTCGCCGGCGCTCGTGAGGACGTGGGGCAGGAGCAACCAGCCGAAGTGCGATTCGTACTTCGCTGGACTCTTGATGTCCTGTTCGCCGCGTCGGCGAAGATCATCGCAAGAGATGCGACGCCTCCCGGGGCGACGGTGACTAGTTGCGGTGGTCGTCCCCTCCTCGAGGGAGCGTCCTGAACCTTCATCGGCGTACTACTCGGCGTGTTGACATCGAACTTCATGCTGGGATAGCCGTGGAGCGAGCACGACGACCGTGACACGGGGGCGATCAAGAAGGTCACGACCGGGTATCCCGCGGACGAACCGTCGGGTGGCAGCGACATCCCCACCTCGAGTTGCGCGACGTGGCAGGCGGGCGCCGTGGCCGCATCTGGGGCCGTGCCATTGGCATTGGCCTCGAGAGGTGGCAGCCACGCCGAAGCGAGAACCGCGACGGCAACGGTACCGACGCCCAGTGAACGAACACGCCTCATGAGACCCCCTCGACGTGATGGCGGCCACGGTCCACTAGGGCACACTCTATGAGTTCGTCGCCAAAGTGCAGAGGTGAGGGGATAAAGAAATCATGCCGATTCACGACCACTGACGTGCATGAATGAAAGGGCCAAATGAGTGCCAACTTCTTAGAGGTCACGCGAGGGAGAGCTCGAGCTATTTCAGCTTTGCGGAGCGCGTCGGGCTGAGCAACGAGATGACAACGGTCAACGAGAGCGGCGCCAGGGCGACCACTTCCAAGGAGAAGGCCAGTGTGGTGTCGGGTGAGGCCCACGACTCGCGAAAACCTAGCGGTCCGTGGATCACCGACACCAAGAAGCCCGCGAGCGTTCCTGCGGAGAAACCGATCCCCACCAGCCCGATCCAGACTCGTCGAACGACGACGATCAACAGACCCAACACGACGCCAGTGAAGGACTGGGCCACGAAGAGTGGTCCGATGTTGGGAACATGGCGGTATCCAAAGTCATGTCAGAGTTGGTCATGCAACCAACCCGCCGTCAAAAGCCCGGGCCGCTTCGTCCCAGTGTTTCGCACGTGCGAACGCGCGCGTGAGCGTGTTCGCGTCGAGCGGCGATGCAACGGTCACTGCATATTCATGTCGCAGATTCCAGGCCGCTGACCGCAGATATCCTTAGCGCCATGGCGAACTCTCTCCACGTTGAAGGAATCAGCCGCCGTTTTGGAACATTGACAGCACTGGACAACTTGTCCTTCAGCGTTCCTACCGGCCAAGTCGTGGGTTTTCTGGGTCCCAACGGTGCGGGTAAGACGACCACCATGAGGGCGATCTTCGGCCTGACGGACCTCGATGCGGGCACCATCACGTGGAAGGGCTCGGTCGTTGGTCAGGCCGAGAGGCGCCGTTTTGGCTATATGCCCGAGGAGCGCGGACTCTATCCGGGCATGCTCGTGGGTGAACAACTTCAGTATCTCGGACAACTGCACGGGATGGGCGCTTCCGACGCTGCCGCGGCGTCCACGTCGTGGCTGGAGCGTCTGGGAATCGCCGATCGCGCCGATAGCAAGGTGGAAGCACTCTCTCACGGTAACCAGCAGCGTGTGCAGATGGCCGCGGCGCTTTTGCACGGACCGGAGTTGCTGGTCCTGGACGAGCCGCTCGCTGGGCTTGATCCCTCGGGCATCGACGACATCGGCGAGGTGCTCACCGAGCAAGCGCGCTCGGGCTGTTGCGTAATCTTTTCCAGTCATCAGCTCGACCAGGTCGAGGACCTCTGCGAAACAGTCGTGATCATCGACAAAGGAAGACTGGTGGTGACGGGTGAGGTGGACGAATTGGCCACCAGTGGCCCGCGTCGACTGGTCGTGCGGGTCGAAGGGGATCGGACCGCCTCGTGGGCTGAGGGTGTTGCGGGGGTCAGCGTCTCAGAAGTGAAGGGCGGCGAAGTGCGCCTCGTCCTCGACGCCGGCGTCGACAGTGATGGAGTCCTGCAGCTGGCCCGCAGTGCCGGTCGGGTGACCGAATTTGTTTTCGAGCGCCGACGTCTCTCCGAGTTGTTTCGCGAGGCGGTGAAATGAGAATCGTCGTCATCGCTCTTCTCGTGATCGTGGTCGTGGCCGTGCGCATCTATCGACGCCGCCGACGCCGTTCGAACATCGCACGTCGAATCCACGCGAGGTCGAATGCCATCCGCAGTGACGTGGGCTTGGTCGTCGCTCGCGAGGTACGAGAGAGATTCCGCGGGAGGATCTTTAAGATTGGGACTCTCTTCATCTTGGTCGTGGTCGCAGCTGCCATAGTCATCCCCGTCCTTCACAGCGGCAAGGTAAAGACCCAGGAGGTCGGTATCGTCGGCACGCTCTCCGCTTCTCTGCGCTCGACGATCACCAGCACGGCGGCGAGCGCGGACGTCACCGTGCACGTGGTGACCGAGTCCAGTGTTGAGACTGCCAAGTCCGACCTCGCTTCGGGTCGCATCAACGCCGCAATTCTCAATGGGCGTGAGATTCTCGTGAACAGCCCCCTGTCGCCGTCGGACAACTCCGCGGGCACTCAACTGGTTCGTGCGGTGGCCGAGAATCTCGGCATCGCCGAAGCATTCCAGGCCGCACACCTCTCGCCCTCGCAGTCCGAGGTGTTGAAGGCCGCCAAGGCACTGCCCATCACGAGCGTGAAGCCGGGCAAGGGAAGCCCGGGTAAGGCCACGTCGATCATTGGTTCCATTCTGATCTTCATCATGCTCTCGCAGTACAACACGTGGATCTTGATGGGGGTCATGGAGGAGAAGTCCAGCCGGGTCATCGAGGTGCTGCTCTCCGCGGTGCGGCCGATCCAGCTCTTGACCGGCAAGGTGCTGGGCATTGGTCTGGTGGCGTTGACGCAAGCGTCAGTGATCGTGGCCTTCGCCCTGATCTTGTCCAAGGCGGTGGGTTCAAGTCTCTTGCACGGGACCGCGCCTCTTGTCGTGGTGAGCACGTTGGTCTGGTTGGTGCTCGGGTACGCCTTCTATTCGTGGCTGTACGCCGCTGCGGGATCGATGGTCGAGCGCCAGGACCAGGTACAAAGTCTGGCCCTGCCCTTGAGCCTGCCGATGATCTTCGGCTACATCATGGCGCTGACCGGGGCCAGTTCTGGCAGCCCCAGCGCGTTGCTGAAGGTTCTCGGGTACCTTCCTCCTACGGCCCCCTTCGCGATGCCGGTCTTGGTGGGATTCAAAGCGGTGACGTGGTGGGAGTTCCTGGGTTCGGCGATGATTAGCGTGATCTGCACGATCGGGATCGCCCGAGCAGCAGCAACTGTGTATCGTCGAGCAATTCTGCGAACCGGTGGGCGGATTCGACTTCGAGAGGTCTTTCGGCGAACAGCACGCTGAGTGATTCTTGTCGGGCAAAGAAGAAAAGGCCAAATATACGAGACGTGCTTTCTCTTGCACTCAAAAGCCCCGTCGCAGAATTCTCGTCGTGGGGTCGACGTCAACAAACTTCGACTGGTGACTTCAATCTTGGTAGGACTGAGATTTGCTACCAACTTCAGTGGATATTGAGAGCTCGCGCCTGATTGATTTGAACGCTCGGCAGCGGCAATTGTCTGGGGTCTCAATCCACAACTTGCGCCAAGGATCTCAATTTCGAGAAGACTGCCTTCAGAATCGAAGTCAAGAATGAAATCAGCGAGAATCGAATGGTCCTTTCGCGATGAAAGTTGCGTCCTGGCTGCCCCATGCTCCCCAGATCAACGATCAAATTGCCAGACGTCAGGTCTAGTGTCCGCGGGGTTCAAAAGCTACCTTCGTTGACTACAGAAATGGAAATTGAGTCTAAAAATATGTCATCCCCGGACAAGCCGGAAGAAGGTCGACCATTGCTTCATGAGAAGCGGAGACCGCTATGGACTCGTTCGTCGTGAAGGGCGTCTGGTCAGTTCGAATTGAATACTTACCAACTGGCTCAACCCAGGCGATTCTTTTCTCTCCGAAGATCTCCCACTGGGCTACGACCTTGGAGCCTTTGGACAGCGTGACTATTGAGGGAAGTGATTCATATTCCTTATTCGACACCGATCCATTGCAAGGACCTGCGAGGATGTCAAGGATTCCCCCGGGTTGAATGTAAGCACCGGAGCTGCCTTCATTGGTGGTTCCCAGCGGAACGATCCCGTGATGTGCTCCGCTTTGACCCGCCGCAGATCGCTGACCTGCTAACAAGACCTCGCTCAGGATGACGATCACACCGAACGCCAACGCTGCCGCTGCGATTCTTGGATTCGAGTTACGCAATTAGTGCTGAGACACTTTCACTTCAAGGTCCTTCCTCGACAATCCCTAGCGAGAGAGTCCTGCCGTTGATGGAACAATATCTTTCGTATGGGGACGAGGGGCCGACGTGACAAGTTCGGCAACCTGGCACTGGCGGCTGGGCCTCGGAACCACTGGATTGGCCCCAGAGGCGGGACGCTTCAACTCCTCAGTGGGAGGCATCCCACCTCCATTACCATGAGGGTGATGGGTCCGCTGCTAAAGGAGGGTCGCCCCACTCGATTCGTGCGATGGTCCATGCAGTTAGTTCGTCTTCGGGACCGTCGGTTCTAGGAAAGTAGGAATCGTGGACAAAAACGAACAAGGACTCGAACTGGAACTGGAAGACGCGATCTTCCAGGAAATCAGTGAGGAAGAAGAGGATGAGGCCTACTTGGATTCAGCGCTGCTCGACGAGGACGAGGACGAGGAAGAGTTCGTCCAGGGGTCGGTCGACATCGAAGACCTGGCGGCGGGGTTCAGCGCCACGATCCCGACGAGGGAGATCGACGTGGATGAGGACACCCAGGGAGACGAGGTCGTACAAGTGGGTGGCGAGAAGCTGCTGACCGAGTTCGAAATGACTGGCGATGCCATCGAGGCTGTGCGCGGCGACGAGATCCAACTCGATCTAGATGACGCACTGACGACGGGCAGCACCGTCACCAAGGCACCTGAGGGCGACTAGGAATTTGGGTCTGCATTTTCGATGGTGGACGGACGAGTCAAACTCGTTCGAGATGCTGGCCCCCGGGGGTGATTGAAAAGTCTCGTATCCGTGGGAGCATTCCGACCCACGGATGTCAGGGGGCCGACATGCACAATCGACTGGCGAATCAGGTCGTGGAGGCCTCAAACCCCGACCTGTCGATTCGCTGCCTTCCATACGAAACCATCAAGCAGTCCACAATCGACAATCGGAGAAGCGGGCGATTGATTCAATCGTTTTCGCCGGCCACTTCCTCCCAGATTGCCCGAAGTATGTCAAGAACATATGCGAAGAACGCGAATATAGCCGCACCCAACAGTGTGGCCGCAACCTCGATGGCAAGGGCGATGAGAAGTGAATTACCGGATGTCCCATTGTTGCCATACGTGTTGTCTGTCCGGTAGATGACGATTGCACCGGCAACTAGCGAAAGGAATGCAAATAACTTAAGGACTACGGACGTGATTCTTGCTCCGAAATAGCGCTCCTGGAAAGTAATCGATTCGCGCTCTTCCATGTTCTGGCGATAGTCCGAGATCGATAGACAACGCCAAGGCTCGACGTGCACAATCTAATGGCGAATTGAGTCCTGGTCGGAAACCACGTCGGCCCAGATGCCTTGTCGTGTTTCGGAGTGTGACCAAGAGTGGATATCACGGTGCTAATGAGAATTAGCATTTCCGTGTGAACGATCGTCGTCGAGCGTGGATGAGTTGGAGCAGCGGGAAAGACAGCACGATGGC
>PLEI01000060.1:0-7048 GCA_003136415.1 Acidimicrobiaceae bacterium | reverse complement strand
CACTTCGTATTTGGTGATCTCTTCTTGGAGGATGTCCGCTCGTACCGAGAAGAGAAACTGGCGGGCACAGGTATCTCACCGCTCTTCCCGCTGTGGGGCCAACCTACCAACACGCTGGCGCAATCGATGATTGATTCAGGTGTGAAGGCAGTGGTGACCTGTGTTGATCCTTCGCACATCTCCGCATCGTTCGCAGGCCGGTTCTTTGACGCAAGTCTGCTTGCAGACCTTCCAGCGAGTGTCGATCCTTGCGGCGAGCGTGGCGAATTCCATACTTTCGTTTTTGACGGCCCTGGATTTTCGTCCCCCATTGACATCGAGGTTGGAGAAGTCGTTGAGCGCGATGGATTTGTATTTTGTGACCTGCAGCCAAGGTTCGGGTGAGTGCATCCCCTGAGGCTCCTATATCGGTCCAGTCGAAGGGCCGACGCAACAGGAGCGCAACCTTTCATTGGCGATTGCTTACGTGACCTTCGTCCCTCCTCTCGCGACATGATGCATGGGATAGTTGTGAAGGATTCGCTTCGTAAAGTGGATGCCTAGAAACGGGGTCCGGACAGGGACTTTCGCCGGCCGCCAGCGGAGACGGGAAATTGGTCATTGACAACAGCGGTCTCCAAGGTGCAAAGTCAGATAAATGGCTCCGCGAGTGGGGCCATCTGGCCGGGGGGGGGACGAGATGAAAATTTCGAAGATGATGCTTGGGGTGGGTGCGGCACTCCTACTGAGTGTGGTCGCTCCGGCCACTGTTTCCTATGCGTCACCGGGTTCGCCGGGCCACGACGCTGGCTCCGGCCATAAGGGTGGGGACCACCATGGACGACACGGGTCGGACCACGGAGCCACGGTGGTCTCGATCGAATCGAGCCCCTACGGGCCGGTACTCGTGGTCGGTGGAGCCGGTGCCGGATTCGTGCCGGCCACGTCTACGACACCGGCCGCGTACAACTTCCCGGCCGGATCGTCGCTGTACATTGCAACCATAGATCCGTCAATGAACGACCTGGACGGTCACTCGTATCAGGCGGGCTGCACGACAGTGGTCGATGCGTCGGCCGGGTTCGCCTGCACTGGTTCGCCGGTGGCCGACACCAGCGACTGGCCTGCGCTGACCACCGAGAGGCCACCCATCGCCGGTCCGGGCGTGAGTCAGTGGTTGCTCGGAGAGGTGTACCGCGCCGACCTCGGAACATTCCAGGTGACCTACGCCGGGCGTCCCCTCTACCTCTTTGATGCGGGCCCCAACTCGTTTTTCGGGGCGAACTTCTTCGAGTCGGTCGCGCCGTTGCCGCCGTGGCACACGGCCTGGTACCTGGTGGCGCCCAGTGGTGTGGCCGCACCAGGTATCGCCAATCTGGAGATTGAGTCTCCCACCGCGCAGACCACCTACACGTCGGCAGTGGTCGGCGCTGAAATGCTTCCGGGCGTTGCGCCCGGAGGGGCGGCGATCACCGTCTACTCCTTCAGCGGTGATAGCCCGTGGAGGAGCCAGTGCAACAGGTCCTGCGCCAGGGACTTCATTCCCTTGCTCACGAGTGGGCCGCCCACGGTGGCAGCGGGAATCAACGCCCTCGGTGTGGGCGTGATCGAGCGACACGATGGTACGAACCAGGTCACCTACGACGGCCACCCGCTGTACATCTACAGCCAGGAGCAACCGGCGGTCGACGGTTCGGGAAACCCGCTCCTGACCGGATCGGTCGGTAACGGCAACGGCATCCAAGCCTTCGGTGGCACCTTCAGTGTGGTGAGCCCGTAGCAGCGGTTGGCGCGCCAACGGAATGCGAACCGGCTCGTGCTGTGTGCGCGGAGTTACTCGCAACCTGTTCGAAGTTCTGCTGCAATGTCTCCAGGAGACAGTGAAGATGAGAGTAAGGCGAGTGGGATTCGATTCTCTAGAGTCAAAGGCGGGCGTCCTTAACTTGCATGTGGAGAAAGTCGTAGGCAGTCCGCGGCTCTCATACTTTGGCGCTTCGTGGGCGTTAGTGGGCGCGTAACACGGGTCAAGATTGGCGAGTGACGGAAAGTCAAGGTCACGTCAGAATCTATGCAATTACTTCGGTTACAACAAGAATCCTTGGTGTCCGAGGGCCGACGGCGGATTCAATCGGTCAGATCAACACCTCGAGTTGGAGGTGTGCACATGGGAAGACCGAAAGGTTGGACGACAGCAGTCACTGGGAGGCCCACGCAGCGGGTTCCAGGTCACCCGGGTCTGCGACGCGAGCACCGTCAGGTGTTCTGGGCTGCGATCGCTCGTGGGTTAAGGACCGAGGATGCAGCGGCTGAAGCTGGGATCTCGGCGGTGGCTGGAGCTCGGTGGTTCAACCAAGGTGGTGGGATGTCCACCGTCTCCCAGCTCCCCATGTCCCGTCGCTTCCTGTCGTTTGCCGAACGTGAGGACATCGCAATGCATCGTGCATCGGGGTGTGGCGTCCGCGAGATCGCGAGGCTGTCGGGTCGCTCCCCGTCGACAATCTCGAGAGAACTCCGCAGGAACGCTGCGACGCGCCAAGGTCGCCTCGCCTATCGCGCGTCGACCGCACAGTGGCACGCCGACTGTCGGGCTCGACGCCCCAAGGTCGCCAAGCTCGTGGCCAACGACGCCCTTCGCGACTACGTCCAGGCGCGCCTCTCGGGTGCGGTGCGTCGTCCCGACGGGACCCCTGTCGCGGGACCGGCCGTTACCTGGCGAAGGAAGAAGGTGCGGCGCTATCAGGACCGCAGGTGGGCGCAGGCCTGGANNCCTGGAGCCCCGAGCAGATCGCTCGGCGCTTGGAGGTCGATTTCCCCCATGATGTGTCTATGCGAATCAGTCACGAGGCGATCTATCAGTCTCTCTACGTCCAAGGGCGAGGCGCTCTTAAGCGCGAGCTCACCGCCTGTCTGCGCACCGGACGGGCGCTACGCGTCCCGCGCGAGCGCCGCCGACGCACGTCCCGGGCCTACGTCCCTGCGGAGATCATGATCTCGGAGCGACCCGCCGAGGTCGAGGACCGAGCGGTGCCCGGCCACTGGGAGGGCGACCTCATCATGGGGCTCAACAGTTCAGCGATCGGCACGCTCGTCGAGCGCACGACGCGCTTCACGATGCTGCTGCACCTGCCCCAGATGGACGGACACTCAGAGGGACTGCACACCCTGCACGGACCGCCGCTCGCGGGACACGGTGCCGAGGCGGTGCGCGACGCGATTGCGGAGTCAATCACGACGTTGCCCGTCCAGCTGCGTCGCTCGCTCACTTGGGATCAAGGCGTCGAGATGGCCCAGCACGCAAAGCTTCGCGTCGACACCGGCGTCGAGGTCTACTTCTGCGACCCTCGCAGTCCTTGGCAACGCGGGACGAACGAGAACACCAACGGNNAAGACGCTCAATTGGAAGACGCCCGCCGAAGCACTCGACGAACTCCTAGTCTTAGTTCAGGCTGGTGTTGCAAGCACCCCTTGAACCCGGGGACGTCCACAATATCCGACTGGCGCATCACAAATTGGTATGTGCCAACGAATTGAATTGACTGAACCGCCCTCGTGCTTTAAATGTAGTTATAGTCAGCCAAGGTGTTAATCAAAGGAGAGATCATGTCGAGTCAATCAGTGAGTGATCTGGCGCGAGCCTTAGAACAAGCTCAAAGTGTGCTGTCAGGAGTGGCGCCCTCCCAATTAGGCGACGCTACGCCTTGTGCGAAGTGGAACGTCAAGGAGCTGTCGAACCACATAGTCGGCGGCGCCATGATGTTTGGCTCCCTCACCCGAGGCGAAACCATGCCCGAGATGACTGGGACTGCTGATTTCACGGCGGGCGATATCGTTTCAACCTTTAACACCGCAAAGACGTCTTTGCTCGCCGCGTGGCAAGAGCCCGGCGTGTTTGAGCGTGAGATGGTCTTTCCGTTCGCTACGCTGCCGGCAGAAATCGCTGCTCGCGTTCAGTTGATGGAGGTCGTAGTACACACCTGGGATGTTGCCCAAGCGACAGGTCAAGTTGAGTCTCTCGACAATTCGCTCGCGGAGACCGTCTTGACCTTCGCCGGTGCCATGGTGCCGGAGTCGTCCCGCAACGTCGAGGGCGAACCCTTTGGCGTCGAGGTGGCCGAACCTGAATCTGCGGCCCCTTACGCGAAGCTCGCCGGACTGATGGGGCGCAACACATAGGACTGCCGACGCAATTGTCAATCGGCAGCAAGGGCAACGTCTCCAAGCCTGGTGTCGGAGGACCGACTTGCACAATCTCCACCTGGAGAGTTGTTGCGTGGGAACTTATGGTCGATGTTCGTAGATGACATTCCTGTGGCTCTATTCAATCGGTAGTCCCCATTTGAGAGTTGATCACATCGGAATCATGCCAAATCATGGCAGCCGGGTCGATCTGATAAATCTCAATTGAATCATTTTCGCGCATTGCGTCAAGGCACTCTTGACTGCAGGCCACGTAGCCGTAATCAAGATCTGTGTCGCTGCCGTAGCACCAAGCTCGATCACTTGGCGTGCACAACTGGATTCGAATAGGCGGTCGGACGAAGTGATCGCTGTGTCCCGTCAGGGCGAAGCACCGGCGCCCAAGTGGCAACTCCAAAAGTGGCAGTCGAGCTGAAGTCTTGCGATTGATGTTTCCGTAACCTTCCCATATGAGGAACGTCGTCGCTGATGGTTTCGACGTGAACTTAGAGAGCTCTGCAATCAGGTCCGACCCGAACGTTGAGTCGGGTCCACTCGACACAAGCCGCCCATCGCGTTCGGTCGAAATAGAAGCGGACTGCATCAACGCGTGTGGGATCTTGTTGTTGCTCAACGCCACTTCAGCCCACGAACGATAACGGTATTCGTAAGAGGTGGGATCGTCGGTTCTAAATTCGCCATTTTCAAATGGAAAGAATATTCGCCCATAAGCTTCGTAACCCTCGGGCACACTGATGAGTGCGCTCCCACCCCCCTTCCCCATCGCGTCACCCAGCCATTGCAGAGTGGAAATGTCTTCAACAACTTCGAGCCCCTCCAAATTGGTCAGGTCGACTGAATTTTGGTCGTACCAAATCTCATACTCTTCGTCGGTCATCGTTTCGCCAGCAGCCAGGAATGGAACCATTGTGCGGTAAGTCGGCCGATTCTTATTTGAACGCCACTTCATTTCGTGCCTGTTCTCCAGCTCAATTTCAGGATTAGCGATTCGACCTCACGACTCCGTCCACGATAGGGCAGAATTGAGTGAGTCTTGATGGCCCGACGTGACCAGTCTGCATCCATTCGTTGGCGACTGGTCGGCTAAGTGGCGCAATCCGGCAGCGTTAGGCTTTCGAAGTGGCCCCCGCAAACCAATTTCGAATCAAGAGTGCGTCAATTGCGGGTCGGGTCATGTCGCCCGACGAAGCAGCCGAATTCATACGACCGGGCGACAATGTCGGGATGAGCGGCTTTACGGGGGCGGGATATCCCAAGATGGTACCCGGGGCTCTCGTGCGACGAGTCGAAGACGCGGCCAAACGAGGTGACCGTTTCGCGGTGAGTGTCTGGACAGGGGCGTCGACGGCTCCCGAGCTTGACGGTGCGCTCGCAGCGGTCGATGCGATCGACATGCGCATGCCATACCAGTCTGACCCGGTGAGCCGCGCCAAGATTAACGCCGGACTGCTCGACTACCTCGATATGCACCTCTCGCACGTCGCGCAGATGGTCTGGGAGGGCGCCTTCGGACACCTCGACGTCGCGGTCATAGAGGTGTCCGGTATCACTGCGGACGGCGAACTGATTCCGTCGTCCTCGGTCGGCAACAACAAGACGTGGATTGACATGGCCGACCGCGTCATTCTCGAGGTGAACGCGTGGCAGCCCGCCGCGCTCGAGGGGATGCACGACATCTATTACGGCACCGCACTGCCGCCATTTCGCAAGCCCATCCAAATCCTCCAAGCGTCCGACCGCATCGGCGTTCCCTACCTTCATTGTCCACCAGAGAAGATTGTGGCCGNNTGGCCGTCGTCGAGACGAACTCCCCCGATCGCAATACCGCGTTCAAACCGGTCGACGACCTCTCGCAGCGAATCGCCGAACACCTCTTGGAGTTCCTGGCCTACGAGGTGAAGGGAGGGCGACTGCCCGCGTCACTCCTGCCCTTGCAGTCAGGCGTCGGCAACATCGCCAACGCCGTCCTTCGTGGACTCGACGGTGGGCCGTTCCGTCCGTTGACCGCGTACACGGAGGTCATCCAGGATGGCATGCTGGCGTTGCTGAACTCGGGCACGATGAGCACCATCTCGGCTACCGCCTTCTCGCTCAGTGAGGAGGGAGCGGCCGACCTGCACGCCAACATCGCCGAGTACCACGACCGGATCATCCTTCGACCTCAGGAGATCAGCAATCACCCCGAGGTAATACGCCGACTCGGGTGTTTGGCGATGAATGGCGCCATCGAGGCCGACATCTACGGCAACATCAACTCCACCCACGTCATGGGCTCGAGCATCATGAACGGCATCGGCGGCTCGGGTGACTTCGCCCGCAACGCCTACATCGCGATGTTCCTCACGCCCTCGACCGCTAAGAATGGCTCGATCTCCTCAATCGTGCCGATGGTTAGCCACGTGGACCATACCGAGCACGACGTGCACGTCGTCATCACCGAATGGGGCGTAGCGGACTTGCGCGGCTTGGCGCCGCGCCGGCGCGCTCAGAAGATCATCGACAACTGCGCGCACCCCGACTACCGGCCGATGCTGCAGGACTATTTCAACCGCGCGAGCGCCACGGCCCCCGGCAAGCACACCCCGCACATGCTCGAGGAGGCGCTCTCGTGGCACGCGCGCTACCTACGCGAAGGCACCATGCGACCCTCCTGAGGCTCGCGCGGCTGGACGCTCAATCTGTGTGAGTGCGCCCGACCTGGCGCGACTTCGTTGTTGTGAAGTGGGTATCGCTTCGACGCAGTTTCACTTGGTTGTGAAACTCTTCGACTGTCTCGCTAATTTGCCTTACCCTCACACATCGGTAGCATCAGCGGCGATGCTCACCGACGATCCATGACTTAGTCACCTCTGGTGTCGAAGGGGCGACTTGC
>PLEI01000020.1 GCA_003136415.1 Acidimicrobiaceae bacterium | reverse complement strand
CCAGTCCCATTAGGTTGCAGAACAGTCACGTCGGGCCCTTCACGTGAACCCGCGCCGTGCGTGGCAGCTTCGTCCACACCTCACCCGGTGACGTGGCTCCCTGATATCGCCGTGCAGACTTGATTGCTGGCGACCGTCATTGTCGAAGTCCGACACCTCGAGGCAAGCTATCCGGGGTCTTAGCCGGACATGATGGGACATCCCGGGCCTTGTCAGCCGATGACCAGGAACTTTCCAAACATGCCGTTTCGGGCGTAGTCCGGGACGGCGCACAAGTACTGGTAGGTCCCCGACGCAGACGCCGTGAAAGTGATAGTACCCGAGTGCATGCCCGCCGATGTCGGTTCGCCGAGGAACCACAACGCCGCTCCTGGGAAGGCCCGAGCGGTAGTCATCATGGGCACCCGGGAGGATGCCGACGTCGCGTTGGTGACGACGAGTCCCTGGGCCATGTCGGGGTCGGCGTTGATGACCTCGATACTGACCCGGGCACCCTTGGGTACGGCGATAGTGGGGTTCACCATTCCGGCCGCGCGGAACGTTTCGTCCCTGCTGGCCGGGCTGGCCAGGACTACCAGATGGACGGTCGAGCCCAAGAAGGTGATCCGATGATTCTTGGTGCTCACGGTGGCGCCGCGGGGAGTCTGGTTGCCGAGCTTGGTGGCTTCAGAAGAGCTGACCCGCGGACCGGGGGCGTCGGCGAAGAGCGAGCCCATGGCCGTGCCCGAATCGGTGTCCGTGCCCATCATGAACTTCGGCAGCGTAGCGCCGTCCATCCAACCTGGGGCGCGTGAACCTCCGAGCATCCATCGATAGGGGTACTCGGCCATCATTGAGTTCATCGATTCACCCATCATCGAGCCGGTATCGAAACGGCCCATCACGGATCGGTAGTACGAGTACATCGGGCCGACCTGGGTTGTTGTCGTGGTTCTCTGAGACCCAGAACGCTGCCCGTTAGCCGCTCCTGCACTAATCCCAAGTGCGCCAAGGCCGACAACTCCAATGATCACTGCCAGAAACTTACGCCTCATGAGATCTCCCTCAACTTCCAACCTAATTGCGAAAGTTTCGTGAAAGAATTACTGGCCAGGGTATTTGTACTCGAATCACCTCGTGGACCGCACTAATGCCAGCAAATGAGAGTGAACGGGCCGGGGGCTGCCCGTTGGTACCAGTGAGTCACAGCGCCCATGAGGCTCTTTGCGTGGTCCTCGGCGTCGGCCAGGAGACGCAGTACGGACACTGGGTGAATGAGTCAAACGGGAACGACTGTTCGGATGGCCAGATCTCCTGCACACCTGCTAATCATTTTGTGTCGCCGTCGGGACGGGTTCTGACCATCCTTGACGGAGGCCCCGGTTGGGGTGTCGGAATCGGACTCGTCGCGGTGTGCTGCGCCGTCATTCTCATCCACTGGCTAAGTCAGCGTCTCGAATGGAGTATCAGGCTTGGCGAGAGGGAGACTCGCCAAGCCGACTCCAATTAGACAGTCTCCATTAGATTGTGTCGGACGGCCCGCCATCAACTGTTCCGACACTGAATTTCACGTCGAGCTGTCGCCTCCGTGGAATGATGAAGCACCAATGACTTGGATGGATCGGGGGCAAAATTCTAGTGGGGTATCCATCTGACTGCCACTCGCCAGTGATTCCAAGGATCGCCGCTAGCGCCTCGGGCGGACCAACCAGAAAACCGTGCTCGTCAGCCCCGCTACCACCGTCGCTCAGGCACCAATAACCCTTAACCCCGTCGAGGAGAGCAGAGCGGAGCCGGCGAAAAGGCTCGTTACCGCGATGTAGGCACAGAACATGATGGTCCGGGCCACGAGGTCGTGCTGTGAGAGAGCGCTTGGTTCAACGCGTCTGATGCGCCCAAGAATGATGAAGTTGATGTAGGCCCAGTACGTGGTGCCTATTGCGAGCAGCGCCGTGATGAGGTCCACCGGGATAAGCCATACAGCCTCGTTCGTGCCCCAGGGACGCTCGCGCCGCAGCTACCACCGCCGCAGTTGCATTGCGTCGGCTGTGGCCATCCAGAAACCCTACGCCGGTGACGGTCAGATGGACATTCCGTTACTGTTTCACCCATGTACCCACACCCGCGATTCTCGCGCCACCTGCTGCTGGCCGGTTTCGCGATTACCACTACCTTGAGCCCGCTGTCGCTGAACTCGGTGGCGCAGGCGGCCCCGACGACGAGCACGACGGCACCAGTGACGACGACCACCGTCTCGCCAACAACGTCAACCACGACGACTACCACTCCAGGGGCGGGGGTGACGATCGTACCTCTTCCCATCAACCCGGGCGTGCTCGGAGGCTCAGCGGCGGCGATCTCGTGCACGGCACCGGGATACTGCGTGACCGGGGGGGTCGAGATCCTAAAGACGGCCAAAGGGCGCGGGGTGCTGACTGTTGAGACCAACGGCACCTGGGGGAAAGCGCAGGAGGTCGGGGCAGCGCTCAGAGGTGGTGTGTCGACGATCGTTCACGTGGTGTGCCCGCGGGCTGGGTCGTGCGTGGCATTGGGCCAAATGCTCTCGACAACGTCGCCGAATTCGAGCGAACGATTCTCGTCGTACTTCGTCGTCCAGCATGGGTCGCGGTGGGCGCCAGCCCAACTGATCCCCACGACGGGGCTCGGGGCGCACCCGAGCTATCTGCTCACGGGGATGGCCTGCGTGGCGGCGGGGTCGTGCGTTCTGACCGGGACGCTCCTGGTCAATCCCTCGCTCAGACGCGTGTTCGCTCTGACGTGGCGCAACGGGCATTGGAGTGCTCCCCACTTCCTGAGTAGTTCAGCGCTCGGCGCTTCGACGAATCTCATGTCGCTCAGTGCGCTGAGCTGCGTGGGGTCGTGGTGTGAGGGGGTCGGCCTCTACACGAACGTCAGCAAGAAGATGCAGCCCTACGTCGTGACGTACTCCGGCGGGCGCTGGCACTCGATGCACGCTCTCGTGGCGTACCGCCCGACCACGAATGTCAACTTGCTGGCAACGATCTCGTGCACGGGCGTGGGGTCGTGCGTGGCGGGTGGCGAGAGCGATCCGATGAAGGCGGGGGGAAGCACGGCTCTGGTAGTCGAGGAGAACCACGGTCGCTGGTCAGCACCCTACGCCTTGGACTTGACGGGAGCGAACATATTGGAGTCGATCTCGTGCACGACACCGACGTCGTGCACGGGGCTCATCTCCCACACCGCGGGTACCTTGGCGGGGGTGGCGACGATGAGTGCGATCCATCACTGGAGTGTGGCGCCAACGGCGAGCGTACCGGGATGGAACAGCCTGCAGGGCTGGGCGTTGTCGTGCACCTCTGGCCAGTGCACGATTGCCGGGACGGGCACGAAGAAGGCTGCGGGACCACCATTGCCGATCGTGATCACCCCTGGCGCGGGGTAGCGGCCGTCGGCAGTGGCCATTTAGCGAACCTGCTCTCGTGGCAGTCGGATGGATACCCCACAAATTCTATGGTCAATGGATTGATGGTCAGAATGGCGCGATTCAGTTCGTGGAGCCTCTCCATCAATTGCATCGGGTCCCTTGTCGTCGCTTCACTTATTTTCAAAGAGGCGCCATTGTTGTCTTGAACTGGATGAAAGATTCTGCAGTATGCCTCAAGGCCATCGGGTATGACTGAGCCTACGTCGTGACAAAAGGTGTGAAGGCACTCGGCAATCCACGTTGCATGCAATATATCTGCTGACCATGTGATTCTCGAGTTCGATCTCACCTTCAATTGATTAATCCAGGTGGCCCGACATGAACCCCTACATTTTGACGCCGCCAAAATGCAGGACCTCTGGTTGGTCCTCGCTGATTCAGACCTCGATGGTCCGGCGCGACACGTCTGAAGGCGCCATGGGCGAGAGACAAGCGCGGGGCGCCGCAACGTAGGGCGGATGGTTGTCAGAATCCCGAACGCACTGTGACGCTGGGCATTTCTGTCGTTGTGCTGGTACTGTCGTCGCAGAGGTACATTCAGAGAAACTGGTAACCATGACCGCAGTGATCATCATAATCGTTGTTGTTCTGATTCTGCTGTTGGGTCTTTGGGCGTCCTACAACACGCTCGTCAAGAAACGCAACCGGACTCAAGAGGCGTGGTCAGAAATAGATGTCGAATTGAAACGGCGTCACGACCTCATCCCCAACCTTGTCTCGACCGTCGAAGGTTACGCTTCGCACGAGCGAGGCACCTTCGAGGCGGTGACTGCGGCGCGCGCCAACGCGGTGTCGGCTGGTGCCACCGGCGACCCGACCAAGATTGCTCCCGCGGAGAACGCTCTGTCAGGGGCGCTGCGCTCGCTGTTCGCGGTTGCTGAAAACTACCCCCAGTTGCGCGCGGTGGAGAGTTTCGTCCAACTGCAAGAGACGCTCACCGCGACCGAGGACAAGATCGAATACGCGCGCCGTTACTACAACACCAGTGCACGTGACTACAATATTTCGCTTCAGTCGTTCCCCCGCAACCTCATTGCGGGGCCCTTCCACTTCACTGCGTTCGCGTTCTTCGGCGCCGATGACGCTGATCGCTCGGTTCCCGTCGTGATGTTCCCTGGATCCAACGCCCCGGGGACGGCGGTCCCGCCCGCTGGCCCTCCGCCCCCGACTGATAATCAGGGCCCTCCGCCGGCCACCTGAGCAGCTCGGCGACAGGTCAGATCTTCTCGCCCGAGACAATCTTTTCTAGGGCGGCAATACGATCCTCGATCGGAGGGTGCGTGTCGTAGAAGCGGTGGTACCAGGATTCGTGGTGGCGCAGGGGATCGTCAATGCACATGGACGCCGTGGCGTGATTCATCTTCTTGAACGGCGTGTCGTTCTGCTCGAGCTTCCTGAGGGCGCTCAGTAGTCCGGCCGGATTGCGAGTCAGTTCGACACCGCTCGCGTCGGCCAGCGATTCGCGACGACGTGAGAGGGCGAGGCGAATCAGTGGCCCGAAGATGAAGCCGACGATCGCGAGCATGAGACCCGCGGCGAAGATGATAATGACGATCTGGCCGCCGTTGCGGCCACCACGTCCCATGTTCGCGAAGTAGGCGCCACGCCAGACGACGCTCGCCAGCAGCGCGGCCATACCGATCATCGTTCCGACGACGAGCAGCAACCTGATGTCGTGATTCTTGATATGGCTCATTTCGTGACCCGCCACCCCTTCGAGCTCTTCGCGATTCATGGCGTGGACCAATCCAGTCGTGAAGGTAATGGCGGCCTTATTCGAACTGATGCCCGTAGCGAAGGCGTTGGGAGAAGGGTCGTCAATCACGTAGACCTCCGGCTTGGGGATCCCCTCACCGATCGCCAGGGCGGCGACGATATCGTGCAGTTGCTGGTAGCGCACCGGGTCGGCGGGCACCGCCCCCGAGACCCTCAGGACCATGCGTGATCCCGCCGTGAGCGAGTAGAGAATGCCGCCTATCGCCAAGATTGCGCAGATAGCCATGCCGATGAAGATCGGAGAGAGTCCGTACTTGACCGCCTGAGGGAACCCTTGCGCGTTGATAACGGTTCGTGAGGACAGGCTCTTGAAGAGCAGGCCACCGACAACGCCAATGCCAATCCAAATCACGAAGAACAGCCCGATGAAGATAATGCTGCGACGATTGTTGCTAGCGATCTCTGAGTACATGCGACTGAGCCTACGGCTGTTTTGTCGCTTTCTGCTTGAGACCCACGCTTTCGCCCGGGATCGCTCCGATCCCCGACTTTCGTACGGGCGTCGTGGCGACCATCACACCCCGCTAATTTCCGATGTGCCAATTAAGGCCGAGTAGATCATTGCCATCGCCACCGACCCGTTCGGCGAAGTGAAGGGGAAGTGAGTACGAGTAAAGCCGTGGCCTAATTTGTGTCCGACGATAGCCATCATCGATTGCCGAGTCTCCAGTGCAAGGTTGCTGACTTGTCACGTCGGGCCAACCACGAAAACCCTCTCCCTGGTTTCTGAGCGCGGGGAAGCCTGGAGAATTATTTTGGTGTGCAGGGTGTCGGGTCGAAGTACTGATCACCTTCGGGCAAAGATGTTGTCGTGGTAGAGGAGCTTGACGCCGCGACGTTTACCAGGAACTTCGCGCCCGACGAGGGAATGAGTATCGACGAAGTCTTGGCTTTGACGGTCGTCGTGGCCACCGGAATGACCGGCGGAGGAATGATTTGTTCACTCGCATTGGGCGGCGGGTTGGTCGGACGCTTCAACTCACTACCGAAGATGTTGACCAGTGCTTGCTCCGCGGCTGGCTCTTGGACGACCAGGTAACCACTGGTGGGACCGCTACCCGGGACCGTAGGAAGAGTGATGGTCTGAAGATTGGTGGGGTCGATGCCGTGGAACTTTCTGGCCAGAGCAACTACTTCGCCCAGGGAGAAGTGGTTGTCGAGAGCGATCCCTGAGGGCAGCTTGGACAGGAACGAGTTAATGGTCAACGGGTTGTAGAGGCCCTTGGCTCGAGACATCATGCCCTTGATGAACTCGTTCTGACGGTAAATGCGCCCGTAGTCAGAGGTGACGTCCTCTTTCCACACGCCACTCTCATACCACTGGTAGTACCGGCTGCGCACCAGCGCCAATGCCTGGAAGTTGTTGACGAGCTGACAGCCCGCGTGGGGAATATTCAGCCCGGACTTGGCATCCTTGGCCGGGTAGGGAAAGTTCATGTACACCCCACCAATGGCCTGGGCCGCACTGATGATGCCCTCGAAGCCGACCACCACGGTGTGAGCAATCGGAATCCCGAAGTTTGCCGCAATCGTCCGTGTCAGCAACGTCGCCCCGTTTTGGAAGTTGACGTTCAGGCGGTTGTATTTCCCGTAGAGATTCTGATTCGCCAGCAACGTCACCACCGTGTCACGAGGAATTGACAACACGGTGATAGTTCCCTTGGCGGGGTCGACGTGCATGATCTTCACGACGTCGCTGCGCTGTCCCGACACGGATCCCGTCGTTGCTCCCGTTTGAGCAGCGACAAAACCCGAGAGGCCCGCACGCGAGTCCGAACCAATCTCGAGGATGTTGAAGGGCTGGTTACCCACCCGAGGAACTTCGGCCGTATTGTTGAGTTTGGGAATCTGGCCGAATCGCCAGTTCGCGTAAAAGTAACTGCCACCGAAGATGAGTGCGATGACCACGACGACTGACACGCCCGAGATCCACCATCCTTGATGACGGCGCCAGCCGGTGCGAGCAGCCTTGGGCACCTTGTCCTTGTGCTTGAGGCCGGCCTTTTGATCGATGGCCTCACCGAGGGCCGCTAGACGGTGAGAATTGGCGAGACCGCCCGCGTGCGGCGAGGAACGGCGCGTACGACCACGTGCATCGTCAGAAGGTCCTGAGGGCATTCGGCAACTTTAACAGCAGAACGTAAGAAGACGGCTCACTTGTTCCCAATTCGAAACGGCTCGTACCCGTCCTTTTCAAGGATTTCCGCCAATTCGGGCCCTCCGGTCGCGACCACGCGCCCCTCGGAGACCACGTGAATCATCGTGGGAGTCAACTCCTGGAGGAGACGTCGGAAGTGGGTGATGGCCAGCACGCCACAGTTCCATTCGGTCGTGGCTTCTTGGAGTCGGCGTGCGACCGCACCCAGCGCGTCCACGTCGAGACCCGAGTCGATCTCGTCGAGCATCGCGAACTGGGGCTGCAAAATCGCGAGCTGCACCATCTCGGCGCGCTTGCGCTCGCCACCCGACAAGTCGACGTTGACGAAACGTTCGAGCACGTCGGGCCGCAGTTCGACCCGACGTGCTTCGTTGCTCATGCGCTCGGCCAAACCCTCGCGCACGGCGCCGGCGGCGACGAGCATGTCCAGGGGACGCACGCCTGGTACTTCCATGGGGTGCTGGAGGGCGAGGAAGAGTCCGTGGCGCGTGCGCTCCGTTGGCGAGAGGTCGAGCAGTTCGACACCATCAATGGTGACCGAACCGCCCAACACCTTGTACCCCGGGCGTCCGGCGATGGCGTGGGCCAGGGTGGACTTGCCCGAGCCGTTGGGACCCATGATGACGTGGACTTCGCCCGACGCCATCGTCAGGTCGAAACCCTTCACCACTTCCTTGCCCGCGACCTCGACGCGCAGGCCCGCAATCGTCAACGTGCTCAACTCACCACCACCTGAAGTCGTCCGTCGTCGTGAAGGACGTCGTAATGCGCCACCGGCCGCGTGGCCGGAAACGACGTTGGTTCGCCATCTTTGAGGTTGAACATCGCACCGTGGCGCGAGCACTCGATCTCGCACGTGGTGACGTCGACCTCGCCCAGCGCCAGCGAGAAGTCCTCGTGGCTACAACGGTCGTCGAGCACGTAGACGTCGTCGTCAATGCGCACGACGACCAGCACGCGGTCACCGCGCTTCACCTGCGCGGCCTCACCGTGCACGAAGTCGTCGAGAGTGCCGATGTCAAAGATCGTCACGGCGTCACAATTTCTACTTGGCGCAGCGTCTCGCCCAGGTCGCGCTCGACGACGCCCGCGAGTTCGTGCGGCAGTGTCGCGAGCATCTCGTAAAAGAAGCCCTGAATCATCAGACGCTCGGCGTCGGGGCGGGTAACGCCGCGCGACTCGAGGTACCAGCGCTGGAGTTCGTCCAGGGGGCCCACGCTCGAGGCGTGCGCGCACANNTGACGTCGTTCTCGCGAATGTCAAGGTTCGGGACGCTGTCGGCGTGGGCGTGGGGCGAGAGCAACAGGTTGTGATTCGTCTGGCGGGCGTCGGTACGCTTGGCGCCCTTTTCGATCTCGATGAGGCCGGTGTACACCGAGCGCGAGTGATCCGCGACGGCACCCTTGGAGAGCAGCGTCGAACGGGTGCGGGCGGTCTTGTGGTACTGGCGGGTGCGAAAATCGTGCACTTGGTGGCCCGAGCCGAGGAACGTCGTGCGCAGTTCATTCTCCGCACCCGCGCCCTCGAAATCGGCGTCGTTGCGCGAACGGTTGTAGTGACCGCCAATGCTGATGACCGCTTGGCGCAGTCGGGCGTCGCGACCTAGGTGTCCGGTGGAACGTGCGATGTGCCACGCCGTCGAGTCGAGGCGCTGGTAGGTGCTCACCTGCAGCGACGCATTGTCGGACAGGTCGTATTCCGCCAGGGGCACGACCAGAGCGTCGACGCCGCCATCGACGTACTCCACCACCGACGCCTGCGCCGAGCGACCCAGGCCGATACGCAACTGGGGAAACGACGCACCCGACGTCGTGGTGTTCAAGATGACGATCGGCGCCGTGACGTTGACGCCGTCGGCGACGCGCAGGGTAATGGTGCCGGGCGTCAGTGCGCAGTTGAGTTGCGCGAACGCGTCGGACTCGTAATTAGGGGACCACTCACTTTCGGTCACGTCCACACTGACGCCCTCCAGAGCCCCGGTGACATCGATCAGGTAGCCGTCGACCACGCGCACGACGAGTCCCGCCCGCTCGGCCAGGGCTTGAGCGAAGGTTGTCAGCGCGGGTACTACGTCGCGCGAGGCGAGCGAAAACTTGTCGAGGTCGAGGTCGCCTAAGGGGGCGTAGCGCCACACTTCGTCGACCGTGGTCGGCAGTCCGAGTGTGCAGAAGGCATTCCAGGCGCCGAGGCGGTTCACTGAACCCGCTCGGGCGTCAAGGTAAGAAAGGGCTGATTCGGCGAAGGTCTTCATATAAGTAGGCCAGAGAAGTGTACTGGGAGCGCCGTTGAACTCCGACGCCGACAATGTTCAACGACGCCAGAACTTCCACCCGCGACGCTGCTTCTTCTCCATCTCGTCCAAGATGCGCCGGCGCTCCTCAAAGAGCTCCGGCGCCACAGCGTCAATGATGTCGCTGGCGGCATTGAGGATGTCGCGGCGGTCCTCGACGGGCACGTCGGTCGGCGGCGGCTCTTCGACGTGGGGACGGCGCGCCAATGACCCGTGCGACCAACCGACGTCGGCGAAGCGCCGTTCGTAGGTGAGACAATTCTCCGGGCAACTCCAGGGCTGGTCGGGGGCGTTGCCGAGAACGCAGAAACGCGCGACTTCACCAGAGGCGTACGTGCGGCTCTGGAAGTGCTTGCATTCTTCACGCATTCCCATGTCGTCTCCATTGTGTCACGCTCGAGACGGCGCGGACTGGGCGCGAATGCGCCCAAAGTCCTAACCGATCGAACCTTCCATCTGCAGCTCAATGAGACGCGACCACTCCACCGCGTACTCCATCGGCAACGTACGCGTCACCGGTTCAATGAAGCCGTTGACGATCATGCCCATGGCCTGGGTCTCGGTGAGGCCGCGGCTCATGAGGTAGAACAACTGGTCGTCACCGATCTTCGAGACGGTCGCCTCGTGCCCGATCGACGC
>PLEI01000037.1 GCA_003136415.1 Acidimicrobiaceae bacterium | reverse complement strand
ATGGCCGAGACCGCTCACCTTCATCCCGGAGGATTCTTCGCGGTTCTGGGCGGCGTCATCGAATTCGGTGGCGCACTCTGTGTCGCCCTCGGTCTCGGGTCGCGGCTCGCCGGACTCGCTCTCCTCGGCGACCAGATAATGGCGATGGTCACGGTCACGTGGGCCAACGGCATCAATTCGCTGACCAACCACCCGGGCTACGAATTCAACATGACTTTGGCCGTCCTGGCACTCACCATCACGGTGTTCGGTGCGGGTCGACTCAGCGTCGATGGCGTCCTCGCTCGTCGATTGGCCGGCGATCGAACAGTTCGCGCGCAAGTGCGCCCGTGAGCATTACCCACCCGCCTGCTCCGACGTCGTCGACCGCGGCGAGTTCCGAGCACGTCACCTCGCATCGCACGATGCGTCTCACCAGCGTCGCCGCCAACCTGGTCGGTGCGGGCGGCGCCGCTCTTTTTGCGTGGGCCGGCCTTCGTCACTACCAGAGCACGCACTCGCTCATCGGTGCGGCCTTCTTCGCGGAGCAACTGTGGATCGTGGCGGCGTACCTGGTGCGTCGTCGCGCTCGCGTCGTTTCCACGCGGACGGGCGACTGGCTGCTGGCCTTTGGCGGCACGTTCGGCGGAGTGCTCTATCGCCCCACTGGTGCTCACCCACATTGGGGCGTGGTCGCGGGGCTCGACGTGCAGTTGGTGGGACTGGCGATATGCGTGGCCTCGTTCGTCGCGCTGGGGCGGTCATTCGGCTTCGCTGCCGCCGACCGCGGTTTGAAGCGGCGCGGACCGTACGCCCTCGTCCGCCATCCCATTTACGCCTCGTACTTCTTGCTCCAGGGGGGCTACGTGTTACAGAGCCTGTCCTGGCGCAATGCGCTGGTCATGGTCTTCGTCTGCAGTTGCAACGTCGGGCGCGTGGTCGCCGAGGAGCGACTGCTGATGATGAGCGGTCCTTACTCGCGCTACCGAGAGTCGGTGCGCTGGAGGATGCTGCCCGGCGTCTGGTAAGTCGTCCGAGAACATCTCATCTGCTCGAGTCATTTGCAATCCCATCTAGATAGTATTACTATCTATCAATGGTTGATGAGAGCTGGCCCTCGGAGTGGCTAAAAGGGATCCTGCCCCTGTGCGTCCTAGCCATCGTCGCCGACGGCGAGACCCACGGCTACGCCATCGCCCAGGAACTTGGCGCTCGAGGGATTCCCGGCGTCAAGGGCGGGACGCTCTACCCCCTTCTCAGTCGCCTCGAGACTGACGGTTACGTCCAGACGCGGTGGACGCAGGGTCCCAGCGGACCCGGGCGCAAGCTCTACGTTCCGACCACGCTCGGGCGTCGCTGGCTCGAAGAGAATTCCGCGCGCTGGCTCGAGTTCTTGTCAACGACCCAAAGGTTCTTGCAGCATCCCACGGAAAGCGACGCCCAATGAAGAGCCATAACGATCAGTACCTTTCTCGACTGTCCCTCTGGCTTCGCGTGAGTGGTTCCGCTCCCGCGCGCACGGTATCGGTCCTCGCAGAAGTCCGCACGCATCTCGCCGACTCGGGCGAGAATCCCTACGAGACCTTCGGTGCCCCGCGCCAGTACGCGAAGCAGTTCGCCCAAGAATCGAAGTGGAGTCTGGCGCGGCGCAGTGCTGCGCTCGTGGCGCTCGGGTCCGTCGCCGCAAGTTGCTATCTTGTCGCCGACGACGTGGCGCATCTCTCCACGCAGCGCCCCCTGTGGTGGTCGGCTCCGCAATGGGTGTTCCTGATCATCACGGCCGTCCTGGTCGTAGTGGCGTGGCAGTCGGCGCTTTTCTTCTTCAGCCCACCGCTTACCTCGCTCGCGTCAGCGGACAAGGTCAGCGACCACGCGTGGAAGAGTCGCCATAGAGCGAGGATCATCGTCACGACCGGCGTCGTGGTCGTGGTGGTCGGCGCGTCACTCGTTTGGGGACGATCACTGGGCAACTCCTACCGCGACCTTCCCAAATTGCGCACCAGCACCTTTGTCGCTTCGAACGCGACCGCCGACGGTCACGACATCATCGTGTCCGTGCGCACAGTGATCTACCTGGACGCGCCCCAATCCGGGGTGACCTTGAACTCCGCCGACCCGTCGAATGGCGAGGACTTCAATGGCCTCACCGCTGGTTCGCTGCAGGAATTCGGCTCACTGGCTGCGGCCTTACCCGTCGCCAAGACGACCAACTGGAGCCTCAACGGACAAGATCAGGTACACGGCTTTGCGGTCGTCTACGGCGAGTACTACGTCCTCAGCTGGATGGGCGCGATCTACCAATCGTCTCAGTCCAACCAACAGCAAATATTTCTCAATCTGGTCTACGACGTCAACAGAGTCGGCCTGCAGACATTGAAGATCCCTCTCAACACGGACTGATTGCTTCGGCGTTGGCGACCGTCGCGAAGGACGGTGTGACGACGTCGTGATGAATCTCCGCACCGTTAGTGGAGAAACCGACACGCCGCTCTTACCTGCCCTACCTAGAGTCGAAGAATGATCTCTGCGCAATCCATCATCGCATGGTCCTGACGTGACAATCCCGGCTCCCGTCACGCTCGAAGAACTCTTCACCCTTTACGAATCCCGCGGGTATCGCAAGTACGGCGAAGGCGTGAACGCCCTGGAACACGCGCTGCAGTGCGCGGCACTCGCGTTCAAAGACGGCGCCACCCAAGAACTCATTGCCGCGGCACTTTTCCACGACGTGGGATGGTTTCTGACAATTGGTGGCGACTCCGACGACGTCGTTCCAGTGAGCGGGGATCACGCGGCGTTAGGCGCGCGCATATTGTCGCCCCTCTTCGGTCCCGAGGTGGCCCAACCCGTCGCTCTCCACGTCCTGGCGAAGCGCTGGCGCTGCACCATCGACCCCGACTACTTCGACGAGTTGTCCGAGGCATCGCAAATCACCTTCGTCGCCCAGGGTGGAACGCTCAACACTGACGAGCGTTCGCGCTTCGAGGTGCATCCGGGCTTCAACGCGGCAATGGCGTTGCGTTCGTGGGACGACCGGGCCAAGACGCCCGGACTCGACGTGCCACCGCTCGAGGAGTACCGGTCCTTGGCCCTGCACGTCGCGACTTCTTGGACGATGAGTCGCCGATTCGCCGCCGGCTAATCGCCGGGTTCCTCATCACCACCACTGTGGCGGCGGCGAATCGAACCCGCTCCCGCAGTCGCCAGCAGGACGCCACCCAGTGCCGGACCAGGAACCGCGACGTGTTGATGACCACCTCGTTCAGGTTGACCGCACTCGTGAGCCGCCCGAGGCGCCGAAGTCATTGGCGTAGACCTGACGAGCGGCGGTGCCGGGCGTCCCCGCTACGCCCGAGAGGAATGCGAGGAGGAAGATGTGCCACAATCGCGCCACTCCCAATGCCGTGACGAGGGCCAGCACACTCGACAACGCAATGTAGAGGCTCTGGGTCACGATGAGGAGGCGAGGCGCCAACGCACACGTGGTCAACAATCCAAGATCCACGCCGCTGTGCATAAGTTGCCAGCCCAACCACGACAGTGCGACGACTTGGCTCATGGTCCCCGACGCCGTGAGGACCTGGCTGAGGAACCATTGTCGATGGGCGGGCAGCGAGAGGGAACTGAAGGTAGTGGTCATACTCGCGCGAGGGCCGCGTCATGAGCGAGCGGGTCTAGTGCGAGCCACCACGTTCACCCTTCATCGTTGAAGGTCACCACCGCTCCCTCCGCAGTGCGTCACGACCCCATCAGACGGGACGCACTGCGGCGAGGCGATCCGGGAGACGGACCTAATGACTGCCGGGGGATCGTGCGTATTGCACGGTGTTGGACGCGACGGCGTCGCGGTACCAACGGAAACTCTCCTTGGGTAATCGCACCCCCGTGGGGAAGTCGACCCACACGATGCCGAAACGTTGCGAATAGCCAAAGGCCCACTCGAAATTGTCGAGCAGACTCCAAACGAAATACCCCTGCACGTTGACGCCCGCGGCGATCGCGTCGTGCATCGCCGAGAGGTGCTCTTGCAGGTACGCCACCCGGTTGAGGTCGAGTACATGACCGTTGGGGTCGACGTAGTCATTGAAGGCCGCGCCGTTTTCGGTGATGTAGATGGGCAAACCCGTGTACTCATCACGAATACGCACCAGTAGCGAGGTCAATCCCGCGGCCTGGATCTCCCAGTCCATAGCGGTGCGATCGCGACCCGGGGTCTCGAGGCCGCGCAAGCGCAAGTCAGGGAATTGATCACCGGTCGCCACGATGTAGCCCGCCATACGGGCCTGGGTTGCGCGCGACTCGTCCACCACCGTGGAGGGCGAGTAGTAATTGACCCCGAGAAAGTCAAGGGGCTGGGCGATGAGTTCCAGGTCTCCCTCGCGCACGACCGAGAAGCCCGGCGACTCGTTGCAGTAATGCTCGAGCATGTCCTCGGGATAGCGGCCATGGAAAATGGGATCGAGGAACAGTCGATTCAGGTTGCCGTCGGCGCGGCGCGCGGCCGCCACGTCCAACTCGTCGTCGCTGCCGGGTCGGTGGTCGCTCAAGTTCAGGGTGATACCCACCTTGGCGCCGCGAATCGTGTCGCGAAGAATAGGTGTGGCGAGTCCGTGGGCGAGCAGTAAGTGGTGATTGGCGGCTGTCGCCATACCGATGTCGTGCTTACCCGGCGCGTGGTGACCCGATCCGTAGCCCAGCCACGACGAGCACCAGGGCTCATTGAGCGTGATCCAACGTTCGACGCCGTCGCCCAGGGCGCGGGCCACGGCTTCGACGTAGACCGCGTACGCTTCGGCGGTATCGCGTACGACCCATCCGCCGCGATCCTCGAGGGGCTGGGGCAGGTCCCAGTGATACAGGGTCAGCGTGGGTTCAATGTCGCGCGCGCGTAGCCCGTCGACAAGTCGCCGATAGAAGTCCAGTCCGGCCTGATTGACCTCGCCGGTGCCCTCGGGGATTACCCGGGGCCAGGCGACCGAGAAGCGGTAGGCCCGCACGCCCAGTTGAGCGAGCAGGTCAAGGTCTTCGTCCATGCGGTGATAGTGGTCGCAGGCGATATCGCCGTTGTCACCGTTGAGGACCGCGCCGGGGGTGTGTGAAAAGGTGTCCCAGATTGACGGTCCGCGACCGTCAGCCTTGGTGGCTCCCTCGATTTGGTAGGACGCTGTTGCGGCACCCCAGAGGAAGTCGGGCGGGAAGTGTCGCGTGCGATCACTGTGATTCGAGCTGGTGCTCACGGGATAGTTCTCCTACTAGTGGATGGTCATATACTGCGGAGCCACTTCTTCGTGCGGCCTCGTTGAGTTGGGACGAAACGAGGCCGCACGTCGAAGCGACGGAAGTTCTGCTTCCTCTGCTGCTCTCGGTGACCCCGCCAGGGCGGAGTCACCGAGAACGCATATGGACTACGCCGTCTTCAGGTGCATCAAGATGACGGGCAGTCCGGGGTCATTCGGCGAGGGGTTCATGTAGGGATTCGCCGCGGTCACCCAGCCGGTGAAGTGGGCCGTCGAATAGACGTTCCAGTCCGCACCATAGAGCAGCGGAGCTACCGGGACCTGCGTTGTCAAGATGTTGCCCAATGCCTGCACGGCGCTCTTTACGGCACCCACATTCAGCGGATTGGTGGTCTCGAGCTTCTTCAACGCCGCCTCGGCCGCGGTGCTCTGGTAGCGACCGAAGTCACCGGAGGCCGACGACGGGCTGGGCGCGACGAAGGTGTTGTAGTCCAACCAGTTCTGGTACTGAACGAACGGGTTGGCGCCACCGGCACCCCAGTGAATGGCGCTCTGGAACGTTCCGGCCGCGAGGTCGGAGTACCACTGCGAGGCCTGCACACCGTCGACGGTCGCGTTGATGCCCACTGCCTGGAGCGAGTTGGAGATCAATTGCGCGTCGGCGTAGTAGTCGGAGTACGCGGTCGGGTCTTCGATATTGAAGGTAATCTTCTGACCATTCTTCTCCCAGAAGGCGCCGACCTTCGCGTAGCCGTCACCCGAGAGGAGCGAAGCCACCTTGGTCGGGTTACTACCCGCCGAGAGGTCGTTCTTGCTCGAGGCACTCTGGAACGCACCCTGGTTGGGCAGGATCAATCCACTCGATGACGTCGCCGGCAACTCGTAGCCACTTTCGCCTTTCTTGCTCAGCGCCGTGCGGTCAACGCCGGCACTGATGGCGGCGCGCACGACCGGGTCGCTCAAGGGACCCGTGCCCGTAGTGTTGAACATCAACGTCACGGTATTGCCGCCGGCAAAGTAGTAGTGGTTCGTCTTGGGGTTCTTGTTAACGAACACCGTCTTGATGTTGGCAATATCGTTACCCGCCCAGTCCAGCTGTCCATTGGCCAGCGCCGTCGTCGCCGAGGCGTTGCTCGAGTACGCCGGGATGTTCACCTGCGTGGCTGCGGGCTTGCCACCCCAGTACGTCGGGTTCACCTTGTAGCTGACCAACTGGGACGAGTAGTTCTTCAAGACGTAGGGCCCCGTACCGACCGGATTGGTGATGACGACCTTCGCGGGGTTGACGATCCGCGACCAGACGTGCTGGGGAACGATCAGGGTGCTCCCGGCGATTGCCGTGATGTCCTGGTACGCCGGTGAGGCAAAGTTCAATGCCACCGTATTGCCCTTGACGGTCGCCGCGTTGGCCATTTGGGGAACGCCCGAGTAGTTCGCCGCCGGGCTCTGACCAATGAGGTTGAACGTGTAGGCCACGTCGGCCGGGGTGAACGGCTTGCCGTCACTCCACTTGACGCCCGTGCGCAAAGTGAAGGTCAGGGTACGCCCACCGTTGGTGAACTTGTACGCCGTGGCCAGCCACGGGTACGAGGTGTTGGCCTTGAGGTAGTCGAACTCGAAGAGCGGCTCGTAGGTGAGCGACTTCATGTTCATCTGCGCGGCCAGCGAGTTCGAATTGAAGGGGTTGAAGTTCTTGGTGAACGTAACCCCGACGTTTGCTTCCTCAGTGAGTACGTGACTCTTGGTCGACGCCGCAGCGCCGTTGGCGCTGATGACGCCCAGTGTCAAGCACGACATCGCGGAAGCGATGATGGCTATCTTTCTAATCATTAGTATCCTTTGAATTGTCCAGTCGGCTGACGCCGACTCCTTTTTTGACCGTGTAAGTCCTGATGGGTACCGCGGGAGCCGGCTGGACGTTTTCTCGGTTACTTTCACCTGAGGAAACGACGTTGCTTTCCGGCACTTGGAGGTGCGTTACGTCGTCGAAGTGGTGCCTCCTTGCTCTCGTCCGGTGATGGCGACCTTGACCGCGTCTTGGTGCAGCCAGCAACGCGACTCGTGACCGGTCGCGACGTGGAAAAATGGCGGTGCCGAAGTGCGACACACGTCCATTGCGTGGGGGCACCGAGGGGCAAAGCGACACCCCTCGGCGGGAAACTGTCCTTGACCCGCGCGGTCCTCGATCACGGGCGCGCGCCGCAGCGGATCGCTGGGGTCGGGCACCGAGGCGATGAGGAGCTGGGTGTAGGGATGAGTGGGACCGTCGATCAGCGCCGTGCCCTCGGAACGTTCAACGACCTGACCGGCGTACATGACGATCGTCTCGTCGGCGATGTAGCGTGCCGAGGCGATGTCGTGAGTGATGTAGAGGACCGCCATTTGCTCGTCGTCGCACAGCCCCCGCAACAAGTTGAGCAACCCGAGGCGAACCGACACGTCGAGCATCGAGATGGGCTCGTCGGCCAGTAATACCTTGGGATTGACACACAGGGCCCGCGCGATGGACACCCGCTGAAGTTGTCCTCCCGAGAGCTCGTGAGGGTAGCGGTCCATAAACCGTTCGGACGGTTCGAGTGACACCCTGGCCAACGCCGCACTGGCGCGAGTTTCGATTTCCCCCTGGGGTGTGCCGTGAATGGCCAGGGGACGCTCGAGGGAGTGACGAATACGGTGCACGGGATTGATCGATGCGAAGGGGTCTTGCAAGACCAGCTGCACCTCAGAGGCGTAGGCCAGCGTGCGCGGTGAACGCACCGGAATTGTGGTGCCGTCGAGAACCAGTTCACCCGAAGTGGGCTTCACGATACGAGCGAGCATGCGGGCGAGCACCGATTTACCCGAACCACTCTCTCCTACCACGGCCGTCACGCGACGAGCGTGCAGGCTCAACGACACGTCGTCGACCGCACGGACAATGCGCTTGGGACGGATGAATCCTTGTCCGCTTCGCACCACGAAGTATCGCGACAGGTTGCGCGCTTCGAGTTGGGATTCGCTCATTGCGCCACCTCCTCGCCGGTCACGGGGTCCGACACTTGCGGGTGGGGCTGCGCCGTAGCCAGTTCTCGTCGCAGGGGCGCTGGCACCATGGCGGGCGTGTCGTGCAGCCAGCAGGCCACCTTTCGTCCCGTCTGGTCGAGCACGCGCAACTCGGGTACGTCCGTCGCACAACGCTCGAGCGCGTAGGGGCAGCGTGCGTGGAAACTGCACCCGCTCAGCGGCTGCGAGAGATCCGGCGGTGAGCCCGCAATGCCCACCAACTCGCGGCGCTCACCCGACAACGGCGGCGACGAGTTCAAGAGGCCCAGCGTGTACGGGTGGCGCGGCGCGGTGTAGAGGTCAGTAGCGGGCGCCCACTCGACCACGTTGCCCGCGTACATGACGGCGATGTCGTCGGCCAGCTCCACCAGCAACGAAAGGTCGTGGGTGATGAAGATCATTGAGAAGCCGAATCTCGCGCGCAGTTGCGCGAGCTCGTTGATGATCTCGCGCTGGGTCACCACGTCCAGCGCAGTGGTCGGCTCGTCCATGATCACCAGTTGGGGGTCGAGCGCGAGCGCGAGCGCAATCATGATGCGCTGACGCTGACCGCCGGAGAGTTCGTGGGGGAAGCGCGCGAGTCGGTCGTCGTTGAGCCCCACCATTCCGAGTAGTTCCGTCGCGCGTTCGCGGCGCTGCGCCTTGTTCATTCCGGACCGATGCGCCTTCAAGACTTCGTCGAATTCGTGACCAATTCTCAACACGGGATTTAATGCGTTCAGCGCGCTCTGCAGCACAATTGATAGCTGTGACCAGCGAATAGAGCGCAACTCGCGTGACGTAGCGGCCATCAGGTCGACGGTGCGGCGCTTGGAGTCGCTCGCCGACGGGTCGTCGAAAGTGAGGCGGGCGTTGCCCCCCGCGATGACACCCGGCGATCGCAGGAGGCGGGTCACGGCGTAGACGAGAGTCGACTTGCCACTGCCGCTTTCGCCGGCCACACCGAGCACTCGCGAGCGGCGCACGCTCAAAGTCACGTTGTTGACCGCTCGCACCGCGTTCTCGCCCCACCCGTAGTCGACACTGAAGTTCTCAATGTCCAGTACCGTGTCGTTCTCCGCGTTGATCGCGTCGGGCGTGATGGTCTCCTCCATCACCGCACTCCGATCTTCGTAGTGGTGGGCGAGGTACGAAGAGCACTGCGCGCGACGGGCGTGTAGCCCAGACGAGGACGACGCGGCAGACCGCTGGCGCGACGCACCTTCGAGCTCAGTCCCGCGGCCCGCAGTCGAGGGTTGATGAACTCGTCGATGCCGAAGTTCATCAGCGCGAGGCCCGTGCCGATGAGGGCGATACATATCCCCGGCGGAACGAACCAGTACCACTCGTTCGCGAGTGGCGCGTTGTTGGCCTGGGCCCAGAACATCATGGTGCCCCAGTTCCACACCGCCGTCGAGGTCAGTCCCACGTAGGCGAGGGTGACGTAGGCGCCGATGGAGTACAGGATGGTGAACAAGAGTGACGACGCGAGAACTGGCAACAGATTTGGCGCAATTTCGAAGAGCATGATGCGACGTCGGCTCTCGCCGATGATGCGTGCTGCCTCGACGAAGTCACGGTTACGCAATGACATGGTCTGGGCTCGCAGCACGCGAGCGCCCCACGCCCATCCCGTGAGGCTGATGATCAATCCGATTGCGAAGGCGTTGGAACGTCCGCCCGCCGGAAGGTAACTATCGATCACGATAAGTAGCGGCAATCCCGGGATCGCCAAGAACACGTTGGACAGCAACGACAAGCCGTCGTCGGTCTTGCCACCAAGGTAGCCCGCCGCCACGCCAACGGTCATCGAGAAGATCGTGGCCACGACCCCGGCCACCAGGGCCACAACCATGGTGGCGCGAGCGCCGACGAGCAACTGCGAAAAGATGTCCTGGCCCAGAGTCGTCGTGCCGAGCCAGTGGCTCGCGGACGGCGTCAAGTTGGGTGGGAAGATCGTGGCACTGGGATTGTCGGGCGCGAGCCACGGACCCACCACCGTCAAGATCACGAAGAACCCCACGATGCCAGCACCCACGAGAACCTTGGGTGATCGAGGCAGTCGGACCGCACTCATACGGCGGCCTCCGTTCGAGTGCGCGGGTCGAGGATGAAATAGAGCACGTCCGCCAGAAGATTCGCCCCGAGAACGGTCATGGTAATTATTAGGAATATGCCCTGGATGAGGGGGTAGTCCTCGTTCTGCACGGCCTGCAGCAACAAGTTACCCACGCCGGGATAGTTGAAGACCAACTCGACGAGCAAGGCGCCCGACACGACGAGTCCGATGGCGAGAGAGAGGTTCGCGACACTGGGGAGTACGGCGTTGCGCGCGGCGTGCATAATGACCTTGCGCCGCGGCAGGCCCTTGGCTACGGCCATCAAGACGAAGTCTTCCGCAATCATCGTGATCATCATGTTGCGCATTCCCAGCATCCAGCCAGCGATCGAACTCAGCACGATGGTGATGACCGGCAACTGGCCGTATCGAATCAAGCTGAGGACGAAGTCCCAGTGCATGCCCGGCGTCACCGACGGACTGTAGGCGCCGAGCACGGGAAACCAGTGCAGGTTCGAGCCGAAGACCAGCAAGACGACCGTACCCAAAAAGAAGTAGGGGACCGCCTGGAAGAACGTCGCGACCGGAATGATCGAGTCGAGACGCGAGCCGCGGAACCATCCGAGTAGCGCACCGGCAAACGTACCGATGATGAAACTCAAAATCGTCGAGACGCCGATGAGTCCCACGGTCCAGGGCACTGCGGAAGCCAGGACCGTCGCGACGGGGGTCGAGAGGGTGATCGAGACGCCGAGATTGCCCAGCAACAGCTGGTGCCAGTACCCCATGTACTGATCCCAGAGGTTCTGATTCAGGTCCATGCCGAAAGCCAGCCTGATCGCCTGAACCTGCTGAGGAGTGATTTGACCAGTCATCTTTCCAATGAGCGTCTGCACTGGATTTCCCGGCATCAAGCGCGGCAGGAGGAAGTTGACGGTGATCGCCACCCACGCCGTGACGACGTAGAGCGAGAGGCGGCGCGCGAGCATCCTCATACGCTCACCGCCTTTCGATTGGCGGTGTGGAGCTGTCGCAGTGGCTCCTCGGGATCGGTGGCACACCCGCAACTCCCGCGCACGACCAGCTCGGTCGATAACACCACGTTTCGTTCGGCGGGCTCGGCGCCGTCAATGGTGGCGACGAGAGCGTCGATCGCCGCCGTGGCCAGCAGCCCACCCGACTGGCGAATCGTGGTGAGCGGTGGGTTGAAGTACCGCGTCAACGTGATGTCGTCGAAGCCCGTGACCAAGACGTCGTCGGGAACGCGACGACCGCGCTCCTGGAGGGCGAAGATGACACCGACGGCCATCTGGTCGTTGGCGCAGGCGAACACTTCGGGCAGTACCTCGTCGCGGTCCAGGCGCGCTCGCATGGCGGACTCGCCACCCGCCGACGTCCAGTCGGCTTCGAGAAAATCGCCGTCAGCGATCGTCGCGCCGAGCGCCTCAACCGATTGACGAAACCCCGTGGCGCGGGCCAGAGCGTCGGGACTCTCCATGGCTCCGGTCACGAAGCCCACGCGCTTCACCCCGTGCACGCCCACCAGGTGCTCGGCCAAACTCGCCATCGCTTGCTCATTATCGACTCGAACGGTGATCGCCGCCGGCGAGTCACCACGACCGGCCAGTAGGACCACGGGAATACGTCGCGCCAGGTAGGCGACGTCCTCGTCACCGAGCACCCGGTCCAACACGACGAGACCATCGACGGTTCCGGTCAGACTCAGCAGTGCGCTCATGCCCGACGGGTGCGTCTCGTCGAAACTACTGAGCAGCAGTGAATAACCCTGCTCGGCCGCACGCATTTCGGCGCCTCGAATGACGATGTCGGTGTAGAGCAGGCTCGCCTCTTCCACCGCCAGTCCGTTGTTCTCGCCGACGACGCGAGTGAACACCAAACCGAGAATGCCGTGCTTGCCGATCGAGAGACCGCGTGCGACGGCGTTGGGCACGAAGTCGAGTTCGTCCATCGCACGCAACACCTTGTCGCGAGTAGCCGGGCGAACTGAGTCGAGAGAGTTCAGGGCGCGACTCACGGTCGCGATAGAGACACCGGCACGCTCAGCGACGTCGTAAATCGTCGGCGTTGATTCGGCCACTATGTCTCCCCCCGGAATAACCGGCTACGAAATCCTGCGGAAACATGTAACCGCTTTCGTAACCGCTTACAAAATAACGACGAGTTGCGGCGCTGTCAAGTGCATTCGTGAACTTTTTTCAAATTCTTGTCGTCGTACGCGACACAATCCGATGGGCTCACGATTTGATATTCCTCAGGACCAGGATAAAAGGATCTCCGGGACCCGTCGACCGCGCGGTGAGTTAATCGCGGATACGACTGCGCAATGACGTGATCCATTGGGCGGCCGATCGACGCGCCTCGCCGACCTCTTCGCGCCGATCGCTCGAGCCTTCGCCGGTGACCGGGTAGGAGCCGAGGAATTTGACGCGCACCAAATGCGCCTGTAGGTCGGCCAGGCAGTCACCGATGATGTCGTCACCCACGTGTCCATCGAATTCAATGACGAAGCAGTAGTCTCCGAGTCCCAACTTGGTCGGCCGACTTTCGAGCTTGGTTAAGTTAATGTCGCGCGCGGCGAAGCGACCGAGGATGCCGTAGAGCGAACCAGGTCGGTCGGCGTCCTGGAAACAGACGATCGAGGTGCGGTCGTTACCCGTCGGCGCCGCAATGGCTCCGCGTCCTACTTCTACGAAACGCGTCGCGTTGCCGGGGTGGTCGGCGATATCGGCCGCGATGATCTCAAGGCCAAAAAGCGATCCGGCAATTTTCGACCCCACCGCGGCCCAGGGCTCCGACGATTCGGCGACTTCGCGAGCGGCCTCGGAGGTCGAAGTCGTTTGTTCAATCTGCGCGTGGCCCAGTCCGGCGAGATAGCCGCGCACTTGCGCCAATGCGTGCACGTAACTCGAGACGCGGGTGACGTCGTGCGGGGTAACGCCCGCCTTGGCGAGGAGGTGCAGGTGAATCGGCAACACGACCTCGCGCTCGATGACGAGGTTGTAGTCGAAGACCAGTGCGTCGATGGTGGCCGAGACGGTGCCTTCGATGGCGTTTTCCAGAGGAACCAGCCCAGAATCTAGGCTGCCATCAGCAACTCCCGCGAGAACGTCGGCGATGGACGCACACGCGACGGGCTCGACGTCGGCGAGCGTTAGGACGGCTTCGTGAGAAAATGATCCTTCCGGCCCCAAGTACCCAACGCGCGCAAGAGCCATGCAGTGATGTTAGTTCGCCTCCACCAGACGCTCGAGCTCGACCTTCTACGATGGTTTGAGCCCTAACGAAAGGACGTGCAATGAGGCACCCGATGTTTTCCTACGACGAGGCTTTCACCGATGCGATTTTTGAGTACTGCCGTGATCGCCTCGAGCATGACGCACCCCTCGACTTCGGAATGCACTCGCCCGTTCCCCTCCCCGATCTTGAGGGCATGATCTGCGATGAGGGCCGCGGTCCCGAAGAGACCCTCGAGTTCTTCCGCGACGAGCTCGCCCAACACGTCGTCTCGATCGACTCGCCACGATTCCTCGCCTTCATTCCTAACGCGCCGACCAAGAACTCGCTGCTCTTCGACATGGTCGTCGCCTGTTCGGGGCTCAACGGCACGAGCTGGCTCGAGTCGGCGGGCGTCGTCATCGCCGAGAACCAGGCGCTCGAATTCCTGGCCGCACGCGCGGGCATGCCCCATGGATCCGGCGGCGCCTTCGTCTCGGGTGGCTCCAACGGCAACCTCTCCGCGCTCACGGTCGGACGCGACGTGGGCCGCACGCGTCGTCCCGACGTCGCCGCGCACGAACTGCGCTTCGCGATCTCGGCCGACGCGCACTCGAGCATCGGCAAGGCCCTGCACGTCCTGGGCATTCACCCGCTGCTGGTTGAGCCCGACGATCACCGTTTCACTCGAGTCAACCTGGAGAGAGCCCTCGCGGCCGACCCGCACGCCGAAACAGTGATTGGCATCGTCGCCACCTCGGGCACCACCAACGCCGGCATCGTTGACGACCTCGAAGGACTGGGCAGTTTCGCTCGCGAGAATCAACTCTGGTTCCACGTGGACGGCGCCTACGGCGGCGCCGCCCTGTTCTCCTCGGAGCGCGAACTCCTCAGCGGCATCGGTCACGCCGACAGTTTCATCGTGGACCCGCATAAGTGGCTCTTCGGGCCCCTCGATTGCTGCGCGCTGATCTATCGCGATCCCTCGCTGGCGCGACACTTCCTCGCCCAGCAGGCGGGTTACCTGGACGTGCTGCACGGGGGCGACGAAGACAATTACGACTGGAACCCGTCAGACTTCGCGATCCACCTCTCACGGCGCGCACGCGGGTTGCCGTTCTGGTTCTCGCTGGTGACCTACGGCGTGCACGCCTACGAGACGGCGACCCAGGCGGCCATCGACCTCGCCCACCGCGCCGCGGCGCGCATTAATGCGACCGAGGGACTCGAGCTCGTGCGCCCGGCCAGTTTGTCGATCGTGTTGTTCCGTCGCGTGGGTTGGAGCGAGGCGCAGTACCTCGAATGGAGTGAGCGGTTGCTACGCGACCAGATCGCCTTCGTCACCCCGACGCGTTGGGAGGGTGAGATGGTGGCNNAGTCGATGTTCGCTTAGCGATCGCGCAGGAGTGGATCGCTGGGTCGTCGCACGATCTCGCCGCGACTCATCTTGGCTCGCCAGGCAATGCCTCCCAGAGCCTCGAGGACGACACGGTTTCCCAGAAATGCGGTGATATCGGCGTGGTCGTAGGGGGGCGACACTTCCACCACGTCGACCCCGGCTAGTGGCAAGTCCATGGCGATACGACGCACCGAGTCGAGCAGTTGGCGACTGGTGAGACCACCGGGTTCGGGCGTGCCGGTACCCGGTGCCGAACCGGGGTCCACCACGTCGACGTCGACCGAGAGGAATACTGCGTCGCACTCGTCGGTGGCGATGGCGAAAGCTTCGTCGAGTACCGAGTCAAGACCGCGGGCCACTACCTCACTCATCTCAAAGGAGCGCATGCCCTGAGCGGCCATCCAGGCCAGGGTCTCGGGCTCGGGCCAGTAGCCGCGAAGTCCAATCTGCAAGAAGCGGTCCCCGCGACACGCTCCCGATTCAATGAGTCGGCGCATCGGCGTGCCGTGGCCGTGCAGCGAGCCCCACTGCGTATCGCCGGTGTCGGCGTGGGCGTCAAAGTGGATTACCGCCACTCGTCCCCAACCGACGTGGCGGGCCACGCCGGTCACGTCGGGCAGCGCGATGGTGTGATCCCCGCCGAGAACGATCGGCACCACACCCGCTGCGGCAATCTGCGTGACGCGTGATTCGAGGGCCGCGAGCGAGCGCTCGGTATCGCCCGAGGGCATCTCGACGTCGCCGAGGTCTACGACGCCCAGGTCGAGCAACGCGTCGACCCCCAGGGCCAGGCTCGGTCGACTGCCGTCGTGGGGCAAGTAGTCCGCTGCCCGCATCGCCTGGGGACCGAAACGGCATCCGGCGCGGTGTGATGTTCCGCCGTCAAAGGGCGCGCCCAGGATTACCGCGCCCGCGGATGTCCATTGCGACTGGTCGTCGGGATCGGCGCCGGGTACGCCGAGGAACGTGTGGTCGGGACCGTACATGTTCCCCAGTCGCACGAGTGCTCCCTAGTGGGTCACGGTGAGTGCGCCGCCGATGTTGAGTAGTTCTACCCAGGTCTGACCCGGCGTCAGGCGAATGGCCTTGCCCTTGGAGTCGAGATACACAATGGGCTTACTCTTGTCGTGGCCCGGACGAGCCCAGGTGCCCTGGATCTCCTTGCCGTCGGTAAAGATGTCGGCGGTGCCTCCATGTTTCAAGTCTGCGTAGGACGCCATCGTGCCAACGCCGTTGAGGTAGTTGACGTAGGTGACGACCACGTTCTTCGGAGACTCCCGCGCGCCGGTACCGGTGAAGTCAGCCTTGCCGAAATAGGTCCGGTCCCACGAGTGGGTCTTGACATCCCAGTTCCACGTCACGGGAAAGACGCTCGGGAAACCCACGATGAACTGACTGACTGGGGCGCCGACGGCGGGCGCTCTCAGTGCACGATATTGAAAGAGCGGCTGCGGCGGCTTCGGCGTGCCGCCGAAGGCGAAGAGCCGGGGCGTGATGCCGTACAAGTTGTAGGGCGCCACGCGGTTGGGGTCGCGGAACATTGCGTTGCCCGCGGCACTCTCGTCAACGAGTTTCACCGGCGCGGTCGAAATGGAGTCAATGGCGTACTGAGCACCGCCGGAAAAGGCGAAGAGGCCGCCGAGTGGGAAGACGATCTGGGTGTCGGTCGGTCGCACCGAGCGAACCGGGCCGATCTTCGCGGGAGCGTTTTGGTTGAAGATGGCGGCCAGTCGCGTGATGCCACCGTTGACGATCTCCTCGTAGACGACGTCGGCCTGATC
>PLEI01000062.1 GCA_003136415.1 Acidimicrobiaceae bacterium | reverse complement strand
CGGCGCGCACGGCGTTCTGGGGGACCTTCGTGGGGTATAGCGCCACGCAGATCTTCTGCTACGTCATCGGCCTGATCACGTTGGTGACCGTGGCGCGCAACCCCTCGGACATCTACGGCGCCTTCATCGCCGTTCCGCTCGGGTCGCTCTGTTTCGCCGTGCTGGTGGCGCGCGAGCTCGACCAGTCCTTCGCCAACGTGTACTCGACCGCCATCTCCGTCCAGAATGTTCGTCCGCTCTGGGACCGGCGCGTGCTGGCGCTAGGCATCTCCTCGGTGGCCACCGCGCTCGCACTGTGGATCAACATCGCCGACTACGAGAACTTCCTGGTCCTGTTGGGCTCGGTCTTCATCCCCATGTCCGCCGTCTTCATCGTGGACTACTACGTGCTCGCCCGCGGCGTCTGGGACCCGTCGGCGCACGGGCGTCGGCGCTACGCCCTGTTCGTCCCCTGGGCCCTGGGCTTCGTGGTCTACCAGTTGATTAATCCGGGGTACATCTCGTGGTGGGTCAGCCTCTGGACCCACTTGGCCACGTTGGTCCACTCTCGAGCGCCAAGTTGGATGTCCGCGTCCATCTCATCGTTCCTCGTCGCAGCACTCACCACCTTGATAGGCGGGGGACTGGCGCGGCTCATTCGCCGACGCCGCGCGAGGTCGGCGGCGGAAAATCCTGACCCTCGATGAACGCGACGTCCGAGGCCTCGTCGGGCAACCATCGCCTGGTGCACGGCATGGAGCGAGCTCTCGTGGTCGCGGACTGGCTTGCCCTCACCGATGACGAGGTGCGCGCAGTGCTCGCGCGCGTTGACGACGCCGAATGGCCAGGAACGAGCGATGGCGTCAGCGGCGACGTTCACGTCACGTGGTCGAGTCCGCGACCGATGTCGGCTGCCGCGCTGGTTGGTTGCGCGCACGGCGAATTTTTCCTGAAGCGTCACCACGTGTCGGTGCGCAGCCCCGAGCGACTTCGGGTCGAACACGCCTTCGTGCGACACCTTCGAGACCGGGGCCAACCCGTCGCTCGGGTGCTCGCCGGCCCCGGTGGCGACACGGTGGTGCGCGAAGGTGACTTCGTGTACGAGGTCTACGAGAAGGCGGCCGGCGTGGACCTCTACTGCGAGCAGCCCTCGTGGTACCCCTTCGCTAGTCTCGACCACGCGCGCGCGGCTGGTCGCGCTCTGGCTCGCTTTCACGCAGCGGCCAGCAGCTTCACAGCGCCCGCTACCGCGCCGGGTGTCCTGACCAATTCGATGGTCGTCGTCGCCTCGAGCGATCCGCTTACTGCACTTCGCCGGCTCATTGATACGCGACCCGCCCTGGCGCGCGCGCTCGAGCACCGAGACATCGAGGCGGACCTGGCTCGCTATCTCAGGCCCGCCATCGAGTCGGCTGCACCACTCTTGGGGCGACTGACGTCGCAGTGGGGACACGGCGACTGGCATCCGTCGAATCTGACCTGGACGTCAATCGATTCGATGGCGAAAGTTGCGAGCGTGCTCGACCTCGGACTCGCGAATCGCACCGTAGCGGCTCACGATCTCGCGCTGGCCCTCGAACGAAGCGCCGTCGACTGGCTCGATCTGGCGGACACGGACGAAGTCCGGGCAGACCTCGACGCCGTGGACGCTCTCCTCGACGGCTACGAGTCGGTCCGGCCCCTGGACGAGGACGAATGGGCCGCGCTCATCGCGGTCCTACCCGTGGTTCATCTGGAGTTCGCTCTCTCTGAGGTGGAGTACTTCGCCGACGTGGTGCACTCCGTGACGAATACGGCTCTCGCGTACGACGGATATCTCATCGGCCACGCCCGTTGGTTCCAAGAAGCGAGAGGTACAGAGTTGATTGGACATCTCCAACGCCGCTGGTCGTGACGCAAACCTCACGCCATGTCAATCGTGCGCAGGAGTCGGCTACACCACGCGTCGAATGGCGCGGGGTCTGACCAACGATCCGCTGTGTGAAGTCATGCCGGCGGATTACCGCTTCGAGGAGCTCGACGCGAACGGACAGACCTGCCTCGCCGAGCCATTCTTCTTTGACGATCCACCTGGCGACCTCGCCGCGTAGGCGAGACCTCAAAGCGCAACGCATCGATGATCGTCGCGAACACTTCAGCAATGAATCGCGCGCTCGAACTCGCTGACCGTCTCGACGAGAAATCGATAATTGCAATGCACGAGGCACTTCTTGGAGACACCAACCCTGAGTGGACGGGTCACTGGCGCACCGAACAAGTGCGAATTGGCGGCATGTCAGTTCAAGGAGTTCGCTTCGTTCCACCTGATCAAGACCGGGTACCGGCTGCTATGACCGACCTAGTCAAATTCATCCACCGTCTAGATTTTTCAACCTTCGAGCAGGGCGCCGAAGCAGACGCTGACTCCAATCCATGCGGCACTGGATACCAGGGCGCGACGAAAGGTGGGCTCTTCATCTCCTCGGCTACTGAGGAAATCGGCTACCAGCAGCAGAACGATGAATCCACACACTGCGAACCAACTCCACAGCGGCGTGCTCATCACCGCAGCGTTGATCTGGGTCTCAGGCCGGCCGACTCACGCACGGGTCGATCCTCTTCAGCCAACGTTCGACGGGCCAGGCGAAGAACCTAGGTGAGTGCGCTGCCCCTTCAACTGCAGGAATGGCCAGGCCGTTTGAACTTTTGGGTTTTCCCCAACATTGGTTGACGCCTTGACCTATCGGGTACCAACTCGTCAGGAAAAATGCGCGCACCAAGGTCAAGACCCTCACCTAACATCGGGATGGCGTCAGAGTGAATCAACTTCGGGATCATCCTCAGTTCCATGTTGCCTGAAGAAATGGAAGGACGATAATCCAGTGATTCGGCACGGGTGACGGACGAGTCCACCTTCAGCGATCAGCTGAAGGCATGGCTTGAGTCAGATGGTCCGAAGACCATCGGTGACCTTGGCGTGACCTTTGGGGATAAGAGTTTCGCCGTCACAATCCTGTTCCTGATGTTCATTCCCGCGCTTCCACTGCCCACGGGAGGGATTACGCACGTCTTCGAGGCGATCACCGTACTCTTGGCAGGTGAGATGGTGATCGGCGCCAGGTCGATCTGGCTCCCTGTTCGCTGGAGAGATCGAACTCTTGGACCGGCAACGACGGGGAAGGCCGTCCCGTTCATGATGCGGCGCATCCGATGGTTGGAGCGGTTCTCGAAGCCTCGGGGGGCGTATCTGTTTCATCGACGATGGTTTCTGCGGATCCTCGGCGTCGTCCTCATGGGACTGGCCTTGGCCTGTGGCCTTGCCCCTCCGTTCTCCGGCCTGGACACTCTGCCGGCTCTGGGTGCCGTCTTTGTGGCTCTTTCGATCATCCTCGAAGATGTGCTTGCTCTGGCGATTGGTCTCGGGTTGGGGGCGGGCGGCGTTGCCCTGATACTTACGTTGGGTGCCGCCATCTTCCGACTGATCGGCAGGCTCTTCTAGCTGGGTATCAACTGCTGACCGTGATTGACTCGATTACCTATTCTCTCGAGGGTCACTTGGAGTTGGCCCATCTCGACACGCACGCTGACGACACCGGGGTTCGAACATCAATCCCTCCTTCGACCTACGGCTCGATGACCCCTTAAAGCCGTCGAGGAGGGGTCAGGACCAGACTTTCGTCAACTGATAGGTCTACTTTCGTAAACACCCCGTGGCGGAGGAGGTGGGATTTGAACCCACGGAAGGTTTCCCTTCACACGATTTCCAATCGTGCCGATTCGGCCGCTCTCGCACTCCTCCAAGAATTCGCGCACGGCGAAAATTTGTATACCGGATTGCAAGGCTACCCGAGACGGGTGGAGACCAGTTCCGGTAGCCTTGAAACGCCGAGGTTCAAAGCGGTGGTCGGGTCCCGTGCGACGGTCGTTCGTGAACCGAGTCAGGGGTGGAAGCCAGCAGCTCTCAGCGGATTGCGCCGGGTGCCACGGTCAGCCTGGCCACCGCTTTGGACCTCGGCTCTTACACCCCGCCGTTAGCATTGGCCCATGGCCACTCCTCCTTCCGTTCCGACGTCCATTGACGGAGTGACCTCGCTCTACCGCCGGTTTCGTCCGGGTCGATTCGCCGAGCTTCGCGGCCAAGATCACGTCGTGCGTGCGCTGCAAGGAGCCGTTGCTCGCGACCGCGTGAGCCACGCCTACCTCTTCTCGGGACCCCGGGGCACGGGCAAAACCACGACGGCAAGAATCCTCGCCAAGGCGCTCAACTGCGAAAATCCACTCGACGGCGACGCGTGCAACGTGTGTGCGAGCTGCGTGGCCATCACTCGAGGTTCGTCGCTCGACGTCACCGAGCTCGACGCCGCATCCAACAACGGTGTCGACGACATTCGAGAGATCACTGCGGGTGCCTGGCACGGAACGCCGGGACGTTGGAAGATCTACATTTTTGACGAGGTCCACCAGCTCTCCAAACCCGCCTCGGCCGCGCTCTTGAAGACCCTCGAAGAACCACCACCCCACGTGATCTTCGTGCTGGCCACGACCGATCCGCACAAGGTGCTACCCACCATTCGCTCGCGCACCCAGCACTTGGAGTTCCGACTCATCGGTGGCGATACCCTCAAAACCCTGCTGCATGACGTCCAGGGAGCTGCCGGCCTGATTGCGGACGATGTGACAATTGAGACCGCGGTGCGCCTTGGTCGTGGGTCGGCTCGCGATGCGCTCAGCGCTCTTGACCAGCTACTCGCGACGGGGTCGACTGACGAGACCCAGCCGGATTTTGACGGGCTCTTTCGCTCGCTCGTCGAGGGCGACGCCGTGCGAGCAATCACGACATTGGCCAACCTGGCGCGTGACGGCTGGGACCCCGAGCAGTTGGCCGAGAGTTTCGCCGCAGAAGTCCGTCAAGCGTTTCTCTTGCAAGTAGCACCCGACGTCGCCGACGCAGTCGACGCGGACCGCGAGCGCCTACGTGAATGGGGGAGCCAGTTGGGACTGGCGCGCACCGTGCGAGTTCTCGAGACCTTTGGGCGAGCGATGCGTGAGATGAAGAGCGCCCCCGAAAAGATCGTCGTTCTCGAAGTGGCGATGGTGCGGCTCGTCAAGCCCGACCTCGACGCGTCACTGGACGCCTTGGCGGAGAGAGTCACCAAGCTCGAGCGCCAAGAAAGGTCGGCCGCGCCCGTCGCTTTGGCGCCCGTCGCTCCGGCGTTACGACCTATTGGCTCCGCACCAACTCCCGCCACGGCGTCGGTACCCGCCGACTCACCCCCTTCTTCGCCGTCTACGGACCAGTTAGTCCCCGCACCGGCCCGCGAGGCGGTATCCGTGGCAGCCAGCGACGAAACGAACCTGAGTGTCGACGAGGTTCGCCAGCGCTTCATGGAGCGCGTGGTGCCGCGTACCTCACGAGGCGCCCAGTTAGTTCTCAAGTCGGCCGCGGTGGTCGATTTCGACGGCAGTCGTATCACCCTGGCGGTGGCCAGTGAGGAGATTCGCCAGAACACCGACCAAATCTCCCAAGGCCTCAAGGGTGCGCTCGATCACGAATTCCGCATGCCCGTGACGGTGGGCTGGGTCGTGGACACCAAGATGAAGGCGTCGGCACCGAGCGCGGGCGCGTCGCGGGCGGGGCGCAAGGCCCCCGAGTCCACGCCCGATTTCGATGAGACCAGTGCGGACGACCACCAGGGCCCGGTAGTGAGTTCAGTGGCCGAGCACCTCATCGCCGAGATGTTCCCGGGTGCCGAGGAGATTTCGTGAGCTACCCCCCTTCCCTGCAGGCGGTCGTCGACGAGCTCGGACGCTTTCCCGGAGTGGGTCCCAAGTCAGCTCAGCGCATCGCATTCTGGCTGATGCGCCAACCCACGGAGGACGTGCGTCGTTTGAGCCAGTCGCTCGACGACATGAAGGAGAATCTGTCGTTCTGCGAACGGTGCTGCAACTTCGCCGAGTCCGGAGGTCTGTGTCCCATCTGTGCGGACGACCGCCGCGACCAGACGACGATCTGCGTCGTCGAGAGCCCGCCCGATGTCGTCGCGGTGGAGCGTTCGCGCGCCTTTCATGGCACCTATCACGTCCTGCACGGGCTACTGAGTCCATTGGAGGGCGTGACCCCCGATCGCCTGCGCATTCAGGAACTGCTCACGCGCTTGCACGGTCCGGTGAAGGAAGTCATCCTGTGCTTCAACGCCAACCTCGAGGGTGACGCCACTGCGATGTACTTGGGCCGCTTGTTGCAGGTGCCCGGCCTCGTGGTATCCCAACCCGCGAACGGACTTCCCGTTGGTGGCGACCTCGAGTTCGCCGATGACCTGACGCTGAGCCGCGCGATTACCGGTCGTCGCGTCCTCGCCGATTAAGCGAAGCGCACCACACATGCCAGGCCCGCGACCAGGCAATAGATCCCAAAGGGGTTGAGAGTCTTGGTAGTGAACCAACGGGTGAGAAAGCGCACCGCGACGTAGGCTGCCACGCCGGCGCACAGCGCCCCCACCAGCGTCTGGTTGCGTACACCCTGGCCGAGGTGTCCCATGAGTGAGGGAAGCTTGTAGAGGCCGGCGAGCAAGATCACTGGCGTCGCCAGAAGGAACGAGAAGTTGGCGGCGTCCTCGTGGTCGAGGCCGCGGGTGAGCCCCGCCACCATGGTCACGCCGCTGCGCGAGATGCCCGCGAAGAGGGCCAGTATCTGCGCTGCGCCAATGGCGAAGGCGTTGCGTCCGCTCAAGGTGTCGATCTTCTCGTAGCGCGCGTGACGGCCGCGGTTGTTGCGCATGCGTTCTCCCACGAGCAAGATGACGCCGTTGACGGTTAAAAAGATCGCCGCCGCGAGTGGCTTGGCGAAGAGTTCTCGCAGCGGCTTCTCGAGCACCACACCGACGATGCCGACCGGAATGGATCCGAGTACGAGCAAGAGGAGCAGCCGGTAGTCGCGGTCCATTTGCTCGTTGGTGAGCCGCCACAGCGACGAGGCGCCTTCTTCGCGGCTGACTCGCAGTTGGCGCTCTAAGCCCTTAAAGAGTTTGAGCCACGTCGCGCGGTAGTAGACGATGAGTCCGAGCGCCGTGCCGACGTGCAGGCCCACGAGGAAGACGAGGAAAAACGACTGGGACTGGGACTGACTCGACACCAGGTTGTGCCAACCCAAGACGCCCGGCAGCAGCACGCCGTGACCGAGACTCGAGACGGGGAAGAGCTCGGTGACTCCTTGGACGAGGCCCATGACGATGGCTTGAAAATAAGTGAGTGATGCGAGCACGTCACCACGCTAAACGACTCGTGGACGAAGGGGCGGATGAGGTGCCAAACTGACAGGGTGCGTTATCTCATCATCGTCCGTCACGCCAAGGCGTCGCCCGCTGAACACGGCACTAGCGATTACGAACGACGCCTGAGCGGACGAGGCAAGCGCCAGTGCCAGGAGTTGCGTGTCTGGGCCGAGGACGTTGAAGCTCTGGGAGCGTACGGTCCGACGACCGCGCTAGTGTCATCGGCTGCGCGCACGCGCGAGACGTTTCGACGGGCTTTTGAGGGCACCGCGCTGGTTTCCTCGGTGTCCTTCAGCGATCTGATCTACAACGGTCGCCGCGAGGTCACCGCCGAAGATCTCCTCATCGACGTGGCGGCAATCGACCCCCTCACCACGTCGCTTCTAGTGGTGGCGCACAATCCAACCGTGCACGAACTCGTCGAGAGTCTCGCCCAAGAGGTGCCGGACGTGCTCACTTCTCGGGGCTATCCCCTCGGGGGGGCATTCGTGCTGCAGCTTCGCGATGGCGAGCAAATTGGCCTGGGCCGCTACCCCGTGGTAGCGCAGTTCATACCCGACGGCATCGCCTAGAGCGATCGAAGAATCGCTCCGTCGCCCTGCCCGCCCCCGCCGCAGAGCGCCACGGCGGCGACACCGCCCCCGCGGCGTCGCAGTTCCATCAGGGCCGTCAATGCCAGTCGGGTGCCCGACATGCCGATGGGGTGGCCCATGGCAATTGCGCCGCCATTGACATTGAGACGGTCCTCGTCAATACTCAGGGCGTCCATCGACGCCAGGCCCACGGCGGCGAAGGCCTCGTTGATCTCGACGACGTCGAGGTG
>PLEI01000095.1 GCA_003136415.1 Acidimicrobiaceae bacterium | reverse complement strand
GACAACCATAGGAGCATCAGGAGTGGGCCCTCTAATGCTACCTAATGGGGAACCTTTTTGGCGTATTGTCAGACCCTCAAACCCTGACGCTGGCGGTGGATTCAGATTATTTCCCGCTGATTCAATGCGTGAGTGACCTCAAGTTTAAGAGTCTTGGATAATGCCGTGTCGTAGAATCGCTTCATTATGAGAAACGCTGTGGCTGAGAGCGCCCGCGATGGCAACGCTAAGCGACTCCCTCGGCACGTGGGCATCATTCCCGACGGCAATCGACGTTGGGCTCAAGGTCAAGGTTTCGAAAAACAGGACGGCTATCACTTCGGACTGCAGCCGGGTCTGGAGTTGTACAACGAGTGCCTGGCATTAGGTATCCCAGAAATCACCTTCTACGGATTCACCGTCGATAATACGAAACGTCCTGCAGCTCAGATTGAAGCCTTTCGCAACGCGTGCGTGAAAGCCGTGGCCGAGTTGGAGAAAAGGGACGCGGATCTGCTTGTGGTGGGCAACACCCAGTCGGCGCTCTTTCCCAAAGAACTCATGCGCTACACGCAAAGGATCCGAATCGGCGAGGGTCGCATCAAAGTTAACTTCCTCGTGAACTACGGCTGGAGCTGGGATCTTAACCACTCGCTCAAGAACGGCGACGCGAGTAAGCGGGACAACGTCGCCGACGGCATCGCGTCCGCCGATATCTCGAGGATCGATCTCATCGTGCGCTGGGGCGGCGGTCGGCGACTCAGTGGGTTCTTGCCCATCCAGTCGATCTACGCCGACTTTTACGTGGTCAACGAACTGTGGCCGGACTTTTCACTTGACCAGTTCCACGAAGCACTGGAGTGGTACCAAGAGCAAGACGTCACGCTTGGTGGTTAGAGAGTGGGACGCGCACGGCTGATCTTCCCGGCGCTGGACTGGTCAAAGGCGGAGGGACATCTACTCGTTTCGGTCGTCGGGTGAAAGTGTAAATCGGTCGCGGCCTCTCGGCTAAGCCTTGATCCACCGCGAAACGGGGTAGTCGGTCGATTCTGACCCGAGATCGAGGGTCAGCCTGACCATTTGCAGCGTCACTGTCGCTCGAACGATGTGCGGGCGTGTCGAGTCACAATTTCGGCCGAGTGGAATGCTCAGTTACTCCAGCACCTCGCCACTGGGTGTCGACTCGCATCGAAGACGGCCGCACTTGGTTGATGTATGAGCGTGAGGGTTCGCGTCGGACCTCTGATGTGAACCCGCATCAGTCACCGCGCCCCGAGTTTGCCGAAGGGGCACGGTCTACAACAATCTCTTCGCCGGGAAACCAGCCGGCCTGCCCCTGTATCTGCCACTGCCTTAAACCTCGATAGGAGAATTGGATCGGTCAGGTGTACAGGGGCTTATCGTACGAAGTCCATATTTCGACTGAGATTTGGCACAGCCTGGCACAGCCATTCACGTGGTACAGGGGCCTGCAAAGCCCCGCACTCCGGTTCGAATCCGGACGCCGCCTCCGGAGAAATTGGCGGGCAGCACTTTCGGGAGAAAGCGCGCGGTCGCCCCTTTCCCTCGCGGTGACTAGGGGGTGCCGCCCTGACGTGGCGATGAGAAAGTCGACGATCTCAAATATCCTGAAATCGAGCTCTCCACGGGGTTGACGCCTCAATGTCCGAGGGCAACGGTGACGAGTTCACCGATATTGGACCCCCAGACGTGCACGCCGCCGACGATGGTACGAAGGGTCACCGAGACGCCAGAGTGGCAGCGGGTAAAGCGAGTCAGCGTGATTCCACGGCCCGGCGTGGTGACGGGCCCGGTCGCGCAGCGGTCGAGATGAGCCCATCGCGCCACCGTGGCTCGAGCGGACAGCACCGATACCGCTCCACCCACTCCAATGAAGACGCCTCCGTTGTAGGGGATGGACGGGTCGGCCGTGCCGTGGATCTCGAGGACGTTGATCGGTCGCGACGGCGCACAGCTCGGGCTGACCGCGCTCGCGAGCTCGCCCTCGACGGGCACGATCAAACGGATCTTCGACGCCAAATGACATCCCAGGGTCTCCACCATCAAGGCCCCGTTGGACAGTCCCGTGACGGCGACGCGCGAAGTGTTGTAGCCGACGAGGGGACTGAGTGCCGCCAGTACCGCCGCGGTGTAGCCAATGTCGTCAATGTGATGTTGCGCGGCGGGCGTATGACCGGCCAGCTCGTCCCAGGTATTGGAATAGCCCTGCAGAAACGCAACAACGTCACCAGTGCGGTCGGCGACTTGTTCAAAGTCAGTCGTGGCAATAGTGATGGTGTCGGTATCGGTGGCTCCGTGGTAGACGAGGATGAGTGGTCGGTTCATGAGCGCCCGACCTGGCGGAACATGGACGATGTACGTTCGGGTCAGGCCACCCCATTGGAGGCTTTCGCGATGGTCACCGGGTGATAGAAGTGCGAGCGACGCACCGAGGGCCCTGGTCGTGACCGCGCCCGCGGGGGGTAGGACGGGGACTGCTGCCAGAGTCAGAGCAACCACGCCAGCAACGAGGGCCAAGCCAACGCGCTTCTTAACGGGAGCCATACCTCAATGCTAGGAGCCTTCGATTCGAATCAACTGTGAAATAAGTGTGTTGATCCGGCGAAGTCCATCATGGTTCGCCGTCGTACCCAAGACCGAGACGACGTGACCGTGGTTACCGTGGCGCCAACTGACGTCGGCACCTGGTCCGCGATTCAAAATGATCTCCTCCACCCCGGATTCTTCGCGAAGCTCCGCGAGTCCCTCCACTGCCAGAATGCAACTCATTTGCGCGGGTGCCTGGACGTAAAAGAGGTACGCGAGACGCTCGGGCGTGGGAAAGGGGAGCACGACGTTGACGCCCAGCGCCACGTCAAAAGCGATGGCGAGAAGGTTAATTCCCGTGGCGGCCATGAGCATTTCGGGCACGCCGCCGCCGATGCGTCCATTGACTTCGATGACGACCGGACCCGTTGGTGTGAGTTTGATTTCGGTGTGCAGGCATCCCTGGATGACGCCCAAGGCGTGGGCGGCGCTCGCGGCCAGGGCGAGTACGCGCTTCGAGAGGGCCTCGTCGAGGTCCGCGGGGATGAAGAAGCCCGTCTCGCGAAACGGGAAGGCCGGCGGCATCCGCCCGTTGATCGCGAGGTGGCTCACCACGCCGTGGCTCACGACGCTCTCCACCGAGACGTAGCCCGCAAAGTCCCGTCCGCCCAGTGGTTCTTCGCTGTCGGGGATGTACTCCTCGAAGACAAAGTCGCGATCGGAATCGGCGAAGCCCTCGGACCGCCAGAGGCTCGTCAATTCTTCGAATGTTGAAATGGGCATCGTGTCGCGACTGCCTTCGCCGCGACGGGGTTTCAAGACCGCCGGGAAGCGCGCGTCACGAAGAATCTCTTCGAAAATAGAGGGTTCCGACGGGCTAATCAGCCACTGGCGTGGCACCTCGAGGCCGGCGCTCGCGAGAGCGGCGCGCTGCGCGTGTTTGTCAGTTAAGCGCCGACCGACGTCGGGAGTGGTGAAGGCCAGTCCCAGTCGATCGGCGAGTTCCGCGCCGAAAACCAGACAGTCGTCAGCGAGGGTGAGTAATGCATCGGGCTGGAACGGTGTAATGGCGGCGACCGCGCCGTCGAGGTCGAGTCCCGCGACGTCGATGCAGGTCCCAAAGCGCTTCAGGAGTCGCGCCATTGACGCGACGTCGGGGTCGGAGGAATCGATGATCCATAGGAGGTGGCAGCGTCCGGTGGCGGCCTCCACGAGCGACATCGTCGCAAACGACCGGGGGTGATAGACGTAGGCGAGGGTGGGTAGTTCGCTTCGCACGCGCAACGTCAGAGACTCTTGCGAGCCAGGAGTAGCTGTGCGTTATCGCGGAGGTAGCGGTCATTGGAGACCATGATGAGTCCGCCGTGCGAGTCACGGATCAGTCGGTCGAGGCTATAGGGCGAGTTGCGCTGGTAGCCGGAGATGCCACACACCTCGAGAGAGGACGTCGCGATGCGAACCGCGGCCTCTGAGGTGGTGACCTTGAGATTGCGCAACACAATGGTCAATCCCGCATTTTGAAGGTCGCCGATGGCGTCGAGCGCCTCGTAGCGCTGGGTACAAGCGACGAGCAGGGCGCGTATCTCGTGCAAGTCTGCCGTGATTTCGGAGAGTCGATACGCCCCCGGGGGCACCGTGCCAATGGCCTTGCGCGCGGCGGCGCGTACGTAAGCGTGGGCGCGCGACGCGGCCGACTCGGCCAAGCCCACCCACACGGCGCTCAGCAGCAGCTGGCGAGCCTGGCCGCCGCCGTCATTGGCCACCACCGAGAAGGGAACCGGGAAGACCAATGACTCGTGCACGGTGGCGTGCAACGCGTAGCCTCGGCTGCACGTGCCGCGAAGGCCCAAGGTGTCCCAGGACGATAGGGGATTCATGAGGGCGTCGTGGGCGCGAACCACGACGAATGCCTGATCGGTCTCGCTGGCCTCAGCGGACCGGCGAGCGGTGGCGACGATGATGTCCGCATTTTCACCGTAGGAGATGGCCAACGCGTCCTTATCGAGCGTCCACGGCGTGGAGGTCACGTCGAGGGCACAGATGCTGCGGCCCACGTCTCCGCCGAGGCCCGCCTCGCTATTGGCGTTCGCGATGAGCAGTTCATTAGCGGCGATCTCGCGCGAGAGATCGCCAAGCTGATCAGTCGTACCGTGGCGATTGAGATTCACGATCTCAATGGAATGCATCGCCAGCACCAGTGCGCTCGAAGCACAGTGTGCCGCGACCGCGCGCACCGCTCCCACCATCTCGAGAAGTGTCGCGCCGCCGCCGCCCACAGATACCGGCAAGAGCGCCGACAAAAAGCGCTCCGCTCGGAAGGCGGCCAGCGATTCCTCGGGAAAGCGCGCCTTCTCGTCAACGTCGCCGGACGCGGGTCCCGCGATATTGACACCGAGTTGCCACGCAGCCGCCTCCCACTTGCCGAGCGCTTCGCTCGGCGCATTAAGCGCGTCAGTTATGTCGTTAGTCATGTGTCCTCCGGTGGGCTCGTGTTCGACGAGGCGGTCGCGTAGGTGGTACGAATATGCTCGTCGAGTAAATGGGCAGCTCGATCGCGTCCATCCGCGACCGACATGTCGTGGTCCATCTCCGGCACGAACATGAAGGGATAGGGCTTGACATGGTCAATTCGCCGACCTTCAATGGACCGCACTATCGGCACGCGGGGGTAGGGCGAGAGGTCATCTAGGCTTCCGAGCACGTAGATGTCAGTGCCGTTGGACTTGATCGCCTTCATTACATCGGTTGCCCATCGTCGCGGCAATATTCGACTGACTTCTTGCCACAGTCCCGCGCCGACCCAATGGTGCGTATCGAGCAATCGCTTCATGGGTTGAGCGATACGTCGCGCGGTCGCCGAAGGGAACATCTGCAAGCGAGTGATGGCATGGATGTAGTTCGTGCCTATGGGCGGATTGATGACGCAGACGCCTCGCGCGCGAGATCGAAGGGCGCTTTCTAGAGCGAGGAATGCCCCAGAGCACACGCCGACGTAGACGCAGTTCGAGGGATCAGTGGGCTCGAGGGCCAGAATCGCGGAGTTGACGTCATCAATCCACACAGGATTAAACGACTGCAGTGGGGGATCACCTGCATGTTGGTGCGACTCGCCCATCCCGGACACGTCGAGTCGCACGCAGCGCAGTCCGGCTCGCGCCCACCGGCGTGACAATTGCACCCACTGCCGCGAGGGTCCCTTGTGGTCCTCGTGCAGGCCCGCGAGCATCACGATCCAGGGGCCACGCCCACCGTTGCGCGGTTGGGTGACGATGGCGAACAACTCGCGCGAGCCCAGCTTGATCGCGCGTTCAAGGATTACGCCCCCGCCACTATCAACTTCCACCACCGCTTCGTTGGTCGTTGCGAGCGCCACAGACTGGTGGGCCGTTTCGTCCGCTTCCTCCAGCCACGTGGCGATGAGTTCGATAGTGAGTGAGGGAGAGGTGGCGAAGAAAGGCGCCACGCCAAGGAGCGCCTCTTGTTCTTTTGTCGTCGCGAACTCGGTCTTGCCGCCACTCAGGTGTTCATTGAGCGGAACCGACAGCGGGCGCTGCGCACGTGAAATCACTAGAGCCCGCTGGNNGCCATGGACCCGGGGAATCGGAATTCGACGGTCTCGACGGACCCGTCGTTACCGTCGTTGAAATTCTGGCGACGTAGGGATTCGAGAGCCCGCAGTTCGCGTAGGTAACTGCGTCCCGACTCGCAGGGGTCCCACAAGACTAAAGACGTCAGGTGAAGCGGCTGCTGGCTCGCAGCGAGGGCCGCCAACGTTGCGCCCAATCGCATACCAACTACCGAAACCGAGTCCGCTCCGCCCTCGCGAAGAAATTGCACGGCACTGGCCACGTCGTCCATCCATTGAGGGTCGGGTGCGGACGTGCCGAAATCGCCGCTGGAGTCACCGGTCCCTCGGTAGTCGAATCGCAACACGATGAATCCTCGGGCGGCGAGGGCGACCGCTAGGCCCCGCAGAGCGAGGCCCGCCCCCCGCGCTTCGAAGCCGACGGGCGGAGCGATGACGATACCGCCTCGCACCTGGCCAGAGGATGGCGTACTCAAGATGCCGAAGAGCGGTTCGCCACTGCGCCCGAACCACGTGGGCTCGTCGACGGCCGATGACAAATCGCTGGTCATGGTGCGAGCCGGCCAGTTTCAAGTTGAAGCAGGTGACGAACATCGCCGGGCCACTGATCCACGTGCGTGCCGTACGCGAGCACGAGGGCGAGCGAGATCCGTTCTAGTCCAAAGCCGATGCACGCGCTGTGGACGGGCGAGCCATCTTCCAAGAGAATACGGAAGTCCACACCAAAATGGTCCTCGTGGTAATTGCCCGACGCAATAGCGCCCGCGACTGCGGAGCTGATTGGTGATGTGATTTCGTACTTGAGTTCTTTCTCCAGTTGACCAGTGGCGAGAAGTCGTCCCGCCCGGCCAAAGAAGGGATCATTGGCGACGACGACCTCCACGGCGAGGCCCAGAGCGCCCAACAGTTCGGTCCCTCGCTCTAGCCAGTACGTGCGATGGGCCAGGGCGCCCTCGGCGGTGCCGAGATAGACGAACTCGTGTTGACGGAACGACTGCATTCGAGCGGGATCTTCGCTGGGCTCGTGGCGAAAGCAGGTGCCCTGAATCTCGTAGACGGTGCCGTCGCGTCCGAGGGTGTCACCCTGGAAGAGGGGGAAGAGGCTGTGGCAGGCGGCCGAGCACATGGCGACGTCGGTGCTAACCAACAAATCCGACCACTCCTCCTCAGCGTCGACCCGGGCGAGTAGCGCCGGCAACTCTCGATCACTCCCGCCGAAGGTTGAGATCACTCCGACGAGGTCGGGAAAAGAGCGCAAGTAGCCCGACTTCACGAGGGTGGATTTTGCCATCACTGGCGGGAAGTAGAGGCGACGACTTTCTGCGACGTCGCCGGCGTGGGAAACGTAGGACTCCACGCCGCGGGCAATTCGTTCGAAGGCGAATGACCGGTGATACAGGCCCGTCACCCCTCCTGGGACCAGTATTCCCTCGTCGAGAAGTGTGCGGCGAAACTCACTGGCACTCATGACGATATTCCCCTAGCTAGGTGGTTGCCCAACAGCGCAAATCCTAGTGCTGGGGCTCTTCAACTCCCAGGGATATGAGAACCTCGGCAATGGCCGCGACGGACTGGAAAGTCGACTTGCGCAGCATCGAATCGGGGAACTCGATGTTGAAGGTGTCTTCAAGGGCCAACATGACATTCACGCTCGCGTGAGAGGTGAGACCGTTCTGGTAGAGGTCGTCACCATTGCGCAACGTCGAAATTCCAACGGGCAATTGTCCGTGTGACTCTAGGACCTGGCGAATGCTGTCTGAGGTGGAACTCACGGAGACCCTCCCGCGCTAGTTGAAATGACGTCGGCGACGGCCACCGCCGTGGCGACGTGACGGGCGTGGCTAAGGCTGAGAAGAATCTCAGTGATTCCGAGAGAATTGGCGAGTTCGAGGGCCGAATCGATCAAGACCACTCGGGGCGTCGTCGTCGGCTGGGCGACGATATCTATGTCTCTCCACACTGCGAGAGCGGAGTCGACGCCGAGGACCTTGATGACGGCCTCGCGCGCGGCGAAGCGACCAGCGAGATACGATGCGGCGGTCGAGGGGTGGCGCCGCACGTGAGCGACCTCTTCGGCATTGAAGACGCGCGACACGTAACGCTCGCCGAAGGCCGCCAATGACACCGTGATCTCATCGACCACCTGCACGTCGACGCCCACCCTCGTACGCGACTCGCTGCGCCCCCGAGGGGGCGTCGAATTTGTTGAAGCTGATGCCAGGGCCAGGCTCACGGGTCGTCGCCTCCGCGAATCGTTCGTCGCCGAATGCTAGCGGCCGCCCTTGCGGCCAGCCGACATCCGCGACGACGCCACCGCGTCGAGGTGGTAACGGATTTGGATGGCGGCGGCGGCACCCTCGCCTACAGTGCAGGCGAGTTTCTTGGTGGAGCCGCGACCCGACACCGAGGCCGGGTGGCGGGTCGACGCACCGGTAGTGCGGTCCTCGAGGACCACGGCGACGAACTTGCCGTTATCGTCCGCCTCAAATGCCCTCACCTCGGTGGAGTAACGAACACTCATCTGGAGGTATTCGAGCACCTTTGTCCTGCAAGAGCCGACTGCCGGCGAGACGTTCGGAGTACTCCACGACCGCCACGTGCTCCGCGAATTGCGTGAGGAATCGTCCCTCCTCGAGTCCGCTGTTTCCACCGCCAATGACGACGACCTCCTCGGCGCCGCGGTAGAAGGGACCGTCGCACGCGGCCCGCGACGCCGTCGGGAAAGCCGGGGTAGTTGTCGAGATATTCGGTGACTCGCGCCTGTCCGCGGAACGCCGACTTCTCGATGATGAGAACCGAGGAGTTTTCACGCGCCGCGTAGATTGACGTCGTGATGCCGGTGGGCCCACTACCGATGATGATGAGGTCGTACATTGGCTCCCAGGCGACACGAGTAAGACCGAGCTTGTCGGCGAGCTCGTCGTTTCCGGGTTCGGCCAAGTGCGATCCGTCGGGGAACACGACCGTCGGGATGATGCGGCTGCCTCCAGTGAGCCCTTCGAGCAGGACAGTCGCTTCGGGGCGAGTGTTGAGGTCATTCCATTCGTAAGTAATACGCGGTTCGTCCGGGAACGACTTGGTACGTCGACAGTCCGGGCACCAACTGGCACCGATGACGGTGGGGGTTGGGGGCTGAAGAGACGTCATTCCCAGTTTCCTAGGCTCTGCCTATCTCGTCTCTCGAGCGAACTCGTCGTTACAGCGACTCGAGATCGATGCCGTTCCACCAGAGATTCTCGCGGGCAACGTCGTGACCTTGGGCCATTGTGACACCGAATAACTTCGCGAGGAGGTGGCTATCGTTGAGAAGAAATGGTTCTCCTGCGACTTCTCGGCTCCTACCTACGTCCCTACATTCGCCAGATTCTCGCCCTGGTGGTTTTGCTAGTAGCTCAGACCGCGGGCAACCTCTATCTCCCCAATCTCAACGGCGACATCATTAACAACGGGGTCGTGACCGGCAATCTCCACTACATCATTCACACGGGTGAGTGGATGATCGCCCTGACGCTCGTGATTGGCGTGTTCTCGGTGGTCGGAATCTACTGGGCCTCGCGAGTGGCGATGGGAGCAGGCGCCGACATTCGATCGGGGGTCTTTAGCCGGGTGCAGGCGTTCTCCACCCGCGACATGAACGCCTTTGGCACCGCCTCGCTCATCACTCGAAACACCAATGACGTGCAGCAGATCCAAATTTTCCTTCAAATGGCCCTGACCATGATGGTGGTCGCTCCCATCATGTGCTTTGGCGGCATTGCGATGGCCTTGCACGAGGGGGCTCAGCTTTCCACGTTGTTGCTCGTGGCCGTGCCGTTGATGGGAGTGTTCCTCGGCATCGTGATGGTGAAGGTCGTGCCGAAATTTCGTTCCATGCAAGTAAAGATCGACCGGCTGAACGAGGTGTTGCGTGAACAGATCACCGGCGTGCGCGTCATTCGAGCCTTCGTGCGCAGTGACTTCGAGGGTGAGCGCTTCAACGAGGCGAATCAGGATCTCACTGGCACGGCCCTGAGCGTCAACCGGACTTTCGCGGTGATGCTGCCGATGATGATGGTCATCCTCAACCTCTCCTCAGTGGCGGTCGTGTGGTTCGGCGGACGACTGGTGAGCGAGGGGTCGATGCCGATCGGCAACCTCACGGCGTTTTTGACCTACATCATGCAGATATTGCTATCGGTCATGATGGCGGTGATGGTGGCGATCCTGCTACCACGCGCCGCCGCCAGCGCCGAACGGGTGAGCCAAGTGCTCAACACGTCGCCGGTCATCACCAATCCCACGCGCGCCCTTGCTCCCACTGGGCACAGCGGCGCGATCCGTTTTGAAAAGGTGTCGTTCGCGTACCCCGGCAGCGAACGGCCCGTCCTCGAAGGGCTTGACTTCACACTGGCGCCGAGTTCGACTAGCGCCATCATCGGTGGTACCGGCAGCGGCAAGACCACGCTATTGAACCTCATCCCGCGTTTCTTCGAGGCCACCGAGGGTCACGTCAGCGTGAACGGCGTCGACGTACGTGATCAGAGTCTCGAGGGACTGTGGAGTTCACTCGGCATCGTTCCTCAGAGTGCGTATCTCTTCAGCGGCACCGTCGCGTCGAACCTTCGTTTTGGACGCGAGGACGCGAGTGACGAAGAACTCTGGCACGCTCTCGAGATCGCCCAGGCGACCGACTTCGTGCAGTCGATGTCCGGTGGTTTGGCGGCGCCCATTGATCAGGGTGGTACCAACGTGTCGGGCGGCCAGCGCCAACGGCTGTGCATCGCGCGTGCCCTGGTGAAGCGCGCCGACGCCTACCTCTTCGACGACTGCTTCTCCGCCCTGGACGCCACCACCGACGCACGTCTTCGCCGGGCCCTCAAGTCCGACATTGGTGCGGCGACGGTGGTCATCGTCGCGCAGCGGGTGTCGACCATCATCGACGCCGATCAGATCATCGTGCTCGACAATGGTCACGTCGTGGGCGTAGGAACTCACCGACAGTTGATGCTGAACTGTTCGACCTACCACGAGATCGTGGTCTCTCAGCTGGGCGAGGACGCGACGAGATGAGCATGGCGATGGGACCCATGCGCGCGGGACCGGGACCGCAGAGCAAGAGCAAGAATGTTCGCGGGACGACCCGGCGTTTGCTGTCTCGTCTGGCCCCCGAGAGGGTCAAGTTGATATGGGCCCTCGTCCTCGGCGTGGCGTCAGTGGGCTTCATGGTGTCGGGACCGCAGATCCTGGGCAGCGCGACCAACATCCTCTTCGACGGCATCATCTCCAAGAGATTGCCCGCGGGCACCACCCAGGCTCAGGCAATAGCGCAGCTCAAGGCCACCGGACACGGTCAGTTGGCCTCCATGATGTCCGGGATGCACCTTACGCCGGGGGTGGGGGTGGACATCATGAAGATGGGCGCCGTCCTCGGAGTGGCGGCCCTCGTCTACCTCGGGGGTTCGCTCTTCAATTACCTCCAAGGTTTCACCATGGCCGGCCTCACGCAACGGATCATCTTTACGATGCGACGCGACGTCGAAGCAAAGATGAGCCGTCTTCCGCTTCGCTACTTCGACTCACACCCCCACGGCGACGTCCTGAGCCGGGTCACCAACGACATCGACAATTTGACCACGACGATCCAGCAGGGGCTCAGCCAGCTCATTACATCGGTCCTCACCATCGTGGGCGTGATGGGAATGATGCTCTGGATTTCGCCCCTGCTGGCGCTCGTCAGCATCGTCACCATTCCCTTGGCCCTCGTGATCACCATGTGGATTGCCAAGCGGTCGCAGCGACATTTCACGGACCAGTGGCGCCGCACGGGTACGTTGAACGGCTTGGTGGAAGAGACCCACACGGGACACGAGCTCGTACAGGTGTTTGGACGCAGTGAAGCCACCATCGAGGAATTCAATCGACATAACAAATCGCTCTACTTGGCGAGTTTCAAGGCGCAATTCCTCTCGGGGATCATCCAGCCTTCCATGCAGTTCATCTCGAACGTCAACTACGTCGCCATCGCCGTCTTGGGCGGTTACCGCGTAGCGTCGGGACTGTTGTCACTGGGAGCCGTGACGGCGTTCATTCAGTATTCTCGTCAGTTCACCATGCCGATCACGCAAATTGCGAGCCAGATGAACATGCTGCAATCGGGCGTCGCATCCGCCGAGCGAGTCTTTGAGTTCCTCGACGCCGACGAGGAGACCCCCGACACTCCGAGCGGGACATCAGTGCCCCCGGCGCAGAGTCCGGTGTCCAGCGTGAGCCTGCAACACGTGAATTTTCGCTACGATCCCGACGAGCCCCTCATCGAAGACTTCAACCTTGAGGTCCCGGTGGGCGCCACCATTGCCATTGTGGGGCCCACCGGTGCGGGTAAGACAACCGTGGTCAATCTGTTGGTTCGTTTCTACGAGATTGATTCGGGACTCATCGCCCTCAATGGTGTCGATTACCGCGACCTGACCCGCGACCAAGTGCGCAGCACGTACGGGATGGTGTTACAGGACACGTGGATGTTCTCCGGTTCGATTCGCGACAACATTCGATACGGACGGCCCGACGCCAGCGACGCCGACGTGATCGCCGCGGCTGAGGAGGCTCGCGCCGATTCCTTCGTACGCACTCTGCCCCAGGGCTACGACACGGTGCTCGACGAGGACGCCTCCAACCTCTCGGCCGGACAAAAGCAGCTCCTCACGATTGCGCGGGCGTTCTTGGCCGACCAGAGCATCCTGATTTTGGACGAAGCGACGAGCAACGTCGATACGCGCACCGAGGTGCTAATCCAAGAAGCCATGGCGGAGTTGCGCCACGGGCGAACCAGCTTCGTCATCGCGCACCGCCTCTCCACGATCCGTGACGCCGACACCATCATCGTCATGGATAAGGGGCGCATCGTCGAGCAAGGGTCGCACGATGTCCTAATGGCTGCTCAGGGCGTGTACTTCGCGCTGTACAACAGTCAGTTCGCCGGGGTGGCCACGTAAAGAAGCGGCGCGGGGGAGTCTTGCTACGCCCTGCGGTGGTCACGATGGTGAATTCTCCCGATGTTCTCGGCCTTGGGATTCGGGTGCCCTGCGAGGCCTCGCCTAGAATGACTGATGAATCGGGACGACCAGCGTCGCCGCAGTGACGTCGGGCAATACCCGACGCAGCGACCGTAGTCAGTTCCAATGAAGGAGACGTGCAGGATGGCGCAAAAGAGACCCTCGACGTGGCCTAATGTGCGCAACGCGTCCGAAATTGGCTCGTGGCTCCTCGACATGGACGGGGTTCTGGTGCGCGAAGAGCACCCCATTGAGGGAGCGAACCGTTTCCTCGACATCCTGCGCGAGAGTGAAACGCCGTTTCTGGTGTTGACCAACAACTCGATGTACACGCGGCGCGATTTGAGCGCCCGCTTGAACTTCGGCGGCCTCAACGTCCCCGAGGATCACATCTGGACTTCGGCCCTCGCGACCGCCGGATTCTTGGCCGCCCAGCGTCCGGGCGGTTCAGCCTTCGTCATTGGTGAAGTGGGCCTCACCACCGCGTTGCACGAAGTGGGCTATACCCAATCCGAAAATGACCCGGACTACGTGGTCATTGGCGAAACGCGAAACTACAGCTTCGAACGCATCACCAAGGCCGTGCGTCTGATCGAGGGTGGCACGCGCTTCATTGCGACCAACCCCGATCCGACGGGGCCAAGCCTCGACGGTTCGTTGCCCGCCACTGGCGCCCTCACCGCGTTGATCAGTCGGGCGACGGGCAAGGATCCGTACTTCGTCGGTAAGCCGAACCCCTTGATGATTCGTTCGGCGTTGCGCGAGCTCTCGGCTCACTCCGAATCGACCGCCATGGTGGGTGACCGTATGGACACTGACATGGTGGCGGGCCTCGAGGCGGGACTCCACACCGTGCTGGTCCTCTCAGGAGTCTCGAGTGAAGACGACGCGCAGCGCTTCCCGTATCGACCCTCGCGCATCGTTAGCTCGGTCGACGTACTGGCGAACGAACTCGTGGCGCATTACGCGGCGTCATGAAGGGGCCGCAGTGATGTGGGAGGGTCGATGTAACATCGGTCGACAAAGGTTGGTTCGTGCACAAGAAATACTTCGCCATCCCCGAGGTGCTACTCGGTTTTGATACCGAGACGACGGGACTGGACGTTGGGTGCGAAAGAGCCATCTCCTACGGTTTCTGGGCGTATGAGCGTGGGCGTCCGGTCTGGAGTGAACACTTCTACGTTCGACCCGACCGTCCCATTTCGCCTGGTGCGCAACGCGTGCACGGTGTGTCGATGGACGAGCTCGAAGCCAAGTATCAGGCGCGCGAAGCACTGTCGGTTCCCATGGGTTTGATTCGCGCGGTGGGGGTACTGCGCGAATACCTAAGTCGAGGCGCCAGTATCGTCGGAGCCAACGTGACGTTCTTCGACATCGAGATGCTGCGTCGCAGTTACGCCTCGGTGCTGCAGAAGAACCTTCTTGATGACCTGCACGTTGAGCGACTGCCGGTCATCGACGTCATCAAGCACGACGAGGTGATCGAATCACGCGCGGCGTCGGGGCGCCGCCGCAGTTTGAGCAGTTTGTGCCAGTACTACGGGGTGGCGCCGGGCGGACATCATGCCTTAGGCGACGCGCGTGCGTCCGTGGAAGTCTTCCTAGCCCAAGTGGCGCGCAACGACGCTGAACGACGCGCCTCTTCGCCGCAAATCTCGCTCGCGCTTGAATTCGACCCTTCCAGTCTGCCGTTGCGCGGTTCTTGAAAATCCTTCTAAGTGTTAGGCTGGGGCCCTTAGGGGCCGTTGGCGCAGTCTGGTAGCGCACTTCCTTGACATGGAAGGGGTCACAGGTTCAAGTCCTGTACGGCCCACTCCCTTTTTTCAAGGGTTTTCGCGGCTTCGTGACGTCCGATTCCGCTCGGACGCGCGAGTATCTCGGACGATTACCGGTGCGTTGCACTGGCTGCACCGCTCTTCACACCCTGGCCCCCCCGCGCTCGTTCGTTCCCGGACCCCGGGCACGGGGTGGGCACGGCCGTGCAGCCCCCGGCCGGCGCCCTCACAGCTTTCCCCTGGCCCAGAAGGGGTGTCGCCATAAAATGGGGCGGCTGCCCCTCATGGCAAGTCGGCACCGTACTCCCTGGCTCGGCGATCGTCGCCGCGGCCGAAGGAGGAACTGACATGACTGAGACTCGTTATTTCACCCGACAGGAGGCGGCGGATGTCTGCGGATACTCGGTCGACACGCTGCGACGTGACGAACGCGCGGGCAAGCTGCCCAATCGCCGAGCGCGCGGCGACGGCGTCGTCGAGATCGCCATTGCGGACCTCGTGGCGTGTGGTCGCCTTGACCCGTTCGCCGCCGCCGCGCCGCTGCACGACATCGCCACGAAAGGCCGAACGGAGCGCGAGCTCGCCGACGCATGTCAGTTGCTCGCGGTGAAGGACGTTCAGATCGAGGCGTTCGGTCTTCGCGCCAAGTCCGCCGACGAGAAGATCGCCTTTCTTCGCAGCGTCCTTAGACAGCGGCCAAGCCCAATCGAGAGCCGACGATGAGCCTGGTCGTCATGGGCGCTCGGGTGTCAGGTTGCGTGCTGCCGCATACAAGAATCGGCTCTCCGTACAAGTGGGTAGTTTTGGACGCTGACGGCTGACCGCTGACCGCTGAAGGTGAGCCGAGCCAGGACGACGAGGACGTTCAAGTTGTGGAACCCAAAGGTGCGTCGAGTGATCAGACGGATCCTCGTGTTGAACGATTCGACGAGCGCGTTGGTGAGGCCGTTCTCAAAGACCATCCTTGGGCGTGAGCGCTTCGCGGTCCAGCCTTCGGTGTACCCACCTACGGCGTGAGACGGATGCGGATGTCGGCGACGAGGACACCGTGTCGGCGGACGAAAACGGGGTTGAGGTCGAGCTCGGTGAGTTCGGGAATGTCTTCGACCATGGCGCTCACTCGATGGAGCAGCTCGGCGAAGGCCGCCACGTCGAGAGGAGGGGAGTTGCGGTAGCCGGTGAGCAGCCGGTACGAGCGGAGCGAACGCAGCATCTCATCGACGTCCGTATCGCTCAAGGGGGTGATCCGGATGGCGACGTCGCCGAGGAGCTCGACCATCGTTCCGCCGAGGCCGGCGAGCACGAGCGGACCGAAGTCCGGGTCGTGGTTCACGCCGACGATCATCTCGACGCCGTCGAGTACTTGCTCTTGTACTAGGAACTCCCCAGTGTGCTCGGCCAAGCCCGCGTCGTTGAGGGACCGGCGGATCGCGACCAGAGCCTCGGAAGCGGCGCTCGGGCTGTCGAGGCCCAGTGCGACGCCACCGACGTCGCTCTTGTGGATGGCCGCAGCGATCTTGACGGCGACTGTTCCGCCCAACTCAGCCTGGGCGGCAGCGGCCTCCTCGGGCGTGTGCACCCGACGCGTCCGGATGGTCGAGATGCCGTAGGCGTCGAGGAGGCCTTCGGCCACGGCCGCGTCGGCCCAGCCACCACCAGGCTGGCCGTCAAGCGCAGCGTCGACGAGGGCACGACCCTTCAACTGGTCGATGCCCAGGGGCGTCACCACCCGGCTGTCGGGTCGGGATCGCCACTCCGCCCAGTTTGCGACGCGCCCGAGTGCGGTCGCGGCACGCTCGGGGTAGGTGAAGGTGGGAATGCCGGCGGCACCGAGCACCTCGGGCGCAGAATCGGGGGTCATGAAGACGGCGACGGTGGGTTTGGCGGGTCGCAGGTCGTTCACTGCGGCCACGATCTCGCGAGCGACGTCCTCGGCGCGAGTGAGGAACGGCGGGATGAACACCACGATGACGGCGTCGATCTCCTCGGCCTGACCGAGGAGGCGCAGACACTTCCCGTACTGCTCGGCGCTGGCACTGGCCACCATGTCGACGGGATTCGCCACCGAAGCCTCCGGCGGCAGGTCGGCGCGCAGCGCTGTCTGGGTGTGCTCGGAGAGCTCTGGCACGAGGAGCCCGGCAGCTTCACACGCGTCCGCCACCAATATGCCCGGCCCCCCGCCGTTGCTGAGCACCGCCACCCTCCTCCCAGCCGGGGCGGGCTGGGAGGACGCGACGGCTCCGATGTCGAAGAGCTCCTCGAGGGTTTCGGCCCGGATTACCCCTGCCTGGTGGAACAGCGCTTCGACGGCCGGTTCGCCGGCCGCCAGTGCCGCGGTGTGTGAAGACGCCGCCCGTCGCCCCGAAGAGGTGCGACCGGCCTTCACCACCACGATGGGCTTTCGCCGTGAGACGTGCCGGGCCACGCGGGCGAAGCGGCGGGCGTCCGGCACCGATTCGAGGTACGCGAGGACAAGATCGGTGCCGGGATCTTCGTCCCAGTAGAGAAACAGATCGTTCGGCGCCAGATCGGCGGCATTGCCGACCGAGACGAAGCCGCTCAACCCGAGCGAGGGGTCGACGAGCAGCGCGAGGGCGGCAAGACCGATACCGCCCGACTGGGTAACGAACGCCATGCGTCCCGGCGGCGGGAGGGTCGGGCTGAAGGAGGCGTTGAAGCGAGGCACTGGCCCACCGTTCAACAGCCCCATGCAGTTCGGACCGATGAGGCGCACCCCGGCGGCACGGGCCCGGGAACGGAGGTCGTCTTGGAGGGCCCGCCCCCCTCCTCCGACCTCAGCGAACCCAGCCGAGATCACACAGAGGGCTCGGACCCCGCGTGCCCCGGCCTCGTCAACGATTCCTGCCACGATTGGCGCCGGCACGGCGACGACGGCCAGGTCGGGCGGATCGGGGCACGCGGCCAGGTCGGGGTAGGCGATTTCGCCGTGGACACTCCGGTGATTCGGGTTGACCGCGTAGAGCCGCCCGTCGTAGCCACTCGAGAGCAGGTGGGAGAAGATCAGCCCGCCCATGCTCGTGGGTGTGTCGCTCGCCCCGACCACCGCGATCGACCGGGGTCGCAGAAAGGGTTCGAGCGCCGTGCGAGCGGCTTCACGCTGATCGGCGAGCACGGCCTCGAGGTAGGCGTTAGTCTCCTGCACGGCAAAGCTGGCGTGCACCCTGGGCCCGCTGACCTGCTCTTCGTAGTCAAGGCCAAGTTCGGCGAGCACGCGAAGGATCGCGGTCTCGTCGCTTGCGACGTCGCTCACCATCTTCCGCACCCCGACGTGACGCGCCGAGTCGGCCAACCGTCGGAGGAGTAGTGTTCCAAGCCCGACGCGCCGGTAGGCCGTGTCGACGAACACCGAGAATTCAGCCGTGTCGCCTTCTGCTCGCTCGTAGTGCGCAATACCCACAATCTGGGCCGACGGGCCGATCGCGACGATCCCATGCCCATCGCCAGGAGCCAGTCGAGCGAGGGAACTGGGATCCTCAGGAGGGAGATGGGCCAAGTCGAGGAATCGACGGCGTGCCGCGGTGTCGAGCCGACGCCAGAACGCGGCGACTGCGACCGTGTCGTCAACGCGGAGCAAGCGGGCGACCACGACCCGGCCATCGCGCAGCGTCTCCTCGGAGCCGGTTGCGCCGGCGGTGGTCATGACGCGTACCCCGAGGACGCGCGGAACGCCACCGGGCCTCGCAGCCGCCGGTATCCAAATCCGTCCATCTCGCCGATCGAGCTGAGATGCGGGCTGAGCTTGACCGGGATCGTGAACGCCGCCTTGACGGAATCGAGCACTTCGACGAGACGCTGCTCGATCTGCCGGCCCGGGACCTCGGGACCACCCGGGCTTGAGTAGGTGTTGAGCTCGAGTGGGACTGCACTCGCGTCCTCCGGCGCCCGGGCATAACCGGTCCAGCCACCCGGCGTCATCCCGTTCAGGCCGGCGATCACCGGGACCTCGACGACGGTGGCCGCCCGCTCGAGGCCGGCGCCAACAGTCGAGCCGTCAAAGTTACGGCAATCAGCTCGCGATAGGCCGCGCCGACCGACGGCCAGAGCAGGACGGACGCTCTGCGCCTTGCGGCCTCGCTCAGTTGCGCCGCGAGGCCGGGTTCGTAGAGGATGCGCTCGAGGGCGGCCGCCATCGCTGCGACGTCTCCCTGGGGCGCTACCAGACCGGCACCGTTGGAGAGCAGTTCCTGCGCCAGCGGAAACCGGGTCGCGACGACGGGCTTGGCCGACGCCAGGGCTTCTACGAGAACGCCGGAGCAGACCTGATCGAGAGAGTCGTAGGGCAGCAAGACGACGTCCACACTGCGCACCAGCGCCCTGAGCGATTCCCACTCCCGGTAACTGTCGTCGAACTGGAGGTGTCTGCCCAACTCCAGGGCCAATCCGAGATCACGTAGTTGGTTCCGGTAGCGTTCACCCTGGGTGGCGAGGACTTTAGGATGGGTCTGTCCGGTCACGATGTACGTTGGTGCCGGCGAATGCCCTTGCAGTAGTGATACCGCGGCAATCCCGTACCCAATCCGCTTGCCCGGACCGAGTAGTTCCCACGTCAAGATGGCAGGCCGCCTCACGTCGCGGTCGACCGGTCCGGCGAAGTTCGCCACGGCCCCGTGTGGGATGACCACGACCTTGTCGGGATCCGTACCGTGGGCCGCTATCAGACGACCGCGGGCCGCCTCACTCTGGACAACCACCGCCGAAGCGGCCGTGATGACTCCATCGAGAACCGAGCACTGGTGCTCCGTTGGATTCGCGAGCACCGTGTGGAGCACCGCGATGAGAGGCACTCGGAGGGCTCCTGTGAGTTCGAGCACCTCATCACCGTCGGGTCTACCGAACAGTCCGTATTCGTGCTGGAGCACGACAACGTCCGACGATTCAATCGCGGCGACGGCCCGAACGAGGGAGGCACGGTCGCCCGCGATCCACTGTGCAACCACCTCTTCGTGCACCTCATCCTCAGCCCGGTCGAGCACACGGACGATGGCTGTGCGCCAATCCGCCGCGGGGCCAGCAATCGCCGCCGCGAGGTTGCTGGTGAAGGTGGCCAGACCACACACGGTCGGCGGATACGTGCTCACCAACGTCACCGTTGGCGTCGGTGCGGTCGCCGTGGCGCTCACCGGCATACCCCGCCCGCATTTCGCAAGTGCCACGAGGCTCGGCGGGGCCGCGGGCCTTACGCGGGCTGGCTTCGGCCATTGCATCACCCAAGTCGAGTTGATCGAACCACGCCATAGGTTGCATCGACCGCTCCAACTCACTAGGAACCACGTGATTGACCAATTATTGATGCGGATCGCCCACCGTCATAGAGTCCAAAGACCTCTACGAATGGTTGTCGAGCGTTCATGGCCGCAATCATTCACTTCCGGAGTTCAATCGATCTTCCGACGATCGACGAATCGTTCGTACTCGACCCGGGTTCCTGTGGGTCCTGGTTCCCGTGGCTAAACTTCAATCACGATTCAAAGCGGCGCGCGTCAAGTCTTTTGAGACAGTTGGCGAGTTCAAGCGGTCAGCAACGACAGCAGCATTGTAGCAATCTTCAGCTGACGCCCGGCATCCACGAATTGGAGTAGCAAAGGAGTAGCAATCAGAACCTCTTCTACGGTATCCCCAAGGCTCGATCTTCCCATCAAAAGGGCGCCGGGAACTTGCGATTTCTCGTCAGCTCGAGTGGCTGGCCGCTCGGTGAAATGCCGACTGACACCCGCGTCCGTTAGCCGATTCCCCCTTCGGCAATCTCGGCGATGGTCGGAGCATTCGACACTTGTGCAGACAGCGTCGACTAGTGACCTGACTGTGGTTGGTGCAGCGCTACGCGCTGCCGCGGCGGTCGCCGCACGAATCCGGGTCATCGAGACGCGGTGGGAATCGAGCACTGCGAAGACCACGGCGGGGACTTGTCACCGACGAAGCGCAGCGTCGCACCGCTCAGGCCGAGGAGTACACCTGGCTGGCGCTCGCTGCGCTCGACCAGGAATGTCTTCATACGTTTGAAACGCAAAATCCATGTCAATCATTCCCTTTTAGAAAAAACGGATACAGCGAGTGAAAGCCCTCGTGAAGACTTAGATCCCTCCCCTCGCCGACGAGACTGAGGTCCGCTCGACTCGAGACTCGACGAGACTGCACCGCGCGCACGTCTGGTCCTTTTAGGACCTCCCAGAGATGGCAATCGACCGCGTCCGCTCCTTACGTGTCGCCCTCGAATGGAGTGGCGCCCTCCATTGATCGATTTCCGCTTCAGCTCATTGCGCGACTCAATGAACACAGGACAGTCAGCCGTGCTGAGTCAGTTTTGGGTCCAGACGTCCTCCACGGGTGCCTGTCAACTCCTCGCCCAAGGTCTCCGAGACCAGGAGAGCGGGGAGTTGACGGGCCCAGGTGAGGGTCGGCCGGGGCTGATTAAGCAGAAAACGGGCCGGGAAAACGGGCCAGAGCGGTATCACCCTGATACAGATGGCCTTTTATCAGGACTTTTGACCTGTGAACGTTTGCGTGCCACGCAGAAGTCTCGGGAATCTGTAGGAAAAAGAATCCCTCACTCCTCGGGCGGGAAGTCAGTCGATGCGGCGAACTCCGCCTGCGCCTCTAAGCCGGTGACACGCTCCCTGAGCACCGTGAGAGTGTTCCGAAGCGCTTCGGATCCCAGGATCATGCGCAGGGGAGCGGGCTCTTGGTCGACGCTCGCGATCATCGCTGCCGCCATGCGAGCGGGGTCACCTGGGGCGAGCCCGTTCGCAGGGTTCAGCATGTGCAGCGGAGCGCGTGCAGGACCGTCGTCGTACGCGGGGATCTTCTCGGCGACCTCCGCGCTGCCGTAGCGGAACTCCGTGCGGGCCCCACCCGGCTCGACGAGCGTCATCCCGATGCAGAAGGGGGCGACCTCCTGCGTGACCGACTCCACGAAGCCCTCGATGCCCCACTTGGTGGCGTGGTACAGCGAGTTGCCGGGGTACGCGACCTGTCCGCCGTGCGAGGAGAGTTGGATGATGCGCCCGCCGCCTTGCGCGCGCAGGTACGGCAGCACGGCGCGGATCAACTGGATCGAACCGACCAGGTTCGTGGCGATGATGTGGTCGATCTGTTCATCGGAGAGTTCCTCGGCGGCTCCGAAGAGGTCGTAGCCCGCGTTGCTCACGATCACGTCGATGCGTCCGAGCTCGGCGAAACTGCTGTCCACGACCTTGCGGATCGCCGCCGTGTCGGTGACGTCGAGCAACTCCGCTTTGAACCTTTCTGGGTACCGCTCTACGAGGTCAGCGACCGCGTCGAGCCGTCGAACGGTGCCAACGACGCGCTCGCCGCGCTCTAGCAACTGCTCGGTGAGCTCACGGCCGAACCCGTGCTGACGCCGGTGATTATCCAAGTACGCGGTGTCATATTTCTCCTTCTCTCAATACCGGCTGCCAACATGGGACGTCATCATCCCTTTTGCCACCAATTGTCGATCTAGGCGAGGTCGAGGGAGGTCCCTGGATCGGCCGATTCGGCCGATCACTCGCCCTGGGCGGCTCACGCTCACGACGAGGTGACCTCGTTCATCACCCGGAGCGCGTTCAGCGTGCGCGGTAGCCGATGAAGGGTAGCAACTGTGTGACGACGCTCAGCAGCACCGCACGATCGTTGCCTACGTTGAGGTTGGCGGCCACGTGGCCCTTGACTTGTGGCTCGCACCCGCCGAGCGAGACGAGCATCGCGAACGTGAGAAGTTCCCGCGTTCCCACGTCGATGCCTGAGCGCGTGTAGTGGTCGCCGAAGCAGTTGGCGGAGAGAAGGTGCTGGAAGTGCACCTCGTCATCGGACGCGGCGGCGTACATCTGATCGATGACGTCAGCGCCCACGATCTCCTTCTGCACGGCGAGGCCCCGTTCCTCACGGGTCTCGGGTGTCGTGGTCGACTGCCCGTCAAGCGGTAGCTGGATACCACGATCGGTGAGCACGTCATTCGTGGCGTGGATGAAATCAAAGGTTTTGGCCATGCCGACGTAGGGAACCGCCTGGTAGAGGATCTCCTTGGCCTCGATGGGCGTGACGCCGACGGTGAGCGCCGCTCCGAGCATGATCCGGTATTCGCTGAGGGCTTGGCATGCGATCATCGAGGCGAGCTGCACCATGAGGCGGATCTTGGTGTCCAAACCGCCATACCGGAGCACCTCGTCGAAGGCGAAGTTGTCGAAGTACTCGATGAGCTCGGGGTCGGTCACCTTGATGGTCGAGACATGACCAGGGAACAGTTCGTCGTGGTTCTTCGTCGCTGCTTCACTGATAGCCCTTTTGGGTCTCCTTCTGTGCTTCCACTGTCTCGCCGTTCGCGATTCTCTGTTTGCTACCTGTGATGCGGACAGTTGAATCTATGGGCGGCTCGCCCAATCTGCTTGACGGTTAACGAATCGTTCCGCAGCGTTGGCTAGCCTGACCTTGCCTAGCGTCCGGAATACTCCGTGTCGGTCACATGCTCTCCCCAGTCCGCCTCGGGCCTGTCACCGTCACCAATGCCCTCAGTTATTGAAAGGTGCGTCATGAAGTTGGTGGGAGTCGCACCGTGCCAATGCCATTCGTCGGCGGGTGTCGAGATGACGTCACCGGGGCGGATCTCAATGACTTCACCATTACGGGACTGCGCCAGACCGACTCCGTCGACGACGTAGAGAGTCTGACCTAGCACGTGCGAATGCCACGCCGTGCGGGCACCGGGGCTGAAGCGAACGGTATTGACGCGTACGCGAGAAGGCTCGGCACCTTGGACGATGGCGTCGACCCATACGTCGCCAGTGAACCACTCGGCCGGTGCCTCTGTCGTCGGCTGTTTCGGTTGGATCTCCATGGTCACTCCCTTGCTGATGCTGTTCGAATGGACTGCGAGGTGGTGGTCGGATCGTTCATCACGACTGCACCATCACCTTGAGCGCCCGGCGTTCGGCCATCGCGCGATAACCACCCGGGACTTCGTCGAGCGTGACTGTCTGGTCGAAGACGCGCCCCGGTTGAATCTTGCCGTCGAGCACGTCGGGCAGCAGCTCATCGATGTACGCCCGGGCCGGGGCGACGCCGCCGGTGAGGGTGACGTTGCGCATGAACACGCCAAAGTCCATCGGGACGTCCGGGTACTGGGGGGCGCCGACCCGGCTCACCACGCCGCCGTCTCGCACCACGCCAAAGGCCGTCTCGATCGCCTCCTTCAGCCCGACGCACTCGAGCACGGTGTGCGTGCCATCCCCGCCGGTCAGCTCGCGAACCCGTTCGATTCCCTCGGCGCCGCGCTCGACCACTACGTCCGTCGCGCCGAACTCTCGCCCGAGGTCGGTGCGGTCCTTGTGGCGCCCCATGAGCACGATGCGTTCGGCTCCCAGTCGCTTTGCGGCAAGAACAGCGGACAGGCCGACGGCCCCGTCTCCGATCACGGTCACGGTCGTGCGCGGACCCGCTCCAGCCTTGACCGCGCAGTGGTGACCCGTGCAGAGCACGTCGGAGAGCGTCAGCAGGGACGGCAGCAGATCTGAATCCTCGCCGACCGGTAACTTCACCAGTGTGCCTTGCGCCTGCGGGACCCGTACGGCTTCACCCTGGCCGCCGTCAACGCCGTCCCGGGCCCACATCCCACCGTGGCGACAGGAGGTCTGCAAGCCCTCGGAGCAGAAGTCGCACGTGTTGTCGGCCCACACGAAGGGCGCAACGACGACGTCACCCACCTTCAGGCCGGACACATCAGAGCCGACGTCTTCGATGACGCCGAGGAACTCGTGGCCCATCCGCTGGGCCTGCTCAGAGCGGGGCATTGAGCGGTAGGGCCACAGGTCGCTGCCACAGATGCAGGACCGCAGGACCCGTACGAGCGCGTCGGTCGGCTCCTGCAGGCTGGGGTCGGGCACCTCCTCAACGCGAACGTCGCCGGCACCGTACATGAGGACTGCTTTCATCGTGATTCCTTTCGTTGTCGATCAACTGAAGAGGCCGTCCCAGCGCCAATTGCACGCGCCGCTTCCGTCGCATCCTCGCGATCGAGCGTCGCAGCCCAACTGGCCAACAGGTTGAGGGCATCATGTGACGCAGAAGCGGACTCGGCGGTGTAGACGAGAACCGTCAGGTCCTCGCCGGGGAGTTCCATCGCCTCGAAGCTCAGGTCGAGGTCGCCGACCACAGGGTGGTGAAGCGACTTGCGCCCAGTGCGGTGGAAGCGAACGTTGTGCGCTGCCCAGCGTGTGCTGAACTCGTCGCTCCTGGTCGTCAGCTCACCGATGAGATCGGTCAGGGCCTGGTCGAAGGGGTTGCGGCCGGCCTCGGCGCGTAGCATCGCCACGATGTCGTTCGCCGCGCGCTCCCAGTCGACGAAGAACTCCCTGGAGCGCTGGTTGAGGAACACGAATCGGGCGTTGTTGGCGGGCCGCAGTGGGTCACTGAACATCTCGGAGTAGAGGGCGTAGCCGAGCGGGTTGCCGGCGAGGAAGTCCATCCGCGCGTTGCGAACCCATGCCGGTGCGCTGACGAAGGCGTCGAGCACGCGCTGCACCTCCGGCCTGACACGCTGAGGCGCGGCACGACGCCGGGTGGTCGGGGAAGCGTTCGCGGTTCTGGCGAGGTCGAACAGCTGAGCTCGCTCGGCCTCATCGAGTTGCAGCGACCGGGCAAGCGCTTCGAGCACGCTTTCGGAGGCGCCATGGAGATTCCCTCGCTCGAGACGTGTGTAGTAGTCAACGCCAACTCCGGCGAGCATGGCCACTTCTTCTCGACGCAGTCCGGGCACCCGTCGATTGCCACCGTAGACCGACAGCCCCGCCTCCTGGGGTGTGAGCTTGGCCCGACGGGAGGTCAGGAATTCTCGGATCTCGTCTCGATTGTCCACGAAGTCAAGGCTAGAGGTGATCGTGCGGTTCTGGAAGGGTCTGTCAGTACCTGTAACAGTGGGGCCTTCCGTGGCCGTTGAAACATCATGCTGGCTGTGGCACTGTTTCTAGTAATCACCCTGATCGTCAGACCCAGTAGCGTCGCGAGGGCAGCGAGGAACGGTCTAGCGGTGAGGCCCGCCGGAGAAAGGTGACTCGCCGATGGCCATGTGGACCGATGACGAACTTCGAAATGTAGGCGAGGCCGAGGAATTCCAACTCGCGTCACTTCGCCGCGACGGCACCACTCGGGAACCGGTGACCATCTGGGTGGTCCGCTGCGGAAACGACCTCTACGTTCGTTCGGTGAATGGGCGAACCGCTTCGTGGTTTTGCGGCGTCCAGGACCGTCACGAAGGTCACATTTGCGCTGGAGGTGTCGACAAGGACGTCTCCTTCGTGGAGACCGGTGGGGACGTCGACGATCAACTCGATGCCGCCTATGCGGTCAAGTATCGCCACTACGCCAAGAGCATTATCGACCACATCACTAGTTCCGGCGCAACGGCAGCGACGCTCAAGTTGGCTCCGCATTGAAGAGACCTCTAGACGCGTTGCCCTGGGCGGCCAGCGACGAGACGGGACTTGCGATTCAAGCTCTGGTTCGGTCACATCCAGTGCAAAGTGGCATGTTGCGTCGGTCTCCTGATGCGAACCCGCACCCAACACTGGCCCCATCGGGTCCTAAGTTTGGATGAGGGGCGTCATCCACTCCCGCGGCTTGGGCGTTCGGCTATCTTCCATGAAACGTACGAAGGCGCGATCCTGTACACGCGTCACACCGGGCGGGTAGATTTCCGACGTGAACGAATGCCGGCGCCCACCTCGTTGGAAGGAACCTTTCGCGATGAAGGGATGCGTCAATCTTGGACTTACGACTTCGGCGCGAAGAGCCGACCAGTGCAGCCGGGTGTGCACTCAGGGTGTGCAGAGTATTCGACCAGGGCTTATGCGGGGCGCGGGACCTGTTGGTCGTGGCTCTCCAGTTGGTACGGCCCACGCTTGTCCGAGATACTTGACGTCCCGACGTCGGCCCACCACCATTTTTCAAGGGTTTTCGTGGCTTCGTGACGTCGAATTCCCGTGAGGTGCGCGAGTATCTCGGACGATCCGTCGGGTAACTTGGACGATTACCGGTGCACCGCACTGGCCGCACCGGTCTTCACACCCCTGTCCTCGCGCGCTCGTTCGTCCCCGGGTCCGGGCACGGGGCGGGCACGGCCGTGCAACCCCGGTCGGCGCCCTCACAACCTTCCCCTGGGTGAGCCTGTAGCACCAGAGTCGAAAGGCCCTGGTCACGAGCGAGCGGCATTTCTAGAGTAGAAATGGGGGGAAGTTGATTTTTGACTCTTTCCTACCTGACAAATGGCCGGGTACACGAGGAGGAGGTGCGATATCGGTCTTGCCGGAATGGTGCTAAGTGCCATCGCAGCTGTCGCAGGGGCGATCTGGGCCGTCACCTATCAAGGTACGGGCTTTCGTCTTTCTACGGGGGGCTGATCTTGATGATTGCGGGGCGGCCGGATTTGTCGTCTCGTCGATTGTCTTTGCTTCTCGCGACGTCAGGTGGGCTCTGGTACTCACTCCATGGACCGCCAGGTCACCGACTCGCAAGGTGACTCGAGTTCAGTGCACGAAGAGCGCAAGTAGCGACGCGCAGCCAATGACTACGCCGTCCTTCGCAAGCGAGCTACTAGTAGAAATGCCGCCCATCCGACGAGCCAATCGTCAAGAATACGCTAACCAGCGGGGAAAGGAATCCGAGCAATGTACATAGGAGGAGGAGCCGTCGTCTTGATTCTCGTCGTTATTCTCATCGTCTTTTTTATGAGACGGTGAAGTCCCGATGATGGGCACGTCAAAGACTTGTTCAACAACCTTGGTGCTGCCGGGTTTGTTCGATGCGTTGACAACACTCATGCATCGTTAAGAAGAAACTTGGCCCACCGCCTGTCGATTCGATGGCTTGTCCAGCGGAGTCTCGCTCGTGTAAGACGGATCGACGAGAACGCGTGAACTAACTGACAGAGAATTACCGCTCTTCGATAGATGAGAAATGGAGTGACAATGACCAACAAGGATAAGGCCAAGAACGTGGCCCAAGTGACTAAGGGCAAGGTAGAAGTGGCTGCCGGCAAGACCACTGGCGACGACGAACTCGAAGCCGAAGGACAGCAAGATCAGATGAAGGGCAACATCAAGCAAGCTGGTGAGAAAGTTAAGGATGCATTCAAGCAGTAGATCCAATAGGCGCCCAGCGAGCGCCGATGAAGTCTCGTCGACAAGGATCAAGAACCCCCCTCTGGTCCTTGTCGACGACGACACACCAACAATCGACGAGGGCGCCGTCAAGGTGGAAAGTCCAGTTGCCCCAGATTGGTGACTGCTGCCTTGGTCGCGGGGCCCCCTCAGCGCCACGGTGATTTCGGCACTCCAACGCCAGCCGGGAACCCTTGGGGCCACGCCCCCCGTGTCAGGAATCGATGCGCTAAGCGATGATGATTTTACGTTAGCTCTCTATCTCTGTTACGAAGTCCACTACCAGGCAGTGACTAACGCAGGCTGGGAGTGGGATCCGGACCTACTCAGGTTTCGTGCCGAACTGGAGTGCGTATTCGAGGACCGACTTCGCGACGAAGTCGTCGACATCAAGTCTCATGGCCCCTTAGAGGTCGTCTCGCAACTCGAAGAATTGATTCGCGCGCTGTCTGGTGATGCTCCTATGTTTGTCAA
>PLEI01000007.1 GCA_003136415.1 Acidimicrobiaceae bacterium | reverse complement strand
GTTCGTGGTCAACGCGCTCGCGTTGCTGGCTCTCGCTGGATTCGTTCGCAGCCGAGCCATCGGTATCGCGGCGGTGACGATGCTCGCAATCTCGTTCATCGTCGCCGGCGCGCTCAGCGGCGACGTGGCCGTAGCGGTTCAGCTCGCGGCATACGCGGCGGTGCTCAGGGTGGCATCAGCGAGGATTGGCCGATGACCCCGCACCCGATCCATGACATCGACGACGATGTGCATCAGCGGGTACGGCTCGGCATCCTTGCGTCGTTGAGCGGTCTCGCTAAAGCAGACGTCAGGCACCTGAAGACGACGCTCGGTGTTACGGACGGCAACCTTGGCCGGCACCTGCAGGCGCTGGAAGAGGCCGGCCTCGTTGCCCAAAGCAAGACAACGGGCAATGGCCGCCCACGCACCTGGGTAAAGATCACCGCGAAAGGGCGGCGGGCACTGCGCGACGAGATCCGGGCCCTCCAGCGGCTCCTCGGCGATGTCGGCGCTGTGTCGGGCCAACCTGACACTGCCCGAGAACTGTCCTTGGACACCTAGGAACGAGCGAGCTGCGGCGGCGGGACCCACCGGCGTTCCGATGGCGGGAACGCGAAGAACTTTGCGCCGGGAGCGGCTCTTCGGCAGCCCCGATGCAGCTCGTCGGACTTATTTGAGCGGCTGATAGCACCCGACACGCGGAGCAATTTTCCGGCGTCAATCCTTGACTGGGTTCTGGCTGCCAATGGAGTGCATCCTCGCAGATCTCGACATGGACGCAGTCTGGGCCGAGGCCGACGAACGCGAGAGGCGCGTCTTTGTGGCGAACCTTTTGGCATGGATCAAGGTCTTCCCCGATCACCTGGAAGTCAAAGTCGTGGGTAGCCCACCGATCAACGTCCTGCTCTCCGAGGTTGGACTAAAGGTACCGGAGAATGTTGGTGTCGGAGGCCCGACGTGACATTAGGAATGCCACCTTGCAGTGGCTGACTGAAGTCAGCCGGATTAGCCGTCCGGACGAAGGTACCTCACCAGTCAATTGGCCTGGACATCTTCGTTTGTGCCAATCACTCCGAGGTACTCCAATATTTGTTCGTATAGTGCGTCGATTTCCATGGGTCAATCGGTGACGGTGGCGACGTGACGACCTTTGAGTGGTTTGCTCTTGTCCACGATTGCCTCCGCTTCAGCAAGCCGCCCCGCCACAGCACTCTCGATGTACGCCTCAATACTTTCCGCCGGTGAGCTCCCTTCCATTGCGACAGTGAAAATACCGGGCGACTTCAACCGGTGTGTGCAACGAGTTCGGCGAACGTCTCTTCTGGCTTCAAATATTAATGCGCATTGTTGTACTCGCTTCGTTCGGACCGGCCGTTGCCGGCAGTCCTGAACTCTCGGATTGCCTAAGACACGAACAGTTAGTGTCACCGATCGATCTCAGTGAGCCGAGATTAAACTGTTTTTCTAGTTCATACTAGTGAAAGTATTTTCTCGTGGAACCCTCATTAGAATCCGACGACATGTCAGTTGACACCTCGTCCGTGTCCCGCCGCAAGAGCCGTGGCGTCTCGCGACGAAAGCCTGCATGCTGGCAGAACGCAGAGGTACTTGACATAATCCAAGAGGCTCCAGATGCCGTAACCTTGCGGTTGCGTCTCGAGGGATCTGTCGGCTTTTTGCCTGGCCAGTACTACAACGTACGTCTCTTCGTACCCGGCCGGTCGGGTCCAGTGCAGCGGGCCTACTCCGTCGGCTCTTCTCCCGTACCGGATCCCTCGATCATTGACCTCGGGGTGCGCGAAGTGCCCGGCGGTCTGGTCTCACCTCGTCTGGTCGGCGATCTCGCCGTAGGCGACCGGGTCGAAGTACGCGGTCCGGTCGGGCGGTTCACCTGGACGACAGATGACGGCGGTCCGGTCCTGCTGGTCGGAGCGGGCAGCGGCGTGGTCCCACTAATGAGCATGATCCGTTACGCGGTTGCCGCGGATCTGGATGTTCCCGTGCGGCTCGTGTGCTCGTCGAGCAACTTCGACTACGCGTTCTACCATCGGGATTTGGCCTATTTGGCCGAACGATTCTCGTGGCTCAACGTTGTCCACACCTTCACTCGCGATCCGCTCGATCCACGGGCGTCGCATCATCGTCGAATCGACCAAATCATGATCGCCGAAGCGGTGGCAGACCAGTTCCCGGGGCGTACCTACATCTGTGGACCACCGACGATGGTCGAGGATGTGCAGGAGTGGCTCACCGAACTCGGCGTCGATCCGGCCACAGTCCTGGTCGAGAAGTACGACTGACTTTCTCATATCGTTCTCCTCATTCAAAGAGGTGCTCAAAGGCTGCTTACCAACCGTATAACTATCCGTTGTCATCACTACTGGGGCAACGCGATGTCATGGCCGAGCGGAGTGCTGCTCTGTTCGTTAGGAACCTCGGGCGCCCGAGTACGCTGCTGGCTTCACGTCGCTGTCAGGTCGTTCGAATCCTTTAGGTGCAAGGATTGTGGCTGAGTCCGCGGCCGGAACTCGAACGCGCAGACAAATGCTTCCGCTATCTTGTGCGCCACCCGGGTAACTTCAGCCTCTGGAAGAATTTCCCGTATGAATTCAAGTTCGGTGGTGCAAGCCAGACCGAAGCGAGGCGACCGCACAGATGGCACAGCTATGCAGCGTGAGTCGGCAACTCCTTTGAGGAACACTCTCTACGTCGGCCATGTACCTCTCGTCGCTCAACATTGCAGCAAGACCAACCACCTTCTCTCTCAGAGACTTGCCCACTAACTTGTCTCGACATTGCCCGACGCGTTGACGTCGGTCCAACTCGAAGACGTGAGAGACGAGTTCGAGGTCTTCGTCTTCGAGGGGACCGAGCAACTCGATCGAGGCAACTCGATCGAGAGGTCAAGCGCCGAAGTACCGGCGAACATGGACTCGCCCGATTCAGAGCAGCGTTAGAGGTCGACCGGTCAGCCCGGCCTCCCTTCTTCTCGACGCGAAGCGACGAACTCTCAGGATTTGAGGATAGGCAGTGCTGGCGGACGGCGCTCGGGGAAGTTCCCAGAGTCTCCGCCAAAGTATCGGTGGACGCTTCTCCACTGCGTGAACTCCTACGACGGTCGCCATCAGCCACAGTTCGACCGGAACTGTGGCGATCCACCGTTGAGAGAGCTCATTCGAACTCATGGCTTACGAGCCAGATGGTGTTTCGGTACTAACGCCGTCGGTACCAGCGCTCGGCGGCGTTGCACCATTGCCCAATTCGGTTCGCAGACGACGCGCCGCTGTCACCAGGTGGTCGAGCGTCGGAAGGACTTGCTCGTAGCGGCGGGTCTTGAGGCCACAATCGGGATTCACCCACAACCGGTCGGGCCCGAGACCCTCGAGGGCCCGGCGAAGGAGCCCCTCGATCGCGGCGACCTCGGGGACCCATGGCGAGTGCACGTCGTAGACGCCCGGCCCTATGCCGCCCTGATACGAGGCGTCGTTCAGCACGTCGACGGAGGCCATGTCCGATCGCGCCGCTTCGAAGGACAGGACATCCACGTCCAATTCGTCCAGCACCTGAACAATGTCGCCCAGTTCCGCGTAACACATATGCGTGTGCACCTGCGTGGCGCCATCGGCTGCCGAGGTGATCAGTCGGAAGGCGCGAGTCGCCCACGTCAGATACTGCGGACGTTCATTGGAGCGAAGGGGCAGGCCCTCGCGCAAGGCGGGCTCGTCGACCTGGATAATGGAGATTCCGGCCGCCTGGAGATCCACCAGCTCGTCGCGGATGGCCAGCGCCAATTGGTCGGCGGCATCGCGCTCGGGCTGGTCATCTCGCACGAACGACCANNGTCATCGGGCCGCGGCGCGCCACGTCGCCGAAGAGGATTGGGGGTCGCACGCACCGCGATCCGTAGGACTGCACCCACCCCTCGTCGGCGAGCGCGAACCCACTGAGCTGTTCCGCGAAGTAGCGAACCATGTCGTTGCGCTCGGGCTCTCCGTGCACGAGGACGTCGAGTCCGATTTCCTCTTGGACGCTGAGCACGTGATCGATCTCCGCGCGCAGTACGGCGTCGTAGCCAGCGTCATCGAGGTTTCCGGCGCGCCACGAGGCGCGCG
>PLEI01000081.1 GCA_003136415.1 Acidimicrobiaceae bacterium | reverse complement strand
ACCAACGCCCTGACGTGATCTCCCGGTGTGGCCGCGACCACGGTGGCGACGCGCCCCCCGAAGGAGTGGCCCACGAGGACGAGGGGACCGGCACTGATGTCCGCGAGCACTGGGGTCAACAGGCGCGCGTACAGAGCGGCGCCTCCGGCGGTGGCGGGGAGGGGCGAGACGCCGAAACCCGGCAGATCGAGGGCGACCGAAGCAATTCCCTCGTGGGCCAGGAGCGCCGCCGCCGATGCGAAATCAGCGCTCGTGCGGCCCCAGCCGTGCAACCAGACCACCTGAACAGGTCCATCGCCGTAGGCCTCTCCAAAGATGTTTCCTTCGCCGTAGGCACGCAGCACGCTACTCAGGTTACTGAAGCCCCCGGACCAGGCTCGGATGGACCCCGGACGAATCGCGATCCCCGTCATGGCCCCGATTGTCGGCCCGAGCGTTGGGCGTCACGCCCGGACGGTAGCGTCAAGGGCACCATGAGCGACGAGATTGGCTTCTCCGACGACTTGCTGATCGGGCTCACCCCCGAACAGCGCGAGGCCGTGACCTCCAACGCCCGTCGGCTCCTAGTGCGCGCGACCGCCGGCTCGGGCAAGACCCACGTGCTGACCTTGCGCATCCAGCGACGCATCGCCCTCGACGAGGTCGGAGCCGATCAGGTGCTGGCGATGACCTTCACCCGTAAGGCGGGTGAAGAACTGCGACGTCGGCTCTTTCGCACCGGGATTCGCGATGTCCGCGCGGGCACCTTTCACCGCGCCGCCATGAACATCGTCAACGACTACCGCCAGGATCACCACTTGAAGCCCCTCACCATCGAGGCCAGCCGCCGGCGCATCGTGACCCTCCTCGCTCAGCAACTGCGCGAAGAGGGCGAAGTCAAACTCGAGGAGTGGCAACTGCCGCGCCTGGAGCAGGAGATCGGCTGGGCACTGAGTCAGGGGTTCCACGGTGCCACGTACGCGCGAGCCGCGAAGAAGGCCCGACGCGACGCGCCATTGCCGCCCGCGGTGTTCGCCGACGTGTTGGACCGCTACGTCGGGCTGTGCCGCAGTCGCGGCGTGCTCGACTTCGACCTGCTGTTGAGCGAAGCAATCACCCTGCTGCGCGACGAGCCCGACGTGCGCGCCGCCTTTCGCCACCGCACCCGCGCACTCTTCGTCGACGAGAGCCAGGATATGAACCCGCTGCAGTTCATGCTGCTCGCGCAGATGGCCGGCGACGATCCGGATTTGTTCTGCGTGGGCGACCCGAATCAGTCGATCTACGGCTTCAACGGCGCCAATCCCCAACTCCTGGCCGACATCGTGCGCACCTGGCCCGACACGGTGATCTTGGACCTGACGAGGAACCACCGCTCCACTGCGCACATCATCGCCGTGGCCAACACGCTGCTCGAGCCCGGTGCGCGCGGCATCATCCCCGCGCACGACGAGGGCGACGTGCCCCTGGTGCGCGGCTACGCCAATGACCTCGACGAGGCCCAACACGTCGCGACGTGGCTCTCCGCTCACCACCAGCCCGGCAGCCCCTGGAAGTCCATGGCGGTGCTCGCGCGAACCAACGCCCAACTCGACGTCATCGCCAGCGCATTCGACGCCGCGGGCATCCCCGTCGAGCGCCGCGGGCCCGAGCACTCGCCGGCTTCGGACCTCGTAGTTCCCGAATCAAGTTCACGCCGTGTGGACCACGCTACGCCCGACGCGGTGGCCCTGACGACCATTCACCGTTCCAAGGGACTCGAATTCCAACACGTGGTCGCCGTGGGCTGGGCCGAAGGGCAACTTCCCCACTACAACGCCACCAGCCCCGAGGAATTGGCCGAGGAGCAGCGCCTCGCCTACGTGGCCCTCAGCCGAGCTGAGCAGACTCTGCTCATCACCTGGAGCAAGGGTCGCAATGATCCGCGCTTCCCTGATCGCGAGCCCTCGCGATTCCTCGGCCCCCTCCAGGCAGTACTCGCCGAGATTGCTCAGCGCAATGCACCGGCGACCGGCGAGCAACGTCGCCGTCGACTCGACGCAATTCGTCGCGAACTCGAAGCCGCCACCCCGGTCGTTGAGGACTCTCCCACGGTCCTGGGTCGCTGAGCGGCTACCAGTTCAGTTCGGCGACAACCGGTGCGTGGTCCGAGGGCTTCTCTCCCTTGCGGGCCTCGCGGTCCACGTAGGCGTCGGTGACGCGCGTCGCGGTCGTGGCGTCGGCGAAGAGGTAGTCGATGCGCAGGCCCCAGCCGCGATGAAATGATCCATTGCGGTAATCCCACCAGGTGAAACTGGGCTCGTCGGGGTGAAAGTGCCGACCGAGGTCCACCAGGTCGGTGGCGACCAGCGCGGCGATGGCGGCGCGCTCGGGCGCCGAGACGTGCGTGGCCCCTTCAAAGACGGAAGGGTCGTAGACGTCGAAGTCGCTCAACGCCACGTTGAAGTCGCCGCCCACCATCAGCGGCTGGGCGCGGTCGCGGTCGCGCAAGAGAACACGCAGCGACTCAAGCCAGCGCAGTTTGTACTCGTAGTGGGGGTCGTCGAGGGAACGGCCGTTGGGGACGTAGCACGAGTACACCCGCAGCCCATTGCAGGTGGCCGCGATGAAGCGCGCTTCGGGGTCGTCGCCGAGCCCGCGCTGGACGTCCTCAATTCCCACGCGCGACGCAATCGCGACGCCGTTCCACTGGCCCTGGCCGTAGTGCGCGCACTCGTACCCGAGAGCCGTCAACGCGGCGAAGGGGAACTTGTCGTCGTTCTGCTTGGTCTCTTGCACCAGCACGATGTCGGGCGCGTGGCGCGAAATCCACTCTTCGACGCGCAGCCACCTCGCGGTCAACGAATTGACGTTCCAGGTGACGACTTTCACGACGCGTCGGCGAGGATGAACAATAGGTCAGCCTCGACCGCCACCTGGCCGTCTACCGAGGCGCGCCCGTGGCCCTTGCCGCCACGGGCGGACAGGCGCGTCATCTCGCACTCGAGCAGCAACGTGTCGCCGGGCAACACCTGACGGCGGAAGCGCGCGTTCTCCACTCCCCCAAAGAGGGGCAGACGACCGGAGAAGCGCTCGTCGCTCAGCACCGCCACCGCACCTACCTGGGCGACGGCTTCGAGCATCAAGACGCCCGGCGTCGTGGGTCGCCCGGGGAAGTGGCCGCGAAAGAACCATTCCTCGCCGGTGAGCGTCCACTCGCCACTGGCGCGCACGCCGGGCTCGACGCTGATCAGGTGGTCGATCAACAAGAACGGAGCACGGTGCGGAATCCAGTCTTCGGGATTCATAGAAAGATCGGTCACGTCAGGGCCAGTTCCGCAATTCGACGTTCACTGTCGACGGTCACTAATCGGAAGGACTTCTGGTCGCCGCGCTTCAAAACGTCGCGGGCGCGCGCCGGAGCCGGATCGCCCAGCGACGTCGTAGGCGCGTAGCACTCGATTTGGGAGCCATTCTTCAGCGTCACCTTGATCACTGCTCCGTGCGAGGTGAAGGCGACGACGTCGCCGGTGAGCGACGCGCCAATTTTGAATTGTTTCACGAACGCCGCAAAACCATCCTCGGGATTCACCGCCTGGCGCCCGCGGCGCAGCGCGACGGCGGGAGCGCTCGGCGCGACGTCGATCAAGGGTGCGGTGGTCTTCTTCGCGGGGGCCTTCTTAGTGGCAGTCGACTTCTTGGCGCTGCGGGGAGCCTTAGCGGTCGCCGTCTCCTTGGCGTCCTTGGCTTCCTTGGCTTCCTTGAGCTCTACTGAGGCCACCTTCTTGACGGCCTTGACGACCGCGGTGGCCTTCACCACGGCGGTGGTCTTGACGGCCGCGCGCTTGGCACCGCGCGCCGCCTTCACCGGGGTCAGGGTGTCGCCAATAGCTGGTACCACGCCCTCGGGCAGTTCGACGGCGAGCTTCTTGACCGCACGCGTCGCGCGCACGGACTTGACGCCGCGCACCGGCAAACGTTCAGTGAACACCCAGCCCACGCCCTTGACCGGCTTACCCCCGATGAGTCGTCCGGAGTCGAAGAGCCACGGGTACTGCTCGTGGAACTCCTGGAACGAGTCGTTCGAGAGCACCACGGCATTGATGCGCTGGGCGATCTTCAAGATGAAAGCGTCGCCGCGACCCACCGCACCGGCGGGTGGCGTCACGATCTCACCGGCGACTTCGGCCTCCTTGAAACGTGCGCGCTCGCCCGTCGCAACTCGGTGCTCGAAACTGGCGTCGACGACGACGATGACGTCGGCGTGGTCGTACTCCTCAAGGAACGCCCGCACGGCGTCATCGAGCTGACTCAAGCTGGGAATGGTCCGGCCTTCGGTGGCGAGATTGGAGCCATCGACGACGACACGCAGTAATGGCTGCTTCACTGGAGAGCTCGAACCAACAGGTCCGCCTGTTCGGCGTCGTGCACGAGGTGCGATCCCGTCGCCGGGCTGGCCGACTCGGCGCGCGCCACGTGGCGCACGCTCTTGTCGCGCAATGCCTTGTGCATCTGCAGGTGAACGAAGGGCCACGAACCCATGTTCTCGGGTTCCTCCTGGAGCCACACCACCTCGTGAGCGTTCGGATACGACGCCAGGAGAGATTCAATTTCCTCCGCCGGCCATGGGTAGATCTGTTCAACCCGCACCACGGCGACGTTGGCGAGTCCCAACTCGTCGCGGCGCCCGAGTGCCTCGTGAGCAATCTTGCCGCTCGCGAGCACCACGCGAGTGATCACCGAATGATCGGCCACCTGGTCGTCAAGGATGCGCGAGAATGAACCGTGCTCGAAGGACTCGAGGGGAGATCGCGATTGAACGGCCCGCAGCATGGACTTCGGCGTGAAGATGATGAGCGGCGTCACGTGCTCGCGGCGCACCTGGCTACGCAGGAGGTGGAAGTACTGCGCACCGGTAGTCGGCTGGGCCACGCGAATGTTGTTGCGCGCGCACAGCGACAAGAACCGTTCGATGCGGCCGCTCGAGTGTTCGGGTCCCTGGCCTTCGTAGCCGTGGGGCAACAGCATGACCAGACCGGCCGTCTGGCCCCACTTGTCCTCGGCGGCCACCAGGAAGTTGTCGATCACGATCTCGGCGCCGTTCACGAAGTCACCGAACTGCGCCTCCCAGATCACCAACGAACTGTTCGACTCGACCGAGTAGCCGTACTCGAAGGCGAGAGCGGCGTATTCGCTCAAGAACGAGTCGCGCACGGTGAAGAAGCCCGGCGAGTTGAGGTTCGCCAGTGGCACGTACTGCTCGCCGTTCTCGTAGTCGATCAGCGCGGCGTGGCGGTGTGAGAAGGTTCCGCGACGCGAATCTTGACCCATGAGTCGTACGTTGGTGCCCTCGAGGGTGAGCGACCCGAAGGCCAACGCCTCCGCCAGCGCCCAGTCGACTTCGCCGGATTCGAGGAGCACGCGGCGCTGGGCGAATTGACGCTCGAGTTTGGGGTGAATGGTGAACGTCGCGGGTGCCGACATCGTGACGTGCGCAATCTCGAGTAGCCGATCCTTCGCCACACCGGTCTCGGGTGCGGGCAGGTCGGCGGGAAACTCGTTGAGCGGAATTTCCTCGAGTTCGGGCACCGGTACGGTGCGCACCTCGTCGAGCACACTCTGCAAACGCTCGTTGAACTGGTCGAGCGCGAGTTCGGCGTCGGCCATGGTCATGTCGCCGCGACGAATCAACGTCTCGGTGTAGGCCTTGCGCACCGAGCGCATCTGGTCGATGATCTTGTACATCTGAGGCTGGGTGTAGCTCGGATCGTCACCCTCGTTGTGACCGTGGCGGCGGTAGCAGACGATATCGAGCACGACGTCGCGGTGGAACTCCTGGCGGTAGTCGTAGGCCAGACGCGCGGCGTGCGCGCAGGCTTCGGGGTCGTCGCCATTCACGTGAAAGACCGGCGCCTGGATCATCTTGGCGATGTCGGTCGGATAGAAACTCGAACGAGCGGACTCCGGCGCCGTGGTGAAGCCCACCTGGTTGTTGATGACGATGTGCACCGCGCCGCCGACACGGTATCCCGAGAGTTGGGAGAGGTTGAGCGTCTCGGCCACGACTCCCTGGCCGGCGAAGGCCGCGTCGCCGTGCACGAGGATCGGCAGGAACGGGAAGTGATCGGGACCGACGATCCAGTTGGTGCCGTCACTGGGTCGCACCACCTGGTCCTGCTTGGCGCGCACGATGCCCTCGACGACCGGGCTGACCGCCTCGAGGTGCGACGGGTTCGACGCCATCGAGACGTCAATGGTGGCGCCGTTGGCGTTCTTGTAGACGCCGCGCGCACCCTTGTGGTACTTGACGTCACCACTGCCCTGGACGCTCTCGGGATCGAGGTTGCCCTCGAACTCCGAGAAAATGTCGCTGTAGGACTTACCGACGACGTTGGCGAGGACGTTCAGGCGGCCACGGTGCGCCATAGCAATGACCGCCTCGCGCACGCCCTGGTCGGCCGCGGCGTCCAGAATTGTCTGTAGGGCGACGATGGTGGACTCGCCACCTTCGAGGCCGAATCGCTTCTGGCCAACGTAGCGCGAGTGCAAGAACCGCTCGAACACCTCGGCCTCGTTGAGCGCGTCGAGGATGTGCTTCTGCTCCTCAACCGGAGTGGTGTTCTTGACGCCTTCGACGCGCTGTTGAATCCATCGCTTCTGTTCGGGGTCCATGATGTGGCCGTATTCAATGCCCGTCGTGCGGCAATACGCCTCGCGCAGAATCGACAGGATCTCCTCCAAGGTGGCTTCGCTCTTGCCGGCCAACCCGTCGACCACGAAAGTGCGCTGCAAGTCCCAGATGGAGAGGCCGTACGCGGCTAGGTCGAGTTCGGGGTGCAACGCCGCGGGCTCAGTGTGTAGCGGGTCGAGATGCGCATTCAAGTGACCGCGCATGCGGAACATATTGATGAGTTCCTGGACGCGGATCTGCTTGAGGATCTGGTCGTGGTCGTTGACACCGCTCGCCGCGCGCAGGTCCTTGGACCAGCGTGCGGGCTCGTAGGGAATCCCCAGGGCTTCAAAGACCTCGTCGTAGAACTGATGGCCGCCCGTCAGGCACTCGGCCACGTACTTAAGGAACAGTCCCGACTCCGCGCCCTGAATGATGCGATGGTCGTACGTGGAGGTCAGGGTCAACACCTTGCCCACGCCCAGTTCGGCCAGCGCTATTGGATCAGCCGCTTCGAATCCGGCGGGCCACGCGAGAGCGCCGACGCCGAAGATCGCGCCTTGTCCGGGCATCAGCCGGGGCACCGACTGCACGGTGCCGAGCGTGCCGGGGTTGGTGAGTGAACACGTGGCCCCGACGAAGTCGTCCGCACCGAAGGTGGCGTTGTGGACCTTGCGCACGAGCTCTTCGTACGCCAACAGGAATTCACGGAAGTCCATCGTGTCAGCGTCGCGGATGACCGGCACCAGGAGGTTGCGCGTGCCGTCGGGACGTTCGACGTCGACCGCGAGTCCCAGACCAACGTGCTCGTGACGGATGACGCCCGGCGTGCCCTTGGCATCGACGGCCTCCACAAACGTCGCGTTCATCGAAGTGATCTCCTTGAGACCCTTGATGATGGCGAAGGCGATGAGGTGGGTGAAGGATACCTTGGCGCCGGTGGTGCGCCCGAGTGACTCATTGAGCGAGGCCCGGTTGATTTCGAGCAGGCGAGCTGCGACGGTGCGCACGCTGGTCGCGGTGGGGACGCGTAAGGAAGCTTCCATGTTGGTGACGATGCGTGCCGCGGCGCCGCGCAACGGCGTCGCTTCGGCGTTCACCACGACGGGCTTGGGCGCCGGAGTCGCCGCGACGGCGTGGGTGGTGGCGACGGTGGGAACCGGCGAACGCTGGTAGTCGGCGAAAAATTCACGCCAACTGGCCGCCACCGACGTCGGGTCCTTCAAGAACCGGTCGTACATATCGTCGACCAACCAGGCATTGGGTCCAAAAGAACCCTTGTGCGAACGAGAAACAGGGGATTCAGGAGGGGTTGTCACGCCTCTAGCATAATTGGAATACCTCACAGACCGCAGTGATAAACCCGATCAACGCGTCCTCCGCGAGGGCGCCGAACATCTGGAGTCCACACGGTAACTTTGGTCCGTGCAGAGCGCTCCGACTCCCTCCGGCCTGCGCTACTTGGAACCCTCCCCTTTGGGGACTCTGGCCGTCGCCCAGCACCTCGTGAACAACCCGCGCGCCACCGTGTTTGCCCTACACGGCGGACTCGATCGGGCCTCGTCGTTTACGCGTCTCAGTCGCCGCCTGGAGGCCTTTGACGTGGTCGCCTACGACCGGCGGGGCTATCAGGGGTCTCGCTCTCTCGGCCCCGGGACCCTCGATCAACACGTCGAGGACCTCGAGCACGTCATTGCCTGGGCCGCGCCGACTGGTCCGGTCATATTGTTCGGCCACAGCTTCGGCGGACTCGTCGCGATGACGATAATCGCGCGCCGCCCCGAGGCGGCGCAACTCGTCGTGGCTTTCGAGTCGCCCCTGCCGTGGATAGTGCCGCGCCCTTCGCCCACCCCAGTGTCCGCCGAGAACTCGGCCTTAGCGGCCGAACGATTCTTTCGTCGGGTGGTCTCGGACGCCGCGTGGGAACACCTGAGCCCCACCGAACAGGCGTCGCGCCGCTTGGACGGTCCGGCGCTCAGCGCGGACCTAACCGAGATGACCAATCCTCTGGCGCCCTTCGAGCTGGCCGATATCGACGTTCCGGTGCGCTACCTCTACGGCGATCAGCGTGCTGCGCCCTACTATCACGAACTCGCGCGACGCCTGGAATCATCGAGCAAGTATTTCAGTGTCCGCGAGCTTTCGGGTCTTCCTCACGGAGCTCACCTCTCGCACCCCGACCTGTTGGCGCGAGAAGTACTCGACGCCTTCACTCATCTCAGCCCCTCCTAACGGGCGCTTCGTCACGAGAGTCACGGAGCGATGCGCGTCGGCAACTTCCACGAGACGCGGTGATGCTCACTCGGACCGAGTTCGCGCAGCGCCGCCAGATGAGCCGGTGTGGCGTATCCCTTGTTGCGCTCCAGGTCGTAGCCGGGGAACTCACCAGCGAGCTCACACATCATCCGGTCGCGGTGCACCTTGGCCAAGACGCTCGCCGCCGCCACCGAGGCGCAGGTGAGATCCGCCTTGACGCGAGTACGAACTGGCGGCACTGCGACCTCGGGGTACTCCGGACCCAGCAACGACGCTTCGGCATTACTCAGCCAGTCGAACGAACCGTCGAGTAACACGACGTGGGGCGACTCACTGAGCTGACGTAACGCGCGACGACCCGCGAGACGCAGCGCGCTGGTCAGGCCGAACTCGTCGATCTCGCTAGCACTCGCCTCGCCCACCGCGTAGTCACGAACCCAGTGCCGCAGGGGCTCGAACAAATCATCGCGCGCCGCCGCGCTCAATAATTTGCTATCGCGCAGACCGAGGGGAAAGGGCCCAACCGTCGCGTCGACGACCACGAGTCCCACGCAACATGGTCCGAACGCGCTGCCGCGTCCAACTTCGTCGAGCGCCCCCAGCGATACGAAACCCTCCGCAAAGAGCTCGCCCTCCACTTCGAAGTGCGGGAGCGAGTGAGTGATCACGACGAGGCTCCTCGGGCACGACCTGAACTAGAGGGCGTCACATCGCGTTGAGAATAATCAGGTGCCATTCGCCCACAGTCTCTCGTACTACGTGAGCCCACGAGTGCATCGTTGATAATTGAAGTAGGTGTCGAGCCGTACGCGCCCGAACGACATGGGAAGATTGTTTGGAAGACAACAATTCTTTTCTCATTTTGTGAGTAAAAGTGAATTATTCAAAAACGATGTCACGGCGCTCAACTTCGAGAAAGCTGATGGCAACGACCAAAAGACAACGTTGTCGACACATTCCCATCGTGAAGAGATGACGATTTCTTCTTGATTAATTCTTACTATCTTCACACAGTTCTCTTGTGGAACACCCCTCCCCCCGATACAGTGACATCCAGCCCGTCTTACTGGTGGGTAGGTTCAATCAACCACTTCGGTGGTTTAGGGAGGCAATAACACTATGCAAATCAGACACAAGCTCAGGCTTGCGACGACTATTGGCCTCGCGGCCGGTGCGTTGACGCTAGGTCTCGTAGCTCCGAGCGTGAGTGGTGCGGCCACCCCAAGTGGCACGCTGACATTCGCCGAAGGCCCCGGAGCGGCGCCGAACTACATCTTCCCGTACATGTCGTGTACGAACTTCTCGGTGTCGACGATTAATGCCTTCCAGTTTGAGATGTATCGTCCGCTGTACTGGTTCGGTTTCGGTTCCAACGCCACGTACACACCTGCCCTGTCTTTGGCCGCGACGCCCGTGATGAGCAACGCGAACAAGACGATCACCCTCAACATGAAGGGTTGGAAGTTCGCCAGTGGCCAGACCGTCAACGCCCAATCGGTCATGTTCTTCTTGAACATGTACAAGGCGTACCCGGCGGGTTACTGCGGTTACAACAAGGGCTACGGTATCCCGGACCAGGTGACCAGCGCGAGCGGATCGGGCAACACCGTGACGCTGCACTTCAGCACCGGCGTGAACCCGAACTGGATCTTGTACAACTACCTGTCCGAGATCACTCCGCTAGCCGACACGTGGGACGTGACCGCCAGTGGCAACTCAACTTGTGCGACCGGCGTCTACGGCGCCAAGTCCACGATTGCGGCCTGCACTGCGGTGTACAAGTACTTGACGGCGCAGTCCGGCAAGGAATCGACCTACACCAACACCATGTGGCAGTCCGGTGACAGTGGCCCGTGGAAGTTGACGAAGTTCGACAGTCTCGGCAACGTGACGTTCGTTCCCAACTCGAGCTACTCCGGCCCCCAGAAGGCCCAGGTCGCCAAAGTCGTCGAGCTTCCGTTCACTACCACCGCCGCCGAGCAGATTTCTCTGCGTGCTGGCAAGGTGGACCTCGGTTACGTGGACCCGACGAACTTGACCCAGCCCGGCACCCCGACGCACCCCGGTGCGAACTGGGCTCCGGTCGCGAGCAAGTTCAACCTTGAAGTAGGCGCTCCGTGGTCGGTTGACTACGCACCGTACAACTTCAACCCGGGCAACCCTGAAGCCAAGTTCCTCGACCAGCTCTACGTGCGCCAGGCACTCCAGATGACCGTCGACCAGCCGTTGATGATCAAGAAGATCCTGAAGGGCTACGGCTACCAGCAGACCACCCCGTTGCCCCCCGTGACTCCCGCAGCAATTTCGGGACCGATCTCGAAGGTCAACCCCTACCCGTACAACCCGAAGAAGGCCGCGGCCTTGTTCAAGAGTCACGGGTGGCAAGTCATTGGTGGCAGTCTCACCTGTGAGAAGGCCGGCCTCGCAGCGAGCAACTGTGGTAAAGGCATCAAGAAGGGCGATGTCTTGAAGATCACCATGCTCTACGGAAGCGGTATCCCCGCTCTACAGACGCAGGTCGACACCGAGATTTCCGAGTGGCGTTCACTGGGCATCGACGCCTTCGAGAACGGCCAGCCGTTCAACGAAGTGGTCGGTGACTGCGTGAGCAACTCGGCGACCTGGAGCGTTTGCCTCTGGGGTGCTGGCTGGATCTACGCGCCGGACTACTACCCCTCGGGTGAGTCGCTGTTCGTTCCGGGAGCGAGCTTCAACATCGGTGCGTACAGCAACTCAGCGTTGACTGCGGCAGTGAAGCAGACGACGTTTGGTACCGCAACGCTGGCCAAGTTCTCGAACTTGACCGCACAGCAACTGCCGATCCTCTTCCAGCCCAATGGCACGAACGCCTACTCGGGCAGCGGAATTGGTGAGGTTGTCAAGACGTTGAAGGCCTCCGGAGGCGTCGGCTTCACGCCGAACACGCTGACCAACTTTATGCCGGAGTACTACCACTTCTAAGCAAGAAGCGCGTTTGAACGTTTGAAAATGGAGGGCCTCCCGAAAACGGGAGGCCCTCCATTTTTCGTGGAGATGAATTCTGTGCCGATTGCTTGAACGGCGTGGTCAGGCAAGAAATAAAAGGGGTTTCGCTGATAAACTTCTGGCGTGATCGCTTACATCATTCGACGATTGGCCCAGTCGTTCGTGGTCTTCGTCATCGTCATGATGATCACCTTCGCCCTTCCGTACTTCCAACAAGGCGGCACGCTCGCACCGGCCTTCATCGTCCTGAGCAACCACGCGAGTCCGGCCGCCGTTCATCTGTGGGGAGTGCAGAACGGCATCTTCCATCCGTTCTTCGTTCGCTTCTGGGACTATTTCGTCCAAGTCGTCTACCACTTCAACTTGGGCTTCTCGTGGAAGCAGAACGAGTCGGTGTGGGCCCTCATCTCGGTCTACGTGCCGCGCACCATTTGGTTGGCGCTGATCTCATTGATCATCACCGTCGTGGTGGCCTTGCCGATCGGCGTCGTCCAAGCGTCACGGCGCAACACCATCTTCGACTATACGATGACCAATTTCTTGTTCATTCTCTACGGCGTGCCGGCGTTCTTGTTGTCGCTACTCATGATCAACTGGTTCGTCTTCCAATCTTTCCATTTGCCCCTCCCGCCCACTGACGGCTCATCGCTCCAGATCTTTACTAATCCACTTCCGTTCATCCTTCCGGTGATGACACTCTCGATCTTGAACCTGGCGTTCTTCAGTCGCTTCATGCGCAGCGCAGTGTTGGACGTGCTCGTTCAGGACTACATCAGGACGGCGAAGGCCAAGGGCGGTTCCCAACGTCGGGTCCTCTTTCGACACGCATTTCGCAATGCCCTCGGCCCCATTATCGTCATCTTGGGTCTGTCAATTCCGGCGCTCTTTGGTGGCGCTCTCATCATCGAAGAGGTCTTTAACTACGAAGGCGTCGGGTATGCCACGGTCCAAGCTGCTCAGTTCAACGACCTTCCCGTCGTTTTGGGAATCACACTGTTAATCACCGTGCTCACTCTTCTCGGCAACCTCCTGGCCGACATCATGTTGGGGGTCGTCAACCCCCGCATTCGCGTTGAGGGGAAGTGATGACTCAGTACGGGGAACTCCCAACTTTTGCCAACGCCGGTCGTGATGAACCTTCGTCGCCGACGAACGTAGCAGTAGAATCGGCCATTCTTCCTTTGTGGCGGCAACGGCTTCGGATCTTTCTCCAAAACAAATTGGCCATCGCGTCAGTGATCTACCTCGCCGCGATTGTTCTTTTCTGCTTTTTCGGTCCCCTCTTGTGGCACACGAACCAGACGAATCAGGCCCAGGCCCTCTTTCAAACACAAAATGCTCCACCTTCACTTCACCACTTCTTGGGAACGGACAATTCGGGCTACGACGAACTTGGTCGTATCATGTTCGGCGGAGAGTATTCCATGTCGTTAGGAATGCTCGCGGGTTTCATCACCATTGTCGTCGGCACCATCTACGGCATGGTGTCGGGCTACCTGGGCGGAGCCATCGACGCAACCCTCATGCGTCTGCTCGACGCGCTGCTCTCGATTCCGCTTATCTTTTTGCTCCTGACACTGATCACCATCTTCCCGCGAACGGCGGCGAGTTTGATCATAATTATCGGCTCCATTGGATGGTTTGCCAATGCGCGTATCATCCGAAGTGACGCCCTGGTCATCAAGGAACTCGAGTACACGCAGGCCGCGAGGGCGATGGGCGCCGGTGGGTGGCACATCATCCGTCGCCACGTCTTTCCCAACTCCGTCAGCAACATCGTGACGGTCGCCTCGTTCGCGGTCGCCGACGCAATCTTGTTTCTGACGACGTTGGGCTACCTAGGACTGGGCATTCCCTCCCCCGCGACTGACTGGGGCACGATGTTGAACAATGCGGCCCAGCAGCAGCCGTTCTATTGGTGGCAGGTCTACCCGCTGGCGGCCATTTTCATTCTGGTCATCGTGGCGATCACCTACATCGGTGAGGCCCTGCGTGACGCATTCGAAGTTCGACTTCTCGAGCGCTAGTCGACTTCGCACGGCGAAAAGAGTGGTCGTGGGGCGACTGCGTCGCGCTTAGGCGAGAGTCGACAAGCTGACCGGCGTCTTCATCGGGAAGTGACACGCGGCTTCTTGACGGTCGCCAAACGATCGAAATTGGGGCTCCTCTTGCGAGCAGATCTCTTGAGCATTCGGACAGCGCGTACGGAATCGGCACCCTGAGGGTGGATTCACCGCGGACGGCAACTCACCCGCCACCCGAACGCCACGGCGAGCCCGCGCTCGTGCCGGATCAGGAATTGGTACCGCGTCGAGGAGGCCCTGCGTGTAGGGGTGCGCCGGGGATCGAAAGACCGACTCGGCGTCGCCGATTTCGACGATCTTGCCCAAATACATCACGGCAATCGTGTCGGCCATGTAATACACCACGGCAAGGTCGTGGCTCACCATGACGTAGGACATGCGGTACTGGATCTGAAGTTCCTTCATGAGGTTCAGAATCTGCGCCTGCACCGAGACGTCGAGTGCGGACACCGGCTCGTCAGCGACAATCAGCCGCGGGTTGAGCGCGAGAGCTCGCGCCAGTCCGATTCGTTGGCGCTGGCCTCCCGAGAACTCGTGGGGGTAGCGGTCGGCCACTTGGGGTTCGAGGCCGACCGAAGAAAGCAATTCGCTCACGCGTTGCGCTTGTTCCGCCCTTGAACCCACGTGTTGGATCGCCAGCGGCTCGCCCAGGATTTGGGCGACTTTCATTCGGGGATTCAGCGACGCATAGGGGTCCTGAAACATCATTTGTCGATCACGACGGGATTGGCGCGTCGGCTTGTGCCCCTTCGCGCTCACTAGTTCTCCGTCAAAATACACTTCTCCCGCAGTCAAAGTCTCCAGTCCCACCAGCATCCGACCAATCGTGGTTTTTCCGCAGCCCGACTCACCCACGAGACCAAAAGTCTCGCCCTCGTATAGCGAGAAGGTGACGTCGGAGACCGCGTGAATCGCGCCCACCTTGTGGCGTACGACGCCGCCCTTGATGTCAAACTCCTTCACGAGTCCGTTGGCGCGCAACAACTCCTTCTTCGCCTTGAATTCTTGAGCCACCGTATCCGCTGCGTACACTTGGACTGGCTGGGGACCCGACGTAGGGTGAAAACAGGCGAAGTGGTGATCGCCCGTTCCCTCGAGCGGCGGCTCTTGCTGTCGGCACTGATCAGTGGCGAACGAGCATCGCGGAGCGAAGCGACAACCAACAATCTGCTTCTGGAGGTTGGGCGGCATGCCCGCGATCGACGACAACTCGTGCTTACCGGTCTTCTCCATGCTCGGCATCGAAGCGAGGAGTGCTTGCGTGTAGGGATGACGCATCTCATGGAACAATTCGTCGGTAGACGCTTCTTCCGCCTTCTTACCCGCGTACATGACGACCACTCGATCGGTGCGGCCCGCGATGACCCCCATGTCGTGGGTAATGAGGAGCATCGCCATTTTCAGCTCGCTACGCAGATTGTCGAGGATGTCGAGGATCTGGGCCTGAATGGTGACGTCGAGGGCAGTAGTGGGCTCGTCGGCAATCAACAACGTCGGACTGCACGTCAGTCCCATAGCGATGATGACTCGTTGGCGTAGTCCGCCCGACAGTTCGAAAGGGTACTGGTCGAGTCGCTCAGCGGGTCGGGGCATTTCGACCATTTCGAGGACTTCGAGAGCGCGCTTTCGCGCCTCGGCGTCACTCGCCCCATTATGAATCCTCAGGCCCTCACCGATCTGGCGGCCAATCTTCATCGTGGGATTGAGCGAGCTCATGGGGTCTTGAGGAATAAGGGCCACCGAATTGCCACGGTGCTTTAGCATCTCTACTTCACTTAGAGATGCGAGGTCGACGCCATTGAGGTAGACACTCCCCGAAGAAATCTTGCCGTTGTTGGGCAGGAGTCGCATAATGGCCAGACCCGACGTCGTCTTGCCACAACCAGACTCGCCCACTAGGCCGACACATTCTCCCGGCTCCACGTTCAACGAAAAGTCGTCGACGGCGGTCACGAAGTTCTTCTGTACGGCGAACTGGACCGAGAGATTGTTTACCGATAGCAGTGACGTCATTAACTAGAAATCATAGTCTTTTGGACGTGATTGGCCCCTGTCCAACAGGCTTTTTGAGGTCTACTTCCCCATCATTCACGCTGACGTAACGCCTCGGCGACCTTCTAGTATGAACCCGGTGGAGAACCTCGCGATATTGGTCCCACTGAAGGGCTTCCGCGTCGCAAAGAGCCGGTTGCGAGTTGCCGGAGTATCCGGAGTCGACGACGTGGCTCGCTCCTTGGCCGATCGGGTCCTGAGGGCCTCTACTCCGCGTGCTCTGTTCGTGGCGTGCGAATCCCCCGACGTTGTCGTCTTCGCGCTCGAACGAGGAGCTCAGGTGATCGAGTCGAGCTCGACCAATCTCAACGAGGCCGTGACCTACTCGTACCGACTCCTCTCGGATTCCTTTGAGCGAATCGTGATCGCCCACGGAGACTTGCGGGACCCCGCGGGGCTGGGCGAATTCGACCCCGCTCCTGGAATCACCGTGGTCGCCGACTCTCACCGCACTGGCACCAATGTGTTGGCGTTACCGACCGGACTCGATTTCACTTTCTTCTTCGGAACAAATTCAGCGCTGGCGCATCAACGCGAGGCGCGGCGTCTCGGAATTGAAGTTCACGTGGAGTTCAACAGTCCCTGGCGCTACGACGTCGACGAACCCGACGACTTCGCCAACTAAAAGAAATCGAGGGGGCCTTTCGACCCCCTCGATCCTCACACCCTCGATCGAGGGCGTTCTCGCGGTTCCACTACTTCCTAGCGGAAGCCCTCTTAGCTGCTGCCTTGCGGGCCGGAGCCTTCTTGGCTACGGCCCTCTTGGCGGGAGCCTTCTTGGCTACAGCCTTCTTCGCTACGGCCTTCTTGGCCGGAGCCTTCTTGGCGGCGGCCTTCTTGGCCGGAGCCTTCTTCGCTACGGCCCTCTTGGCGGGAGCCTTCTTGGCTACGGCCTTCTTGGCTACAGCCTTCTTGGCCGGAGCCTTCTTGGCGGCGGCCTTCTTAGCGGGAGCCTTCTTTGCTACTGCCTTCTTCGCAGGAGCCTTCTTGGCTACGGCCTTCTTCGCGGCTAGTGCCACTTTCCCTCCTTGGGTTTCAACGTTGAATCAAATTGGGACCTCGTGGTCACCATCGTGGTGACCTCGTTGTCGGTACCGCCTTGATCGACATGTACTCGATCATGTGTCACCCAGCTTCCCAGCTGTACGACGACTGCTCGCAGTGCACGGTCATTTGCGAAGAGCACCACTCAGTTATTTCAAAAATAACTTTCGTGTTCGCGTCCCCTCCGCAAAGGACACTTAAAGTCCACTCGCTTTACGCACCAATGTCAAGCATCCTCAACATTTTCTCCAACCGTTGTTCATCGTGACACTCGATCACGGTATCTATCTCGGACGCGCACAACAACACGATGTGTCGAGTGGCGCGCAACGTTCGACGTTGGTGTTGGGTCCGAGCCGCAGTGGAAAAACATCTTCACTCATCATTCCGAACCTGTTGATGACGTCGCGATCATCAATCATCACGTCGACCAAAGATGACGTCGTGCGCGCGATGGCTGGCGCGCGACACGATGGTGTGACGTTGCTCTTCGATCCCTCGGGCACCGTTTCGACACCGCCGGGCGCGCGACGCGTGGGCTACTCACCCATTCGACAAGCCACCACGTGGGACGGTGCAGTTCTCGCGGCGCGCAGCCTCGTTGACGTGAGTCGACGACGCCACCTCGACGAGGGCGAATCACACTGGAACGAACGCGCCGGCGCATTGATTGCGCCCCTGTTGCACGGTGCCGCTCTGAGGGGAGAATCCTTGGGGCAATTGGCCTCTCGCGTCGACGCTCGCAACGCCGAGGACGTCGTCCAAGAACTCACGGCCCGCTACGGCGACGCCCACGCCTCGGTGACGCTGCTGGGCGGCGTCCTGGCAACCGAAGAGCGGGAGCGATCAGGGATTTGGTCGACCGCATCGGGACTCTTCGCCGGGATGCGCACCGACGCCGCACGAGCGTCGGCGCGCGAATCCCCCCTCGACGTCAACGAGTTTTTGAGCGGTCCGCATCAGCTCCACATCGTCTCGCCCAGCCGCTACCAAGCGGTCACCGTACCGCTCGTGGTCGGGATGATTGAAGAGGTAGTTCACGCCACCTACGACCGCCATCATGAAGGCGCGCGACTGTTGTTGGCGTTGGATGAACTCGCCAACGTGGCACCACTGCCGCGCCTCGCCAGCGTCGTCTCCGAAGGAGGAGGGCAGGGCGTCGTCACGCTCGCGTGTTTACAAGACTTGAGTCAAGCCAGGAGTCGGTGGGGCAACAACGCCGACGGCTTCCTCTCGCTCTTCCCCACCACGGTGATCTTGCCCGGCATTGCCGATCGCACCACGTTGGAGATGGTCCAACAACTAGCCGGTCGGTCGCTCGTCGAGTCGCCCAACGTGCAACACTCGCGGCGAGGACGAAGCGAAGGGTATTCACGATCCTGGGTCGAGCGCGACAACGCGACGCTCAGCGACGTCGCGCGCGGGCGAGCTGGTTATGCCCTCGGGCTCACCGAGAAAAAAGATCTCCGGTGGATCGAACTCACCCCCTCTTACGCCGATCCACGATTTCGTCGCTACCTCGAACGAACGACTCCCTCTCGTGAACGCACCCGAGATCGCTGACGCCACTCGTCGATTTCTCTCGCGTCAAGGGGCCGCGGTCCGCGTTCTCTGGTCTCGGCGATCATGCGCGCGTCACGGAGACTCAGCGTTGTCTCACGCACCCCCCGGGATCCGCGCAGCGCCGGGTAGAGATCATCCACGCTGGTCGTGATGCTTCTCGCATCGCGCCCGAAGGTCGCGGCATTGGCCCACGCCTCCACAATGTGACGCCGCGCCACGCCGTGGCGACCTTCGAGCGCCGCCTGGAATGCGTGTTCGTCGAGTCGGCCGCGTTCGCGCTCGGGAACGAGCCGAGATCCGTGCGGCTCAAACCTTGACAGGTCGCTACCCCACGCGTCGCGGATCCCCTCTCGCGTCCAGTGACGTTTGACACCTCGCTCAAGGTGGTGGCCACCCCAGAGAACGCGATAGCCCTCGTCGAGTCCGGCCACGTGCTCGACCCCTTCAAAGGAGCGCCAGGGTGAAAACGGCGTGGTTCGCGCCACTTCGGCGCGCATCGACGAGCGATAGAGCGCGTCGGCGGCTGCGGCGTGGGCAAAGAGTGCGCGCGAGTCGAGGACGTTCGTCGCGCCGGCGGGTCTCGCTCCCACCAGGACGTGGTCGTGCAGGTGGGGTTCGCCGTGTCGATTCACTCCGTGGGTGAAGGCGACCACGTGCGACCACTGGGCCGGGGTCTCGATATCGTCTCCCCCGCGCCGGTCGCGCACCACTAGTGCGCGTTGTTCGAGATACTCGAGCGCCTCGGCCACGGCCCGACGATGCGCGCCGACGACGGCTGGCGCGTGCGCGGGGTCGAGCGCCACGAGCACCGAGAGCGGCCGGGGTGCAGCCACGATGAGGTCATAACCCACCACCGCGGATCGCTCGCTCGTTGTCAATACCCGCGCCACGTGCGCCGCATCAGTGACGTCGCCCGCGCCCCGCAACCACCATTGCGCCGGTCCCTCGCGGATTCCCTCCAACTCGAGAGCCGAGTCGTCGCTCAAGTAGTCGACGTCCCTCGAGCGTCGCACCATTAGTCGCAGCATCGGGCCTCCTCGCGGGGCCCAACGGTCGGCTACAACTGGCTCGCGATCCGATCTGCCAGGTCGTGTCCCGCCGTGGCGAATTTCTCCGTCGCCACCACGGCACCGGGTCCCGCTAGGAGCATCAAGTGGTCCAAGAACGTCGAGTTGGACACGTGGAAACGCACCGCGTGGCGTCCGTCGGCTAGCGAGACCCACTGGGCGCCCGGTAGCGGTTCAAACAGGTAGCGCACGTATCTCTCGACGATGACGACCACTTCGTCGCCCTCCTCGCCCACGGCCGTCAACCAATTGCTCACGGGGTCGGTGCCGCGGTCGTCGGTGATGAGCGACTTGGCGAGAATCGTCCCGATGCGGTCCACGCGGAAGGTACGCCAGTCGTTGCGGGTCAGACAAAACGCGCGGACGTAGGTATGGCCGTTCAAGACCTTGACCTCGGAGGGCTCGATGCAGCGCTCCTCGGCCGTCTCAGAGCTCGCCGAGTTGTAGGTGATTTTCAGCTGCTCGCGGCTGGTCACCGCTTCGTAGACGGCCGAGAGCAACTGCTCATTGTGGGGGTATTCGATGCGCATGAAGTGACTCGTCACCTCTTCGATCTTCTCAATCGCCGAGAAGATCGCGGGATCCTCGAAGAGGCGCGAGGCCTCGCGCAGGGCGACGTTGAGCTCAAAGAGGTCGCGCCACATGAACGGGGAGGGCTCGTCGTCGTCCGAGACGAATTCGGCGCGGTAGATCGAGTCATCGGTGTCCTCGTGATCCCAGTCGTCGCAATCCTTGATCACTCGGGCGGGAAAGGCCATGGCGCCATCGAAGGCGTCGACCATCGGCTCCAGGGTGACGAGTCGGCCCATGATGGAGCGCACGAGGTCGGGGTCGAGTGAAAAACGCTTGGCCAGTTCCGACACCCGCAGGCCGTCCTCGGAGTTGTATACGGCGTGCAGCAATTGCAAGGTCTGGCCAAGTACGTCGCCCGACGCGAGCGCGGGGAACTTGATGTCCTCGGCCGCGGGTGATTTACCGCGATTGACGTGGCCCAGCCACTCCTTCAATTCCTTCAACAGGGTCTTGGGATTGACCAGTCGCACTCGCTCGGCCCCTTCGAGGATAAATCGCAGCGCGCCGTGAGGACTGTCGAAGGTGATGCCGACTTCGACGCGGCCGTCCTTCTTCGCGGCCGCGACCGCGCCGTCGTACTGGCGCACCAACAAGTCGGCGTAGTCGCGATTGGTCAAGACAACGACGTCAATGGGCGTGGGACGCCGTTGGTATTGGGGGCGCCACGACGCCGCGAGTCCACGCGTGGCCTCGTCGACAACAAAGCGCTCGTCTAAGACCACTGGCATAGACGTCATTCGCGAGAAGCGGTATCCCTTGATCATGCCGCCGCCGACTTCGCGAGCCACCAAGTACGAGGTTCCACCCTCGTGGAGAATCTCCAGAGGTTCGACCACGCGAACTTTTCGCACCGAAGACTGGTATTCGAAACTCACGGCCCGTCGGACCTTGATGGCACGAATGGCCGGAGTAAGGAACGCGGAGAACTCGAGACCCCCGTCGCCCGCGGGTCCGTCGTTGAAGACGCTGAAAGCGCCCGATTTGCCGAATCCGCAAAAGCCCAGAGCGGTCGCGACCACGCGGTTCTCCTGGGGGGTGAAGTGGATTGGCGGGGCGTAGCCGCTGCTCGGGTCGATCTGGTAACCAACGAGATCGTCGGGACGTACCACCGTCTCAATCTGAAAACCCAGGTCGCGGATGCGGGCCTTGTCGCGTTCGAACTTTTGGCGCACTGCGGTGTCGTTGCCCAGGTAGGCGCCAACTTTCTTCGGTGACCTCGACGTCGCCGGGTATTCGTCAATCTTGAGGTCGCGCACGATCTCGTCCTGGGTCAACGGACGGTTGTCGGTGAAGGCGCGCTGCAGTAGCAGCACGAGTGCGACAATTCGCTCGCGACTGGGTTCGACGCCGGCGCGCGGACTACTCACGGTTCACTCTCATCACCGAGAAGGGTAGTGGCTGGTTGGCCACGGGGTCAACGATGTCACACCGGCTCGAGATCGTCACCGTCAACTGCGGCCCGACGCCAGGGGCCCGAACGACCGCCGGACTTTTCCCACAACGCGACCTGCTCGATGGTCATGGTGCGGTCAATGGACTTGCACATGTCGTAGATGGTCAGCGCCGCGATAGTCACCGCCACCAGTGCCTCCATTTCGACGCCCGTCCGGTCGACAGTGTCGACGCCGACTTCCACCTCAATGAAGTTGTCGGCAATGGTGAAATTGACGTAGACGTTGCCGACCAGCACCAGGTGCGCCATTGGCAACAACGTGGCGGCACTCTTGGCGGCTTGAATGCCGGCGACGCGCGCGGTGGCCAGCACGTCGCCCTTGGCGGTGGCGTTCGAGGCGATGGCGGCCGTCGTCTCGGGGGCCATCATGACCCGGCAGCGCGCCAGGGCACGTCGCGCCGTAGCCTCGGTAGGACCGCGGTCGCGTGGGAAGGTGCCGCCGAGAGGCGATGGGCGTAGTTGGTGGAATTCGTCCACCTCGTCATGCTACCGACGCCGCGGACTCGAAGAGAAAGCGGAAGAGTAAACTGGTCGAGTCCCCCGGAAAAGAGAAGGTTGATGCCAACCTACGAATATGAATGCCAGAACTGTCACCAGCGCGTGGAAGCCGTGCAGAAGTTCTCTGACGCGCCCCTGAGCGTGTGCGAGGCCTGCGGCGGCCAACTACGCAAGGTGTTTTCGGGCGTGGGAATCGTCTTCAAGGGTTCGGGCTTCTACAAGACCGATTCGCGCGGATCTTCCTCAGCGGCCACTCCCCCGTCATCGACGTCGCCCCCGGCAACAACGCCCCCGGCAAAAGCGCCCCCGGCTGCGACATCCTCCGCGTCGAGCGACTAGCTCCCCGACAGGGCGATCGCGTCGATGGCGAGAGTCTGCGCGGCCGTTGTCCCGGGCAACCACTGCACGTCGTTGCCCACGAACATCACGTCAAGCAGCATGCGCTGCAGGGTAGAGGCGATGGTCACCTCGCGTATGGGTTCGGCCAGAACGCCGTCGCGGATCATCAAACCAGTGATGCCCACCGAGAAGTCGCCCGAGATCGGATTGACCCCCGAGTGCACGCCGGTCAGGGATTCCACGAAGACACCGTTGCCGACCCGGCGAAAGATCTCTTCCTGGTCGTAGTCACCGGGCACGAGTTGCAGCGCCCGACACCCGGCGGAGGGCGAGCCCGATACTCCCGCGCGCACGGCGTTACCCGTGGAGGCCGTGCCGGCACGCCGACCCGACACCGTGTCGTAGACGAACTGGCTCAGTCGTCCTCGGGTGATGAGCTCGTTGCGGCGAGAGGCGAGACCCTCGGAATCGAAGGGACTCGCGGCGAAATGGCGCGCGTCGGTCGGGTCGTCGATCAGCGTGACGAGTTCTGAGGCGACGGCTTCGCCCAGTCGTCCCGCGAAGAAGGATCGACCGCGCACCACCGCGTCACCACTCAGAGCGCTGCCCATGATCGACCACAGCGTCGCTGCGGTACGCGGATCGAAGACCGCCGCGCCCTTCATCGAGGACGCCTTGACGGCCCCCAGCATGCGCGTGGCGCGTCGAATAGCGTCACCGGCCGCCGTCTCGAGAGACAAATCGCCCGGAGCGCGCCCGACCGACAGTCCCCAACCGGTTTGATCCTCGCCGCCGTCGGCGGCAATGGCCTCGACCGAGACGTAGGCGCCCGAGCGCTCGAGTGTCGCCGAGATGCCGGTCGTGGACACGATGGCGGCGTCAGCGAGGTAATCCGAGTAATTGGCCGAATCGACCTGGCGAATGCGCGAGTCGCCCGAACGCACCATGGCCTCGAGTTCGATGGCCATCGCCACCTTGGCGTCCATGGTCGTCGACCCCACGGCGGGGTCGCTCAAGTCCAGCGACACCGGCACGACGCCGTCGGGGCGCGCGAAGGCGACGAATTCGTCCTCGGTGGCGAAGCGCGCGTTGTCGCGCGCGTTGAACAATGCTTCAGCGATCGCTTCCTCATCGAGCGAGCCGGCGTAAGCGGTGCCCACGCGCGCACCGTGGGCGCCGTCGATCAAAATACGAATGCCGATCTCGGCGGAGGAGGAACTCGACAGATTCTCGATCTCACCCTGGTACGCCTGCACTTCAGTCTCAACACCGCGAGAGATGAAGACTTCCATCTCTTCGCCCTCGGCGGCGCGCTCGAGGAGGGACGTGGCGCGCTCCAGTAACTCGCTCACGCGGCCGTCCCCCCGATGGTGATACCCGAGAGACGTAGCGTGGCCTGGCCGCAACCCACGGGCACCTGTTGCCCGTCCTTGCCGCACGTGCCCGGCGTCGTGGAGAAGTCAGTGGCCACCGCGTCGACCCGCTTCAAGATCTCGGGACCGTTGCCAATCAGGTTGCAGTCGCGCAGCGGCGTCGTGATGCGGCCGTTCTCGATCATGAAGGCGGCCGTGGCGCCGAAGACGAAGTCGCCGGTGGCGGTGTTCACCTGTCCGCCGCCCAACTGAGCCACGTAGACGCCGCGCGGGGTCTGCGCCACGATCTCGTCGGCGTCGGCGTCACCCGCCAGAAGATAGGTGTTGGTCATGCGCACCATGGGCAGGTGCTGGTAGCTCTGGCGACGCCCATTGCCCGAGGACGTTCGCCCTTCTTTTCGCGCGCGCAGGTAGTCCCACATGTAGTCAGTCAGGACACCATTCTCAATCAGCACGTTGCGCGCACCAGGTCGACCTTCGTCGTCGACCGCGAGATACCCCCACTCACCCGTCATCGTCCCGTCGTCAACGAGCGTGACCAGCGAACTGGCCACCTGCTCGCCGACCTTGCCGGCGTAGACCGAGGCCTGCTTCATGATCGCGTCAGCCTCGAGACCGTGTCCGCAGGCCTCGTGAAAGAGGATGCCGCCCGATCCGCCGGCGAGCACCACCGGCATGTCGCCCGAGGGTGCGGGGCGCGCCGACAACTTGATCAGGGCCTGCTGAGCCGCGCCGCGCGCGGCCTCTTCAACGGATTCGGGCGTCAGATATTCAAAGCCCCGCGTGGCCGCGAGCGGACGATACCCGGTCTGCATGCCGCCGTCGCCGTTGGCGACGCACGACACCGCGAATCGCGTACGTACCTGGTCATCGGCGGCGAAGACGCCCTCGGAGTTGGCCACGAGAAAACGTCGCGTGGAATCCGACAGGCCTACCTGGACCTGGCTGATGGCGTCGGCGCTGGCGCGCGCGACCTCGTCAGCGCGCATCATCAGATCGATCTTGTGCGCCTTGGGCACGCTCGAGGGCGACACTTCAGCGTGCGACGGGTAGTCGCGCAGCGTCTCGAGACTGACTTCTCGCACACCCCCCCGTCCTTCGCGCGCGACCGCGGCGGCGGCGCGCGCGGCCGCGAGTAGTCCCGATTCGCTCAAGTCGGCGGTGTGGGCGAAACCAGTGGTCTCGCCCACCACGACGCGCACGCCCGCGCCACGACTGCGCGCGGAGCTGAGCTCTTGAATGCGGCGCTGGTCGAGCGAGGCCGAAGCGCTCATGCGATCCTCGACGAAAACCTCTGCGAAATCGGCGCCGCGGACCATTGATTCATTCAGCACTCGTTGAACGACCTCGCGTTGCACCAGGGTGTCAGACATGTTCTTCAGACTACCGGCGCTCATCCCCAGTACACTCCGCCTTACGCCACCTCTACGCGTCACTCGCGCGCGGTGAATAAGAGAGAAGGATTGAGCAATGAAACTGGTCATTTTGAGCATCGCCATCCTGGTGGTGCTGGGAGCGATTGTCTTCCTGGTCAAAGCGGTACGAATCGTCCAACAGGGCTTCGTCGGGGTGGTGACGCGCTTTGGGGAATTCAAGGCCATTCGCAACCCGGGACTCACCTTCATCGTTCCCTTCATCGAGGTCATGAGGATCGTCGACGTGCGCGAGACCCCGCGCACCGGCGACCGCCAGCAGGTCATCACCCGCGACAACGTGGCCGTTATCGTGAACGCCACCATCTTCTCCCAAGTGGTTGACGTGCGCCTCGCCCTCTTCACCAACTCCGACTACCTGGTCAGTACCGACAACCTGGCGCGAACCTCGGTGCGTGCGGTCTTCGGTTCAATCACGTTGGACGAGGCCTTCTCCCAGCGCGAGCGCATCGGAACGCTGCTACAGACCCAAATGGAAGAAGCAACCGATAAGTGGGGCGTGCGCATCAATCGCGTCGAAGTACTCGAAATAACTCCGCCCGAGCAGATCCTTCAGGCCATGGCCCTGCAGAAACAGGCCGACCAGGAAAAGCGGGCGCACATCCTCGAGTCCGAAGGCACCCAGATGTCCGCCGTGAACGTCGCCGATGGCCAGCGCCAGGCCGCCATCAAGGAAGCCGAGGGTGCCCAGCAGTCGGCAATCCTGCGCGCCGAAGGTCTTCGCCAAGCGACGATCCTCGAGGCCGAAGGGCGGGCTCAAGCCGTTGCGCTGGTCTATGCGGCCATCAAAGCCCAGGCCCCCGACCCCACACTGGTCGCCATCCTGCAGCTCGACACGTTGTCGAAGTTCGCCGCCTCGGAGAACACCAAGCTCATCATTCCCGCCGAGAGTTCCGCGTTGCTCGGTGCGGCCCAGGCGCTGCGCAGCGTGATGGCCGACGTGCCGGGGATGACCCCGGCGTCACCGGCGTCCTAGGAATTACTCGGCGCGCGAGGCCTCTCGCGGCTCCACCCAGAGGGTGGTGCCGTAAGCCTTGGTGACGACGACGGGCGTGGCAACGGTGATGTTGTTACCCGCCTCAGTGACGGCGCGCCAGGATTCACCACGAATCTTGATGCGACCGGGGTGGATTTCGTCACCGACCTCGTCTTCGACCACGCCGAATTGACCGGTGAGCGTCGTATGGATGGGATTGGAGAGATCGCCGGCGGGCGCACGCAGTTTCTTGAGGGCCAACGGGCGCACGAACGCCATGGTGACGGCGGTCACCACCAGCCACACCAGAGCCTGGATCGGAAACGAGGCCCCGCCCAGGGCGACGACGAAAGCAACCCCGGCACCGACACCGACGAAGAGCGCGGCGAGCGCGTTAGTGTGTAGTTCGGCCAAACCACTGATGACGATGATGACAACCCAGAAGAATACGGCCATAAATCGCAGTATAAGAGGCACGCCCTTCGACCACACGATTCGGTCGGTGAAGATCTTACGGCAACTTTGCCCGCGACGCGGGGCGAAGGTCCTGATCTGGCCTCTCGGGTCCCGAGCTCTCAGAACTAGGCTGGCGATGTGATTTTGCCGTCGATTGAATCTCCCGCCGACCTACAAGCTCTTTCCTTTGATGAGCTCGACCAACTCAGTTCTGAAATCCGCGAATTCATTATCGGCACCGTCAAGAGCACCGGCGGGCACTTGGGCTCCAACCTCGGCGTCGTCGAGCTCACCCTCGCCCTGCATCGCGTCTTCGAGTCCCCCAAGGACATCTTGCTGTTCGATACCGGCCACCAGGCGTACGTGCACAAGCTCCTCACCGGTCGCCGCTACGGATTCAAGACTTTGCGAAAGCGCGGCGGACTGTCGGGGTACCCGAATCGCACCGAGAGCCAGCACGACTGGATTGAGTCCTCGCACGCCTCGACCGCCCTCTCCTACGCCCACGGACTCTCGGTGGCTTTGGAGTCCAAGCACGAGTTGATCGGCCACGGCGGCAAACGCCACGTCGTGGCGATGGTCGGCGACGGCTCACTCACCGGCGGCATGGCCTACGAGGCCCTCAACAATCTCGGGGTGAGCGGCCAGCGCGTCGTCATCGTACTGAACGACAACGGGCGTAGTTACGCGCCGACCATCTCGCGGCTCTCGACGTCACTGACGTCGCTGCGACTCAACCGGACGTACCTCACGTTGCGCCAGCGCGTGCGACGCCTGGTGCCGCGCCTGCCGCGCTTGGGCAAAGCGGCCTATCGGGGCATTGACGGTTTCACCTCCGTGGTGCGCGAGATGGTGACGCCTCACACGTTCTTTGAGACGCTGGGCGTGCGCTACATCGGTCCCATCGACGGCCACAACATCGAGTCGATCGAGGCGACACTACGCAGCGCGGCCCGGTGGGACGGCCCCATCGTGGTGCACGTCTTGACCGAGAAGGGCCGCGGCTACGAGCCGGCGACCTCGGACATGCTCAAGATGCACGACTACAAACTCCCACCGCGGCTCAACGACGAGGACGTGCCCTCGCTGTCCTACACCCAAATCTTTTCCGAAGCCCTGATGAACGAGGCCCGTCGCGACGAGCGCATCGTAGCTATCACTGCGGCCATGGCCGGACCCACCGGCCTGTTGCCCTTTCAAGAGGCTTTTCCGCGACGCTTCTTCGACGTGGGGATCGCCGAACAGCACGCCGTCACCGCGGCCGCGGGCATGGCGATGGGCGGACTCAAACCGGTCGTCGCGTTCTACTCGACGTTCTTCGCGCGCGCCTTCGATCAGGCCAATCTCGACGTCGGATTGTTGGACTTGCCAGTGATCTTCATCTTTGACCGCGCCGGCATCACGGGTGACGACGGCCCCTCGCACCACGGCGTGTTGGACATTGCTCTCTGCCTCGCGATTCCCAACATGACGATCTTCGCGCCCTCGAGCGCCCTCGAGGTGCCGGTCATGCTACAGACCGCGCTCAGTTTGAGCAGTCCGAGCGCGGTGCGCTTTCCCAAGACCCCGCCTCGCCCCTTCGACGGTCGCCACGGCGAGGGCTTGCACGCACGCCGCGTGCACCAGGGCGACGGCTCGATCTGCGTGCTGGCGCTGGGCAAGATGGCGGCCAGTGCCTTCGACGCGTTGCAACTGGTGGCCGACGCCGGGCTCGTCACCTTGTACGACGTGCGCGTCCTGCCGCCGGACCCCGAGATGATCAATGACGCCGTCCTCCACGAGCGGGTCATCACCGTCGAAGACGGCACTCGCCACGGCGGGGCCGGAACATTGATGGTCTCCGCCGTGCGCTCTCGCGCCCAAGAACTCGGCCGACCCTTTCCGACCACGCGCATCCTCGGTGTGCCGCGCGCCTACCTCGAACACCACCAGCCCGAGGCGCTGCTCGCCGAAATCGGTCTCGACCCCGAGGGCATCGCCGGCGCCATTGATCGTCTCCTGCGCGACGAAGCCGAGTTTCCGCGACACGTGCCCGAATCGCCGCGCCCTCGCTTCAGCTAGCTCTCCACTCCGACTCGCCACCCTGGTCGCATCTCGACTCCACCGATGACATTCGCCGTGGGAGAGCTTTCACGCGGGCGTCGCCGTCGCCAACCTGCTCGGAGTACCGTCGAACAATGCACCGGGCTCCGCTGGTAAAATCCCGACTCGAGACAGGATTCGCGTCGGAGTTCGCGCAGGTAAGACCGATAAAACGTAACGACGCGACTCGGACGACGGCACGACGGTGCGCGTGACTCCTACGATTGGTTCATGACTCACGACGTCTCCAAGACCGAAGAAGAGTGGAAAGCCGAACTTTCCCCCGAGCGCTTCGACGTGCTGCGCCACGCCGCCACCGAGCGTCCCTTCACGGGATCGCTGCTTCACGTGGACGACGCGGGAGTCTTCACCTGCGGCGGGTGCGGCCAGCACCTCTTCACCAGTGAACAGAAGTTCGACTCGGGATGCGGATGGCCGAGCTTCGACGCCTGCGAGCCCGGCAGCATCATCGAGCGAGAAGACCGCTCACTCCTCCAACGCCGGGTCGAGATTCTCTGCTCCCAGTGCGGCGGCCACCTGGGCCACGTCTTTCCCGATGGTCCGACTCCCACTGGTCTGCGCTACTGCGTGAACTCCCTCGCGATCGACTTCGCCGCGAAAAACGGCTAAACGTCGAGGAAGCGCCGGATCGCGATGGCCGATCCGACCGAGCCGATTCCGACACCCGCTACCAGAACCACCACGTTGGTGCCCCAGACCTTTGCGGTATCGAGCGCAAATTCATTGTGCAAGGGATACCACGTGTGAAACGCCCACACGGCCAACATCGCGACACCCGATCCCAGCAATCCCTGGACGAAGCCTTCGGTGATGTACGGCACGCGAATAAACCAGTTGGTGGCACCCACCAGCTTCATCACGGACACTTCGCGTCGCCGAGTGAAGATCGCCATTCGGATCGTATTGAGAATGAGGACTGACGCAGACAACAAGAGTACGGCCGCGAGAGCGAGGAAGACCACTTGGAGAATTCGAATCGTGTGAGCCATCGCTCGAATCTGTTGATCCGGCGCGGTCACTCTGTAGACGCCCGGCTGGTGCTGGAACGTCGTTTCGACGGTGAGCGCATCCAAGGGCACCGTCGGCGTGCAACGAAATGACGTCGGCATGTCCGCGACGGTCAGAAACTGCAAGTCGCTCACCGAAATCACCAAACGAGCCTCTTTGAAATCCTGTTGTTTCGTCGTGAAAACACAGCTCTTCACGATCGGCAACTGCGCCAATTGGGACCTCACCGCTGAAATCTCACCCGGCGTCGCCGTGGGTTGCATCCACACTCGTACTGGCGTGCTTTGTTCCCAACTCGCCGTGGCCTGCGCCGCGCTCTGCTTGAGCAAGAGGGAACCGCCCACCAGGGAGAGCGACACGGCCACCGTCAAAACGGCGGCGACGGTCATCATGCGGTTTCGCCAAAGGTTTGAGAAGGTCTCCTTGAAGGCGTAACTGAAGTAGACGCGCATCAGATTGCCAAACCTTCCTCGACACCGTAGACACCGCGGACCTGGTCGCGAATCATCTCCCCGCGATCAAGTTCAACGACGCGACGGCGCATACGGTCAACGAGTGCCTTGTCGTGGGTGGCCATGACCACCGTGGTGCCCGTGCGGTTAATTCGTTCGAGCAGGGCCATGATCGACTCTGAGTTCACCGGATCGAGGTTGCCCGTGGGTTCGTCCGCCAGCAGGATCAACGGACGATTCACGAAGGCGCGCGCCACGGCGACGCGCTGTTGCTCTCCACCGGATAGTTCGCCGGGTAGGTTCTTGGACTTGGCACCCAGTCCCACCAGTTCGAGAATCTGCGGGACCTGGTTTTCCACGGTCGAGCGAGGACGGCCAATCACCTCGAGGGCGAAGGCCACGTTCTCGAAAACAGTCTTGTTGGGCAGTAATCGGTAGTCCTGGAACACGCAGCCGATATTGCGACGCAGATACGGCACGCGCCACCTCGGCAGATTGCCGATGTCGCGACCGGCCTCGAGAATCCGACCATGGTCGGCCAACTCTTCACGCAACAACAGGCGCAGGAAAGTCGTCTTTCCCGAGCCCGACGCTCCCACCAAGAAGACGAATTCGCCTTTTTCGATGTCCAGCGAGATGTTGGTGAGGGCGGGAGTTCCGTTTTTGTAGGTCTTGGAGACATTCTCAAAACGAATCACGCAAACACCTCCTCAATTCAATCACGCGCGACCGGTACCGCCGCGCTTAGCTATACAACATTCTACTTTGGGGTCAGCGGGCAATCACGCCCGAGCGCCCTTGATTCATTGGCGTTGCAAATTTCTTACGCGCGCGATCGTTGACGACGAAGTTCGGCTTCCATGAAACCATCGAGGTCGCCGTCGAGCACCGCGTCGACGTTGCCCGTTTCAAAATCTGTACGGTGATCCTTCACCAGCTGGTACGGCGCCTGGACGTAACTGCGAATCTGCGAGCCCCAGGCGTTGTCGCCGCGGTTGCCGCTCAAGGAGTCGAGTTCGGCTTGGCGCTCCGCCCGTGCCCGTTCGGCCAGCTTGGCGGCGAGAATTTGCATCGCGCGATCGCGATTCTGGTGTTGGGATCGCTCGTTCTGACAGCTCACCACGATGTTGGTCGGCAGGTGCGTGATGCGCACCGCCGAGTCCGTCTTGTTGATGTGCTGACCACCCGCGCCCGAGGAACGGTAGGTGTCGATACGTAGGTCCTTCTCGTCAATCTCGATTTCGCTGTCGTCCTCGAGCAGCGGCGTCACTTCGAGTGACGCGAAACTGGTCTGGCGCCGCGCCTGGGAGTCGAAGGGACTGATGCGCACGAGGCGGTGCACGCCGCGCTCGGCGCCGACCCAGCCGTAGGCGAAGCGCCCCTTCACGATGAACGTGGCTGAGAGCAATCCGGCCTCTTGTCCCTCGGTCGCCTCATCGACCTCGACGGAGAAACCGCGGCGCTCGGCCCAGCGCATGTACATACGCAGCAACATCTCGGTCCAGTCCTGCGCGTCGGTGCCCCCAGCCCCGGCGTGCAATTCAACGATGGCGTCGTTCTCGTCGTATTGACCGCTGAATAAACTCTGCGTCTCGAGACCCGCAATCTGAGCACCGATGCTGGCGACCGTCTCCGATAATTCATTGAGCAGCGACCAGTCAGCTTCGCCACTGGCCAGCGCGTCGCGCGAGAATTCGACCAACACCGCCGTGTCATCGAGGCTCGCGCGCAGGGCGTCGAAACTCTCGAGGTCCGCACTGAGGCGTCCCAGTTCAGTGGTGACGTCGCGGGCGTGGTCCTGATTGGACCACAGGTCCGGGTCCGCCGCCGCCTCGGTCAGCTCGGTGTGGCGAACGCGCCGTTCGTCAATCTTGAGGTACTCGCGTGCCGCGCCCCATCGCTCCTCGAGTTCTTCGAGGGCCGACAGGGCGTCGCGCAACGCGTTTTCGGCCTTAGGGTCGGCCATGGCACTGCTTGAACTTTCGCCCCGACCCACACCAGCACGGATCGTTGCGACCAATCTTGTCGCCCTCCTTGGGAGCCGGCTTGGCTCCCGACGAATTGGCGGACTCCACGTGGACCGGCAACTCGGTCTCTCCGGGAGCGACCACGTCGACGTTGGTGGTCGCGTTCTCGAGTCCCGCGTCGGCGGTGTCGGACGTCGTGGCCTCGTCGACGACGGCTTGGGCCTCGACGTGGGTGATGAAGCGCACGTAGTCCTTGTTGATCGACCGCAGGAGTTCCTCGAATAGTTCGTAGCCCTCCTTCTGCCACGCCGTCAACGGATCCTGCTGAGCGACCTGGCGCAGGTAGATGCCGTCGCGCAAGTAGTCCATGTCCGAGAGGTGCTCACGCCATTTCTGGTCGACCACCTGGAGCATGACATCGCGCTCGATCTCCTTGGCGGTCTCGAGTCCCGAAGGGAACGCTTCGCACTTGGCCTCGTAGACCTTGAGGGCGTCCTCGATCACGAGGGCCACGACGTCGTCGCGCTCGCCGTAGCCCGTCAGCGTCTCTTCGTTCAACGTCACGGGATAGAAGCTCATCAGCCCGTTGAGCAGAGCGCGCAGGTCCCATTCCTCGTAGAACTCACTGTCGAGCTGATCCTCAACGGCCTCACTCAACACGTCTTCGATCAGAGCGATGGTCATGTCGTGCATGTCCTCGCCGTCGATGACCTGCTGGCGGCGACCGTAAATCACCTTGCGCTGCTCGTTCATGACCTCGTCGTACTTGAGGACGTCCTTGCGGATCTCGGCGTTGCGACCCTCGACGGTGTTCTGGGCGCGCTCGATGGCCTTGGAGACCATCTTGGCCTCAATCGGCACGTCGTCGGGCATCGTGCGTCCCATGACCCACGAGACGGCGCCCGTGGCGAAGAGTCGCAGGAGATCGTCCTCGAGGGACAAGAAGAATCGGCTTTCGCCGGGGTCGCCCTGACGACCCGAACGTCCACGCAACTGGTTGTCGATGCGTCGCGAGTCGTGTCGCTCAGAGCCCAACACGTACAGTCCGCCCAGCGCGCGCACTTCGTCGCCTTCGGCCGCGCACATTGCCTGAAACTTGGCCTCGGCAAGGGCGAGGAGTTCGGGGTACTTCTCTTCGTCGGGCTTGACGCCTTCTCCCTGCACCTCGCGTGCGGCGAGGCCCTCGGGGCTTCCGCCCAAGATGACGTCAACGCCACGACCGGCCATGTTGGTCGCGACGGTGACCGCGAACTTGCGGCCCGCCTGGGCGACGATTTCAGCTTCACGGAAGTGGTGCTTGGCGTTCAACACCTCGTGGGCAATACCGGCCTTGGAGAGTTCGCGCGAGATGAGCTCGGACTTCTCGACCGATGCGGTACCGAGCAAGATGGGCTGGCCCAACGTGTTGCGCTCGCGGACTTCCTCGATGATCGAGACGATCTTGCCGGCCTCGGTCTTGTAGATGAGGTCGGGCAGGTCCTTGCGCGAATTGGGGCGGTGCGTGGGAATTGGTACGACCGACAGTTTGTAGGTGTTGCCGAACTCGCCCGCTTCGGTTTCGGCGGTACCGGTCATGCCCGCGAGCTTCTCGTAGAGGCGGAAGTAGTTCTGCAGGGTCACCGTGGCCCAGGTGTGGTTCTCCTCTTGGATGCGCACCCGCTCCTTGGCCTCGACCGCTTGATGCAAGCCGTCGGACCAGCGTCGCCCCTCGAGGGCGCGACCGGTGAACTCGTCGATGATCTTGACCGCGCCCTGGTCGACGTAGTACTCCTTGTCGCGGTGGTAGAGCTCCTTGGCGCGCAGCGCCTGACCCAACTGGTGCACGTAGTTGGTGGCGACGGCGTCGTAGAGGTTGTTCACGCCCAGCAGGCGCTCCACCTTCTCGATACCGTCTTCGGTCGGGATGACCGTCTTCTTCTCCTCATCGACCTCGTAGTCATCGTCACGAATCAACGTGCGCGCAATCGAGGCGAATTGGTAGTAGAGCTTGGTGACGTCGGCGGCGGGTCCCGAAATGATGAGCGGCGTACGCGCTTCGTCAATCAAGATGGAGTCGACCTCGTCGACAATGGCGAAGGGGTGGCCACGCTGCACCATGTGCTCGCGACGGCGCGCCATGTTGTCGCGCAGGTAGTCAAAGCCGAATTCGGTATTGGTGCCGTAGGTGACGTCGCAGGCGTAGGCCTCTTGCTTCTGGTCGAACTCCGCCAGGTCCGGTCCCACGCGTCCCACCGTGATGCCGAGCCAACGGTGCAGCTCGCCCATCCAGTTCGCGTCACGGGTAGCCAGGTAATCGTTGACGGTCACCACGTGCACACCGTTGCCGGCCAGGGCATTCAAGTAGACCGGCAGGGTCGACACGAGGGTCTTTCCTTCACCGGTCTTCATCTCGGCGATCCACCCGAAGTGCAGGGCCATGCCACCCATCAACTGGACGTCGTAATGGCGCTGGCCCAGCACGCGGGTGGCGGCCTCTCGCACGACGGCGAAAGCTTCGATCAAGAGGTCGTCGAGGGTCTCACCCTCGGCGAGTCGCTCCTTGAAGACCTCGGTCTTGGCTCGAAGTTCGGCGTCGGTGAGACCCGCCATCTCTCCCGAGAGTTCGTTGATGGGACCGACGAGTTCGGCGAGCTGTTTCGCGCGCTTACCTTCACCGGCCTTGAGGATCTTCTGGAACACACTCATGACCCAACAACACTACCGGTCAGGGAGAAAGGACTTTCGGGCTGCGAGTGCTGACCTGGTCTTTGACCCCACACTCGCCCGAACCCGGACGCACCACTTTGGTACGGCGAGAACAGGACTTATATCTAAACCGCGCCATGCTCAGCGTCTCTCAACGCCTTACGTGGGTCGTTTCGCCCGCGGCTGGCATCGACTTTCAACCACAGAACCACTCGCAGCCCACCACCAGTCTAGACGTTGGAGGTCTTCAGCCCCGGGGGTGAAGTATCGCCACGACCACCAGGCGAACCGCGAGCACCAGGGCGGCCAGTGGCACCAGGACCCGGCGAAGCCCACGGGCGGTGTGCCACTCGAATCGCAGCGCGCTGCGGTGATGAGCCCAGACCATCGAACGCGTGGCGCGCTGACGAGAGAGACCTTCCACGTGGGTCACGACCGCCTCGTCCACCGCCGCGACGCCCCAGCCACGTTGGCGCACGTCCCAACATAACGTCATGTCCTCGGCGAACATGAAATAACGTTCGTCGAAACCGCCGACTTCCTCGAAGGCGTCGCGGCGCATCATGAAACACGCCCCCGACACCCAGTCCACGGTGCCGTCGTCGTGTCGCGACCGGTACCGGCGCGTCGCGGGGTTGGACGCCCAGAACGGTGCGAGAAGCGCGTGCAGTCCCGCCAGCCAGAAATTCGGAAAGACGCGGTGCGACGGATACACCGACCCGTCGGGCCGGCGAATTTGTGGTCCCGCGACCGCGACGCGCGGCAGCGCGTCGAGGGCGGCCACGAGGGCCTCGACCGCCCCGAGGTGCACGACAACGTCGGGATTGGAGATCAACACGAACTCGTGATTCCTCACGGTGGCGACGCCGCGATTGACTCCGCGGCCGTACCCGAGGTTGAGGCCCGGCTCGACCACCGTCACTCCCGGACCGGTCAACGCCGAGAGCGTCGAACCCGGCGCGCCGTTTTCCACCACCACGATGTTCTCCACGCCATTGAGGCGCAGCGAGTCCACGCACCCCGCCAGAGCACTTTCGGCGTGAAAATCCACCACGACTGCGGCGACGCGGCCCGAAATGTCGCTCACGAAGTAGCTCGCAGCAGTCGATCTCTCACCAGACGCTCGACGCCGTCGGTCCACTCGGGCATCGCGCCGAAGTGGGTGCGCCACTTCGTCGTGTCGAGGTCGCTGCGCTCGGGTCGGTGCGCCAATGGTGCGGGCGAGAGGTCGCTGGTGGCGATTGCCGTGGCGAAGTTATCCCCGCGTCCCAGAGTGCGACCAACGAAGGCGGCGATATCGTACCAGGTGGTGGTGCCGGTGTTGGCGACGTGCCATACGCCGCCCGGACGCGTGCGCGCCACGGTGACGAGTGAACGGGCGAGGTCACTCGCGACGGTGACGGTGCCGGTCTGGTCATTGACGAAGCGCACGCTCTCGCCCGAGGCCGCTCGATCCGCGATGATGTGCACCACGTTCTTGCCCCGCACGCCCATGACCCACGACGTGCGCACGATCGTGTCCTCGGAACGACAGAGCAGTTCGCCGTCGCGCTTGGACGCGCCGTAGACGCTCAAGGGGTTGGTGACGTCCTCTTCGACGTAACTGGCCCCCTTCATCCCGTCAAAGACGTAGTCGGTCGAGACCGCGATGAGGTGCGCGCCCGTGTCGTGGGCGGCGTCAGAAAGATTGCCGGTGCCCGCCGCGTTAACCGCGAAGCAGGTCTCGGCGTCGGTCTCGGCGCGGTCGACCGCGGTGTAGGCGGCCAGGTGAATCACGACGTCGGGTCGCGTGGCGTGCAACGCCGCACCCACGCGATCACGATCAGTAATGTCGAGATCGCGGTGCGTGAGAGCCAGGACTTCAAACTCGTCTTGCTCGATGGCACGACCGTCGGGCGAGAACGTGGCGCTCGCGCCCAGTGGCGAGGCGCCGCTCAAAATATCCACCAGGTCGACGCCGACTTGACCACCGGCGCCGGTCACGAGCACTCGTACGGGACGGGTCATCCTTCATCCTCTCGTCGTACGTGCACCACGTCACCCGCGGTAAAGGCACGTACCTCACTGCCCGTGTCGACTTTCAATGCGCCTTGCTCGTCCACACCCACCGCCCGACCCCACATGGGGCCCTCGGTGAGTTCAACGCGCACCCGGCGCCCCAGCGTCGACAACGCTTGGGCGTATTCATTGCGGAGGGTATTCGCGCCCTCGGGGGTGTCCAGGACGGCTCGACGCTGACCCAGCGCCGCGAGATACGCCCGCAGTACTTGTGAGGCAGCGAGCGATTCTCCCGTGGCGGCCACGACGGTGGTCGCGAACTCAAAGGCGGGGTCGACGTCGGTGAGATTAACGCCGAGGCCCACCACGATCTTGGGGGTAGTCGTGGGGATGACTTCGGCGAGCAATCCCGCAACTTTCGCGTCGCCGAAGAGAACGTCGTTAGGCCACTTAAGAGTCGGACGCACCTCGGTGAGTTCCTCGAGCGCGTCGCATAACGAGAGGGCGGCGGCCACCAGCATCCATTGCGGGGCGCCGAGCGACGCCGGTGGAACCAGGAGTGCCGAGCACAGCAACGATGAGCCCGGGGGGGCGTGCCACTCTCGATCCAAGCGTCCGCGACCGGCACTCTGGTATTCGCTGTAGACCACGAGGCCTTCGCCCGCACCATCGCGGGCCCGCTGCGCCAGCCACGCATTGGTCGAATCCACGTGATCGAGATGTTCGACGTTCCACTTCACCTGGCTCACGCTCAAACATTAGGGTTTAGAGAGCCAGTGGTAAAACGTAGGGCAACCGTGCGGAGGATTACGTGTTAAAGAAAGTACTGATCGCCAACCGTGGCGAGATCGCCGTTCGCGTGATGCGCACCTGCCGCGAGATGGGCATCGCCACCGTCGCGGTCTACTCCGAACTCGACCGTGACGCCTTGCATGTGCGCTTCGCTGACGAGGCGTACGCCCTCGGCGGTCAGACCGCCGCCGAAAGTTACCTGAACACCGCCGCTATCTTGGATATCATCGCCACCTGCGGCGCCGACGCCGTGCACCCGGGGTACGGCTTCTTTTCGGAAAACACCGACTTCGCGCGCGCCATCACCGAAATGGGCGTGATCTTCATTGGGCCGCCCCCCTCGGCCATCGAAGTGATGGGCGACAAGATCTCTTCTCGTCTCGCGGCGGAGAAAGCCGGTGTCAGCGGCGTGCCGGGGCGTAGCCAGACATTGATCAATCACCAGGAGGTCATCGACTTCGGCACCGAGTTCGGCTGGCCCGTCGCGATCAAGGCCGCCTTCGGCGGCGGTGGACGCGGCATGAAAGTCGTCGAGAATGCTGAAGAGGCGGAGGCCGCCCTCGAGAGCGCCCAACGCGAATCTCTCAATTACTTCGGTCGTGGCGAGTGCTACGTGGAGCGGTACCTCACCTGGCCGCGCCACATCGAGATGCAGATCCTCGCCGACGCGTACGGCAACACGCTCTGGCTCGGGGAGCGCGATTGCTCACCCCAGCGGCGCCATCAAAAGCTCGTCGAGGAGTCTCCGGCCCCCAACTTCCCCGACGAGGTCCGTCGCGCGATGGGCGAGGCGGCGGTACGGGTCTCTGAGGCGTGCGGCTACGTCAACGCCGGCACCGTGGAGTTCATGTATCAAGACGGCGAGTTTTACTTCTTGGAGATGAACACCCGTCTCCAGGTGGAGCACCCCATCACCGAGTGGGTCACCGGACTCGATCTCGTCGAATGGCAACTTCGCATCGCCGCGGGCGAAAAGCTCGAACTGACCCAAGATGACATCCAGCACCACGGACACGCCATTGAAGTACGCATCAATGCCGAAGACGTCTCGGGTGGACGATTTGCCCCTTCGCCCGGTACGTTGATCCGCTTCGACCAGCCCGCGGGACCCGGCGTACGCCTCGACGCCGGCTACGCCGCGGGCGACACCGTCTCGCAGTACTACGACAACTTGATCGCCAAACTCGCCGTCTGGGCGCCCGACCGCGAACGCGCGCGTCGCCGACTGCTGCGCGCCATTGAAGAAACGGTGATCGAGGGCGTCGCAACCACGTTGCCCGCGGACGTCATCATCCTCACCGACGAAGCGTTCATCAACGCAACCCACTCGACCAACTGGGTCGAGAATACTCTCGACTTCTCCTCGATTCCCGCACCCACGGTGACAGCACCGAGCGGCGAGGCGCCCCTGGTGCGCCGGGACGTCACCGCCGAAGTGAACGGCCGTCGCGTCGCCGTGGCGGTGTGGCTACCCGAGGTGGATGATACGCCCGTTCGTTCGAGCGCGAGTGCCAAGCCCCGCCGACAACACCACTCCCCGGTCGCCAGCACCGGCTCGGGCACGGTCAGTGCCCCGATGCAGGGCACCATCGTCAAGGTCAGCGTCGAAGTCGGACAGAGCGTGGAGTTTGGCGACACCATTGTTATTCTTGAAGCGATGAAGATGGAGAACAGTGTTCGCGCCGAACGCGCCGGCACCGTGAGTTCCATCAACGTCACCGCCGGCGACGGAGTGTCCGCCGGTGACATCGTGGCGGTAATCGAGTGAGTCTCGACGCCGCCCGCCAAGCCATCGAAACGGCCGCCCCCGAACTCCTCGAACTCAGCCACTTCGTGCACGCCCATCCCGAGATCGGGTACGAGGAGTTCTTGAGTGCCGAGGCCGTCGCGATGGCCGCCGAGAAGGCGGGCTTCATTGTCGAGCGCGGCATCGCTGACTTGCCCACCGCGTTTCGCGCGACCCGGGGTAGCGGTGAACTGCACATCGTCTTTTGCGCGGAGTACGACGCTCTGCCCGACGTCGGGCACGCGTGTGGACACAACATCATCGCCGCCTCCTCACTGGGTGCGGCGATGGGACTCGCGGCCGTCGCCGACGAGATCGGGGTCACGGTGGAACTGCTCGGCACGCCGAGCGAAGAGGGCGGTGGCGGAAAGATTGACCTGATCAACGCGGGTTATTTTCGTGAGGTTCACGCCGCGATGATGGTGCATCCTTGGCCAAACGAACGCCTCGAGGCGATGTGTCTGGCGGTGGACCACTTTGACGTGACCTACGAAGGCAAGGAAGCCCACGCCTCCGCCGCTCCCTGGGAGGG
>PLEI01000107.1:202-25211 GCA_003136415.1 Acidimicrobiaceae bacterium | reverse complement strand
CGGTCCTTGCCGTTGAACGCCGAGGGTTCGGTGCGTTTTCGGCGCAAGATCTCGACACGGCCGTAGCGGCCGACGAGCGGTCCCTCGAGGGGCATCGCCGCCCCCGCCAGGGGGGTGCTCGCGCCCGGTGCCATCGCCAGGCTCAGCGCTACGCGCTCGCACCGAGTGAGGGGATGCGGCGTGCCCACCTTTCGGCGATCGACACTGACCAGTCGGAGGTGTCCGGTTCGGCGGACGCGGCGTTCACGTCCGCGGTGCCATGTCCTCGACGGTGTCGATGTCCAGGCAGTCGCCGTCGCAAGTGACGTCGCGCACGAGGTCCGGGCGGGCCCGCATCAATTCGCGAGCGCCGATGTCTCCCACGGTGGGCAGCAGCGGCCAGACCTCGCGGGTGAGCCGGACCGGCGGGGTGCGGCGGCCACCGAAATTCGCCACGGCGATGGGGCTCTGCGTCGCTTGAACGGCACTCCAGGCCGAGGAGGGGACGAGCGGCTGGTCACCGAGTCCGACGACCACCGAGTCGTAGCCCCGCCGTTGCGCTTCGTTGACGCCAGCGCGAAGTGACGAGGAGAGTCCCGACTGCCAGTCGCGGTTGTCGACGACGGTCTGGTCCGTGAGGACTTTGGCGAGGTCGATCGCACCCACGACCACGATGACTTCGTCGAACCCTGCTGCACCAATATGCTCGAGCGCCCAGGCAACCAGCGGTCGGCCTCGGAAGAGAGCGAGCAGTTTGGGACCGCCCGCGTTGAAGCGGGTGGACGCTCCGCCACAGAGCAGGATCCCTGCGCTCACGGGCGCACCTGATGGATTGGGCCCGTTCGGTCGCGCAGCGACGGGACGACACTGCGAGTGCGCAGCGCGATGATCTCGGCCACAATCGCGACGGCGGTCTCCTCGGGCGAGCGAGCGCCGATGTCGATGCCGATCGGTCCCATGATGCGGGCCAGTTGCTGCTCGTCCACGCCTTCGCGGCGCAGCAGGTCGAGTCGCTCGGAGTGGGTACGGCGCGAACCCATCGCTCCGACGTAGCCCGCGCGCGTGGTCAGGGCAGCGACGAGCGCCAGCACGTCGAACTTGTGATCGTGGCTCAGCACGCAAACGGCGTCTTGGGGCCCCAGATCGCCGGCCACCGTCGCCAGGTAGCGGTCCGGCCAGTCCACGACCACTTCGTCGGCCTCAGGGAATCGCTGCGAAGTCGCGAATACCGCGCGCGCGTCACAGACACTCACCCGGTATCCCAGAGTCTTGGCCACCCGCACGAGCGCCGCGGTGAAATCGGTGGCCCCGATCACCACCATTCGTGGTGGCGTTGTGAATACGTCGTAGAACACGGTGACACTGCTCAGCGGGTCGTCGTCAGAGGGGTAGTCGCGAACCTGGTTCTTCCCGGCTTCGAGAGCGGCGAGGGCGTCACGGACGACGACCTCGTCCAGAGTCGGTTCGCCGAGGGAGCCGAGCGCAGCGACACCGGGTCGCACGACAATCTTTGCGCCAAGGGCCGGTGCCACCTCGGCACCCGCCCGCACCGAGGCCACCCGCGTGGTCGAGAGTTGCACCACGGTGGCGAGCACGGCGGGCTCACCACTTCGGATGCAGTCGCGAACGACGGCCAGGGCGCCAATCATCGACCGGGACGTCCGATCAGTTCACCGGCTCGATGAAGATTCGCACGGTGCCGCCGCAGGTAAGACCGACGGAGAATGCATCATCGTCACTGTAGCTGAACGTGCAAAGTTGGGGTCTACCAGAGGCCAGGACTTCGAGCGCTGCGCCGACCACGGCTCCCTCGACGCAGCCGCCCGACACCGAACCGGCGACCTGCCCTTGATCGTTCACCACCATGGCCGCGCCCGAATCTCGCGGTCCGGATCCGGCCACCCCCACCACGCGGGCGAGGGCGACCAGGTGCCCGCTCTGCTGCCAACGTTCGATGTCTTCGAGCACTTCAAGCATGGCAACCTCTTCATCGAGTTCGTGAGCGAGCCGACGGGCCGTTCACAGCGCAAAGCCTACTTAGCAAGGCTGCGGCCATGACGTGCCGCTTCAATCTCCGAGACTTACGAATCACCGGCAAACTGCGTTCTCCACCGATCCGTGCGGACCGGCTCGCCCGCTCCAGTATGGCAGTCGACGAATCCGCCCCAGGGGCAGGATTTTCCTCCGCTCTTGGACAAGAGGGTGAGGTTGTCGATCCATGCGAGAGACTTACTGCTCGAGCAGCGAGTTTCTTACGCTCAGCGCGGCGACCGCGCAGGCCGTCAGAGTTTCGAGCCCTACACCGGTTCGCTTCAGCGGGGCCACCGTCGCCGAAATCTCGACGCGGTCTTGGCGTCGGGTCACCTCGACGTCTATATCGCTGAGGCTGAGAGGATGTCACCACGAGATGAGCGACGACGTCCGTTTCGCTGCCTGAATACCCCGCCAGGCGAGCCTTGCGCCAGGCATCGATGTAGGTATAGCGTCGCTGCTCCGACGTCACGCCCGCGATGGTGTTGATGACGTAGCTGGCCAACGCTTGACAATTTGTGTCACGCTTGTTGGTGACGGCCGCCATCCGGAGCTTGCCGCTCCCGGCGATACGAGAAATAGTGCTTTCCATGATCAACGGTCCCCATGACGTTGCCTCGCCCCGACTCGATCGCTTGGGCCAGACTGAATCGGCCTCGGTATTTCGGAGACATTTCTAAACCGCTTTATTCTCTCTCCAGATCTTCACTGTCGCGACCGTTGGGATCCTCGAGCGTAAACGTTCAAAGTCTTATGGTGGGCCGCCCGGGTCTCGATCCCAGCACCTTGAGAGTGTTTCCGGAACGTCCAGGGACGTCTCTCAGCGTCAAAATCTGTTGGCCGGACGAAGTGGAATGTCCACCAACGTCCACTGAAGTCCTCTCACGTTTGAAATCGTGGCTAGACAGTTGGCTAGATCCAGGCTCGTTTCAAGGACAAGTCACTATTCAATTTCGAGGAGTTGACGGTGATTTGTTTGAGATGCGACTGGGGGACAAGTAGACAATTTCCCCGACGATCTTGTGACCAACAGACCCGTCGCGATTCACGACGTCATCATCGAGAACGTCAGGGCAATCTTCGGCACACCCAGTGACATTCAGATAATCGGTGGGTGCCCCTGCGCACTGTGTTAATCCACCCTTTGATTGACGGTGATTCGAGGACTGGTGTACGACGATCCAATCGTTTGCCATCTCATTCGCGGTCCCGTAGCATTGCTACAGCAATTCGCACTAGACGAGTGTATTGGTGGGCCGGCATGAAAATGGTGGTTGGAACGGCCGAGGTGCCGGGGTGCGGACGAGAGTGAAGAAATTGCGTGCACCCGAGATTCAGTGACGCCAACCGTCAGTTTGGCTGACAGAAGTAGGAGTATTTCGTGACGTTCACCCCATCAAAGGCGTCGAGGAATCGAGAGGAGCACTATCGATGACGTATCGCGAGATTGCCGTTCGTTTCTGCGCGATTGCTGTGCCGACTCGCGGCGACGAGGTGGGTCGACGATGGAGGGGTCTGACTTGGCGACAGTTCATACGAGGAGAAGTACCAAGGCGGCGCCAGCAATGCGCGTAGTCCGACACCGAGGTTGCGACTCGCCGCCGAGGCTTCAAGAAAAAATGGAAAGACTGTCTGACGCGGGTGGGCAAGGAGAAATCACCCCGGCGAGGGAAGTGCCAGCCGAATTACTTTTCGACCTGGATCCGCACACGTCGTGACCGACGCCACGCGAAGTACGCCGAGCCCCGATCGACTCTTGCCCGCGGACCCGGCCACGCGAGAGTTCGCACGCGAGTTATTGGATTGCGTCGAACGCCTCCCCATCGTGTCACCTCACGGTCACGTACCGGCCGCGATCATCGCCGAGAACACGAACTTCGCCAATCCCGCCGATCTCTTGGTATCCCCAGATCACTACGTGACCAGATTGCTGCACGCGAACGGTTCAACCATGGAATCACTGGGCGTCGGTGACGTCGCGACCGATCCTTTAGAGATCTGGCGTGAGTTCTGCTCCGCGTGGCACATATTTGACGGTACCGCGTCCGGCAACTGGCTCGCGTTGGAACTGTCCGGCCTGTTCGGGATTGAAGAGACCCCCACTCGAGATAATGCGAACCGACTGTATGAGCAGATTGCGGCGCGACTGGCCGAGCCCAGTTTTCGCCCGAGGGCGCTCATGGAAACGTTCGGGATAGAGATACTCGCGACAACGGATGATCCACTCGACGATCTTGGCGCTCATCTGAGTTTGCGTGTGGACACTTCTTTTAAAAGTCGAGTCATTCCCACCTTTCGTCCTGACGCGTACGTCAACGCCAACGCGGTGGATTTTGTGGGCAACGTGGATCGCCTGATCGCGGTGGCCGGAGAGGGGCGACATGGATACGACGGCTACCTCACCGCATTGCGAAATAGGCGACAACACTTCATCGACGCGGGGGCCGTCGCAACTGACCATGGCGTGCGAACGCCGCTGAGCCTCAAGCTCGATCCGTTGGTGGCCGCGCGCCTGTTCGACCGCGTACGTCGCGATGATTTCTCTGATGATGACCGCGACGCCTTCGAAGCCCACATGCTCTACGAAATGGCTCGGATGAGCGTCGAGGACGGGCTGGCAATGGCAATTCATCCTGGTTCGTTCCGTAATTACCACCCGGACGCCTACGCGCGGTTCGGACCGGACACGGGACACGACATTCCGATCGCGGTCGAGTTCACCTCCTCTCTGCGCCCACTACTCGCTGACTTCGGCACGGCGCGAGGATTCCATTTGGTGCTATTCACACTGGACGAGACCACCTTTTCGCGCGAGTTGGCTCCGCTGGCGGGCGTGTACCCCAGTGTGTACCTCGGGTCACCTTGGTGGTTCCTCGATGCTCCGGATGCCATGCTCCGCTTCCGGGCGGCCGTGACCGAGACGACCGGTTTCTCGCGTTACGGAGGTTTCGTCGACGACACGCGCGCCTTTGGTTCGATTCCCGCGCGGCACAATGTCGCTCGGCGCGTCGAAGCCTCCTTTCTCGCTCGGATGGTGGCCGAGCACCGCATCTCGATGTCGCGAGCCCGTGAGATCATTGTTGAGGTGATCGACGAAGCACCCCGGCGGGCCTTCAAGCTATGAGGGTCTCCGCGGCGCGCGTCCTCACGCGAAAGGCCTTTGGTGCGCCGCACCCGAGCCCGCCCGCCCGCATTGCCCATTTCGGATTGGGCTCGTTTCATCGTGCGCACCAAGCGTGGTTCACCGCGCATGCGGGTGACGGCGGCGAATGGGGAATATGTGCCTTCACGGGTCGAGGGAGCGGAATCGCCGAAACGCTACTGCGACAAGAGGGCCTCTACACGCTGATCGAGCGCTCCGCTTCCGGCGACCGGTTCGAGGTCATGACCAACCTTGTCGAAGTGTACGAGGGTTCTGATACCGGCGCGATCGTTAACGTATTCTCTCGGCCAGAAGTCGTCGTGGTGACGACGACGGTGACCGAATCGGGATACCGGATAGGCCTCGATGGCGCGCCGCACTTCGACGACGTCGAGCTGGCTCGCGATGTCGCGATGTTACACGAGCTGACACCGGAAGATCGCCTCGACTGGCTCGCGATCAGCACTATTCCGGGGCGAATCTTGCTCGGTCTCGAAGCGCGACGGCGCGCGAATGTTGGTCCGATCGCAGTCGTTCCATGCGACAATTTGCCCAACAATGGATGGGTGCTCGAGCAAGGGTTGACGCAGTTGACAGATCGAATCAGTCCGGAGTTGACGCTCTGGCTGGAGGAGAACGTCACGTTTGCCTCCACGAGCGTTGACCGCATTACGCCGCGAACTACCGATCGCGACATCGCCATTGTGGCGGAGGAGACTCGGTGGCTCGACGCGGCACCGGTGGTGACCGAGCCGTTTGCCAGTTGGGTCATCTCGGGTCACTTTCCTGCGGGCCGGCCGCGATGGGAACACGCCGGAGCCCTGTTCGTCAAGGAGATCGAGCCGTACGAGCGAAGGAAACTGTGGCTCTTGAACGGAGCACACAGTATTCTCGCCTACCTGGGGCTCGAGGCTGGCCACGTCACCGTCGCCCAGGCGGTCGCTGATCCGCGGTGTCGTCGTGCCGTCGTATCATTTTGGTCCAGCGCTGAACATCATCTTCCCGATGACCTTGATCTCAAGGTGTACTGCAGTCAGCTCTTCGAGCGATTCGAGAACTCGAGAATCGAGTACCAACTGGAGCAGATCGCGTCGGATTCCGTGATGAAGCTACGCACGCGGATTGCTCCCGTCATCGCCGCGGAGTTCCACGCGGGACGGGACTGCCCCGCAGGTGCCGAAGCAATGGCCGCTTGGGCTCGACGGGTACTTGCCCGGGGCTCGTTCCCCGACGCCGAAATCCTCGCGGTGAAATCCATAGTGGACGGCTTTCCCTCGGCCGTGGTCGGATTGATCCGCCTCGTCGACCCGCACCTCGTCGATCTCGGGGCCTTTGTCGACCGGGTCGAACAACTGGTGAACGAACACGCCGTCATCGGTGACACCCCTCAAACATGACCCCCCTCACAACTGGAGAAGATTGACATGAGCATCACATCAGCGGACGTCATCGTCACGAGTCCGGACCGGAATTTTGTGACTCTCAAACTCACGACCGACGAAGGGCTGACCGGCCTAGGCGATGCGACACTCAACGGTCGCGAACTCGCGGTCGTGAGTTACCTTCGCGACCACGTCGTCCCGTTGCTCGTTGGTCGCGACGAACGCAACATCGAAGACACCTGGCAGTTTCTCTATCGCAGCGCGTACTGGCGGCGAGGGCCGGTCACCATGGCCGCAATCGCGGCGGTCGACGTGGCCCTGTGGGACATCAAGGCCAAGTCGGCGGGAATGCCTTTGTATCAACTTCTTGGCGGAGCGTCACGACGGGGACTCTTGGCATACGGCCACGCTTCCGGAAAATCTATCGAAGAGATCTTCGACAGCATCCGGTCACACCAGGAGCAGGGCTATCGCGCGGTCAGGGTACAGACCGGAGTTCCGGGACTCAAGTCCATCTACGGGATCGCCTCAAACGCGACGTCCCCGGGCAACGCCGGAGTTCGCTACGACCACGAGCCGGCGCAACGTGGTGCTTTGCCGGCGGAAGAAGACTGGGACACTCGCCGTTACCTACGCCACGTACCCACGGTCTTTGAGGCCGTTCGTAATGAATTCGGTCCGGAGTTGCCTCTGCTCCACGATGGACACCACCGCATGACGCCGATTCAGGCGGCTCAACTTGGCAAGTCGTTGGAACCCTACGACCTGTTTTGGCTCGAGGATTGCACGCCGGCCGAAAACCAGGAATCGCTACGCCTCGTTCGACAGCACACCACTACCCCGCTGGCCGTCGGAGAGATCTTCAACACTATTTGGGATTACCAGCAAATCATTCGCGAACAACTCATTGACTACGTGCGAAGCGCGGTAACGCACACCGGTGGCATCACCCACCTCAAGAAGCTCCTCGAGTATGCGGCGCAGTATCAGATCAAATCGGGGATGCACGGGCCAACGGACGTCTCACCGGTGGGAATGGCCGCCGCCATGCATCTAGGGATGTCCATTCATAATTTCGGTATTCAGGAATACATGAAGCACGGCACCAAGACCAACCAAGTATTCGAGCAGTCATTTCCTTGGAATAACGGACTTCTGCATCCCGGCGAGACACCCGGGTTAGGGGTGGAATTGAATATCGATGAGGCGGGTAAATATCCATACGTAGCGGCGTACCTGCCGTACAACCGGTTAGCTGACGGCACCGTGCATGATTGGTGAATAGAGCTGACGCTTCAATGAGGAACGGACATCGAAAGAAGTGCGCAAGAGTCCGGGATTGATGAAAAGATTGTCGCGCGAGAGCAACTGCAGCTGGGGCTAGGGAGACGTTCAGCGGGCGTTAGCGAAAGTGCCAAAATTATGCCGACGGTCAGACGAACCGTCTAATTACTTTCATCGTAACTTTGAGCAATACGAAGCCAACTCCGAGGACGATGGCGGCTTCGAAACTCTGAGTCATCCAATAGCGATTCGCTGGTTGGTAGCTAATCCAGAACGAGTAGTGATGGTTCGCTAACCATGTCGAAACATACTGCGGCGGCTCAACTTGTTGGGTCTTTGGATAAGACGCAAAGATCCGCCCCAATATCTGGACGCCCTTCGCCGTACTGAGGTGGACGCCGTTTTGTCCTTCATACCAGATGTTGACTAGCCAACCTCCCCACGAACCCTTGGGGCCTATCCCTACCGGAGCAAAACGGTTGACCACTCCAATATTTCCGTCACTCGGATACCATGCTGTCGCCGTCGTGTGGATTGAGAAGATCGCGTTATCCAGGTAGGCAAAGATGCCAACAACAAGGCTTCCGACCACTAGACCGGCGGTGGCAATAGCACTCACGATTTTCTTCAGGAGAACTCCAATAAGGACACCCGCAAGTAGTCCCGTGAGACAAAGGGCCGGCAGCGTCACTGCGGTCACACCAAATTGACCCGGCTGCCAATGACTAGCGAATCCGATTGCGTCGACGGGTTGGGCATACCACGAGGCGATTAACCCAAGGGGAATTGCGAGGACAACCACTATCACCCCTAGAAAGAGCAGCTTCATAGTGAGCCAGGATGATCGCGGCGTGCCTTGGGTCCACGCAAATTGATAGGTGCCTGACTCAACCTCACGGGCCACGAGAGGTGCGCCGATGAACATCGCAATCAATATCGGGACGACGTGCATGAATATGTCGACGATGGTGAGATTGTTGAGTGAGTGCAGAAGGCTGGTTCCGAGGTTGGGGCATTCACTTTGATTGAATGAAAAGGTACCAAAGTAGGAGCATTTGTTCGACAGGTACTTCGCATACTCCCCGTGAACCGACAACCCGGTGGCAATCATGAAGGCCGCAACGAGTCCAAAGATTGCGATCATGATGAGCAGTGAGGCCCGATGTTGAATCCACGTGACTCTCAACATTGATCGCCACAGTGATGGAGATTTCTCGATGCGCTGGTCTTCTCTGTCTGGGGCCAAAGTGGTCACAGTTGAACCTTCGCCGCGACATTCTCGACGAGAGAATCGAGGACCAGTGGCTCATCATCTGGGTTCTCGAGGTAGGCCAAAATGATCTCTTCCAGAGTCACCGAGGAGCACTCCCAATTTCGCCCGAGCAGACCAAGTTCCGAGGCTTGAACTAGGAGCCGAGCTTGTCGTCCCGTGATCGAACTTCCGACCACGGAGAATGTTTGGCTGATCGCCCCCGCCTCGTCAGCAGGTCCGGTGGCGAGACAGTGGCTTTGGAGAAGTACGTCGATGTCGCTGGCGACCTGGATGTGTCCTGCATTGACAACGACCAGATAATCCGCCACTCGTTCGAGTTCAGCGACCACGTGCGACGAGAGAACGACTGACAAACCTTCGTTCGCCACCTCTGCCATGACGACGCTCATGAACTCACGTCGAGCAAGTGGATCTAGCCGGGCCAGTGGCTCGTCCAGTATCAGGAGCGAAGGGTGACGACCTAGGGCGAGAGCGAGGGCCAATTGTGATTGCTGCCCTCCAGAGAGCTTCCCAACTCGATGGTCAAGCCCGATGCCGAGTTTGCCCAGACGCTGTGTTGTCACCATGACATCGAACGATCGGTTGAGGTTCTTGGCCAGCGCAATCGTGTCCGATACCTTCAGGTACCGATATAGCGGCGCGTCTTGAGCGACGAAGGCGACCTTATCCAATGCGTTATCGGATCCAGCCTTGATTCCACCCATCACGGTGGCACTTCCTTCGCTGGGGTCAATGAGCCCCACCACAATTTTGAGAAGAGTCGTCTTTCCGGCACCGTTGGGTCCCACGATTGCCGCCACCCGACCCGCGTCAATCGAGAATGAAGCATTGCGCAGAGACCACCGCTTGCCGTATTGCTTCCCTAGGTTGGCAACCTCGATGACGTTCATGCCAATAACTCAGTATCAACTGTCAGTGAATCGTGACGTTCAGCCCTCTCAAGAATGAATTCTCGAAGGGTGGACGCAAAGAGGGCTTCGACGCCGTCGGAATCAAGCCCGGCGTCGAAGGCGCTGCGTAGCCAGCCGCGCTTCAGTGACCTGCGTAAGCTACGCAATTGGGTCATCTCAATGGTCTCGGGGACCGACACGATGAAGGTACCCTGACCCGGTTTACCCACCGCAATCTTCTTTCCCTCAAGGTCGGCGTAGGCCTTGATGACAGTGTTCGGGTTGATCGACAAAGAACTCACGACTTCCTTCACCGTGGGCAGTTGGTCGCCAAGTTCTAAAAAACCCAATCGCAGAGCATGCTCAACTTGCTGGACCAGTTGGAGATAAGTGGGCACGCCCGATTTCGCGTCGAGGCGGAAGGTAATGGGAGACGAAGTCTTCGGATCTTCGCGGGGCAGACTGTCTTGTTGTTTATCTATCATCATAGATTAATAACACGACACACTTTTCAAGCCGTTGCAACTCCTCTTGGTAATCAGTCAATTTGAGTCGGGAACAGATGGATTGTGAAGGACCAATCTTCACAGGGATCCGACGTGACTTCTCCTGATTCGTGTAACGCTGACCCTGATACGGACAGTACATGTAGTGAGATCGGCAGGAGACGAGGCTTCGGACTGGACGGCGGCGCTCAGCAATGATGCGGATGCCTTCGTCGCAATCTTTGATCGTCATCACGACCGCGTGTACCGACACGCCCTTCGATTGACCGGAAACGTGCACGACGCAGAGGACATTACAGCCGGCGCTTTTTTAGAGCTCTGGCGCCGACGGAAGTCCGTCCGGGTGGTCGACGGTTCAACGCTGCCATAGTTGCTCGTCACGGTGACGAATTTGGCGCGGAATCTAGCCCGTGGGCTTCGCCGCAATCGAACGCTCATAGCGACCTTGCCCCGCTCCGAAGTTGGCAGGAGCGCCGAAGATGCCGCCGTGGAACGGATAGAGGAGGCGCGCCTGGCCTCACAAGTACGCGAGGCATTGGGCAGTCTGTCGCCCTCTGACGCTGCCCTGATCACACTCACCCTGCTCGAGCACTACTCACCAGCTGAGGCAGCGCTCGCACTTGGCATCTCCAATGGCGCGGTCCGCACCCGCCTTCACCGTGCGCGATCACGGATGGCCGATGCACTTCACATCGAAGATGAGCAAGACGTAACGAGGGAGGAAAGTCGATGAGCAATACCGAGATGAATCCGGTCTTCACCGCAGCGGTGCGCCAAATGCTGGTCGCTACCGTCCAGAACGCCCCTCGCGCGCACCGTCGTTGGCGGTGGCGCCTAGGTGGGGGAATGCTGGTCGGATTGACCCTCGTGTCTGGGGGGTGTCGCTCTCTTCACGGGAGTCTTTTCCACACCGGGCTCGCCCATTGACACTCAACTCGGCAATATGGTGACCGCGACGCGCACCGGCACCGGCACGATTGACCTTGGCCCAGAGCCCGCCACGGCAACCGACCTCTCGCTGTCATTGACGTGCCTCAGCGTCGGAACATTCAACTTTCCGAACGGGTCCAACATGAGTTGTAGCGCCGCTGACCTCAGCACAACGCCACCTTCCGACGGACCGGCCAGTGAAGTCGTGCCGCTGGGTCCCGGCGTTGACAGCGTGACCATCACCACCGGTGCGAACGCGTCGTGGACCCTACGAGCGATATACGTGAACCGGGTTACGACCTCGTGGGGTGTCAACGCGAAAGGCGAGACATATGGCGTGATGAACCAGCAAGGCACCCCAAATCTCATCGCCGCCGATCAAGGTCAAACCTCTGGCTACATTAAGGCGAGCGATGTGAACTGTGCGTCCGGCCCAATCCCGACATCACCCGCTCAGGCTCTCGAGTGGCAGAAAGAGCACCAGAATCAGAGCGTCTCGATTCCCCTCTATCCGAGCGATGGCACAACGGTCATTGGTACTTTCATCCTTGGTTCCACGGGACCGAATATTCGGATAGTACCGCTCTCGTCCCTGGGGTTGAACTGTTGAGCGAAGCGAACTCTTAGATGCGCTGGATCATTTCAGGAGGATTTAAGAAACCAGTCAGTGTGGTCTCCTAGCCAAGCCCAGATTTTCTTTAAGACGGCCGGATCCTGCCCACCGTCAGCGCCAACCCGGAAATGACGCGCGATGTCGACACCGCTCACGGTGGCGATGGCCTTGACCCGGTGATCGGAAGCTCCGGCCGTGAGGGCGTAGCCGCCCGAGGCGCAGATCCCGAGCACGGCGATGCTCTCGCCGTCGATCTCGGGCCGAGTCGTGAGAAATGATACGGCAGCTTTAATGTCCTCAATTCGATGCGCGGGGTCGTCGAGACCGCGCGGCAGACCCTCACTCTCGCCCTGGAAGGCGGCGTCGAAGGCAATGGTGACGAAGCCATTCTCGCTGAGTAGCCGGGCGTAGAGGCCGGCCGCCTGCTCCTTCACCCCACTGCCCGAATGGCCTATTATTCGCTGATCCTACGAACGGTCGGGCCGATCTAGTAGCGGAGTGCGGGCCGTGTCGTGCGAGCCGCGTGGAGGTGCGGACTCAGCGCAGCGACGGGCCCTCGTGGCGGACGAATCGGGACGCACGCTTCATGATTCGGCGGTTGAGACGCTGGGAGTGAGTAGTGGCGGTGACCGCGAGGCGCGGCGATTGCGATTGGAAGAACCAGAGTTTGGCAACTTCGACCAGCACGAGGTACACGACGACCATGCCGAACAGGAGGAGGAAAAACTTCGTCGGCAACACCGAGAAACCGAAGAGGTGGGCCAACCCTGTATAGGGGAGCAGCGCGCCCACGAGCGCCGCACCGGTCGGCACGAGGATCATGACCATGCTCGGACGGCTCTTGAAGAATGGTACCCGCCGGGTTCGGATGACGTACACCACCAAGGTCTGGGTAGCGATGGACTCGACGAACCATCCAGTGCGAAACTCCACGTGGCCCGCGTGTAGCAGCGAGAGCATTACGTAGAAGGTGACGAAGTCGAAGATCGAACTAATCGGGCCGAAGACCGACATGAAGCGGCGGATGTAGCGCAGGTCCCAGGCGGCGGGTCGCGCGAGAGCCTCCACGTCGACTCGGTCGGTGGGGATCGCCAGCTGTCCCATGTTGTACAGCAGATTGTTGAGCAGAATTTGGGAGGGCAGCATCGGAAGGAAGGAGAGGAATGCCGAGGCCCCGGCGGCACTGAACATGTTCCCGAAGTTCGACGACGTGGCCATCAAGACAAACTTCATCGTGTTCGCGAAGATCCGCCGGCCCTCCATCACGCCTACAGCCAGAACACCGAGGTCCTTGTCCAGCAGTACGACGTCGGCGGCGTCCTTGGCAACGTCGGCTCCCGAGTCCACCGAGATTCCAACGTCGGCGTGATGCAGGGCGACGGCGTCGTTGACACCGTCGCCGAGGAAGGCGACGTCGCGCCCGGTGCGCCTCGCTACCTCGATGATTCGCGACTTCTGGTCCGGGCCGATGCGAGCAAAGACGGTGGTCGTGGGGATCGCCTCCTCGAGTTGGTCGTCGCTCATCGCCTCCAGGTCGGTGCCACTCACTACGCCCGCGCAGGCGAGGCCGATATCACGACACACTTTGGCCGCCACCTGACCGTTGTCGCCCGTGATGATCTTCACCTCGACACCGAGCTGTTGGAGTTTTGCGAGCGACGCGCCCGCGTCGCTCTTGGGCTTGTCGGCGAAGGTGAGGAAACCCTCAAGTGTGAGCCCGACCTCGTCGTCCGTTCCCACCGTCATAACCGCGCCACGATCTCGACTCGCCACCGCGATCACTCGCTCGCCGTCGGCGAAAAGTGCGTCGAGGACTGTGCGAATGGAGTCGGCGACGTTGACGCAACGCTCAAGCACCACCTCGGGCGCTCCTTTGATCACGAGCGTCAGGACTCCATCGGAGCCGCGTATCAGCACCGAGCCCATCTGACGCTCGTGATCAAATGGGAGTGCGGCGATTCGTTCAAAAGCTGCGCTCTCGTGATCTAAGTCGTCGTCCCCACGAGCAGCGGCCGCGACCCAGAGGGCTTGGTCGAGCGAGTTGCCGCCAACGGGGCCGTGTTCGGACATCGTGGACTCGTTGCACAGCAGGCCCAAGAGCAACGGCCGCTCGGCGTCCGCTCCGTGGACGTCCAAGGCCCGCTCGAAAGTGATCACGCCCTCAGTCAGTGTGCCCGTCTTGTCCGTGAACAGCAGTTCGATGTTACCCAGGTCCTCGATCGCCACCAACCGCTTCACCAGGACCTTTTTCGCGGCCAATGCGCGCGATCCCGAAGAAAGGCTCACCGTTACGATGGCGGGCATCATCTCGGGTGCGATGCCTACGGCGATGGCGAGTGAGAAGAGGAGGGCCTCGATTAGCGGCCGCGACAGGATGATGTTCACGGCGAAGATGAAAATCGTCAGCAGGGCGGCAACGAGGAAGAGGAAGCGCGAGAATTTCGTCAAGCCGACCTCGAAGGCGCTCTGGCCCTGGTAGTCAGTCACTCCAGTGGCGATCCGTCCGAAGGCGGTGCGGGTGCCCGTCTGGACGACGACGGCGAGGGCCGATCCCTGGTGGACGATCGTTCCCATGTACGCGCAGTCCGAGAGGCTTGATGCGTCGGGCTCGGTGACGGCGATCTCGGATTTTGGGACTGGCATGGACTCACCGGTTAGGACAGCTTCGTCGCACTCGAGCTCGTCGACGCTCAGCAATCGCACGTCGGCGGGTACCAGCGTGCCCAAATTGAGCGTGATGATATCGCCCGGCACTAGCTCGGTGACCGGGATTTGCGTGACGGTGCCGTCACGATGCACGGTGGCGTTTTGACTGATCTTGGACCGGAGCGTTGACATCGCAACGGCCGCTCGAAACTCGTTGACGAACCCGAGTCCGACGCTCAGTAGGACGATCACGGCGATGATGATCGCGTTGGTCCCTCCGCCGGTGAACCCGGAAACCAATGCAGCGCCGAGAAGGAGGATCAGGATCGGATTCTTGAGCTGGCGCCACAGAACGACGCTCGCCCTCACACGGTGAACCGCGAGCACGTTCGCTCCGAATTCGCGGACACGTTGATCGACTTCAGGTCCGCTGAGTCCCTCCGAGCGACTGGTGAGGCGTGACAGCACTTCGTGGGGGGTCAGCGTCGCGGCCTCGATCAGTTCGAGGGCTGTGACTTGCCCCTGCTGGGATTGCTTCACCTTCATCTGGTCTCAAGAGTAACCACGGCACGTGCCCGATCCGGAACGTCACGCAATGATGACCCAATCGTCACTTCCGGACTCATTGACAAACATGCGGTCACTTCCAGTTCGATGACGTTTGCACGCGTTCGCAAGCGCATGGCATATCGGCGTTTGACTTCGCTGACGTTCGGGCGTAATCGCACGTAACCGACGGCGTTGCTAAAAGATTTGGTTAGGTTGGCCCCTTGAAAAAAGTGCAAAGGGTGAGATTTCTTATTCGCTAGTCTCCGAACCCGACACTCCTCGTAGGGGTGCACAAATCGCGTCAGGTTTTGCACTGACGAAGTTTCTTCCATTCCGCTGAATTTTCTATTCAGATCACCACCGTCGCGACCGTTGGGTTTTAGGAGCACGAAGAGCCAGTTCTTTTGGTGGGCCGCCCGGGTCTCGATCCCGGCACCTTGAGAGTGTTGCCAGATTGTCCAGGGACGTCGCTCAGTGTCCAGATTTGCTGGCCGAACGATGTGGAATGTCCCCCAACATCCGCTGAAGCCCTCTCACGTTTTAAGTCGTGGCTAGACAGTTGGCTAAACCAGGGCTCGTTTCAAGGTCGAGTCACTATTCCATATCGAGGGGCCGATGGTGAGGGGTCTGAACTGCGACTGGCGGACAAGTAGACATTTTCCCAGACGATCTTGTGACCATCAGACCCGTCGCGATTCAGTACGTCAAGTGTTGATTCCTATTCGGATCCAGAGTCCTAGGACTTCTTTCAAACCGTCGTCCACTTGACGAAGGGTGGGCGCGCGAACTCGACCGGCCTTCTTTCCGAGTTCGTCTTTGCCGAGCGTCAAAAGAGAAGTGACGTTGACTACCGACGGTCTAGGAAGACCAGCGTCGCCGTCAGGAACGTAAACATTGCCTGGCATATCGGCGAGCGCCAGGTTCCCTGTTAGTACGACTGCAATGACGGTGGCGATATTGCTTGAGTTATAGAGATCATCTGAGACGATCAACACCGGTCGACGCAGCGCCGGACGCGAGCCTTGAGGTTCACCAAGATCAACCCAGTAAACATCGCCTCGCTGAATTACCACTCGGTATCATCACCGTCGGCAAGCAGCCGATTGGCTGCCGCGCGTGCAAAGTCGATTGTGTCATTCTCGTTCGCGGCAACTACTGCGTTGATACGCGCAATCACGTCAACTGAGCTGTTAGTGGCGTCGAGATCGCGTTCCGCCACCTGATTGAACCAAGCGGACCGATTCGTCCCGAGTTCCTTTGCACGTCGATTAGCGCGAGCAACAACGTCACGCCTCACGGAAATCGTTATCTTCATGAATTCGCTGGTCTTGTTCATGGTTCCAGTATAACTGGTCATACTCAGCTGTCGAGAGCGTCGATGGTGTTTGCAATTTGAGGTAAAAATCCTAGTAAATGTGTACCCCCACGGCAAACTGTGTGGGTGATGGAGTAAGGCAAATAGCCTCACAATCACCTACAAGCTCTGAGCCGTGGTTTCACCTACGCCCTGACGAGAGTCAGTGTTTCGGTTGACGCTTCTTCGGGCTGAGCCCGGTGGACAATCTTCTGTCTCTGTGGTCTTACCTCCCCTCGACATCCAGCCACGGAGCGTGTCCCCGCGGAGGTGGGGTTACTGGCCCACCCAGCCAGGTTGATGGCCGCGTTGAGGTCGCGGTCGAGCGTGAGACCACAGGTCTCGCAGTGATACATCCTGATCTCCAGGGGCAGTTTGGCTTTCACTGTCCCACACGAGCTGCAGGTTTTTGATGACGGGAAGAATCGATGGGCCTTGACCACGGCGGCGCCGTACCAGGTGGCCTTGTATTCGAGTTGGCGCACGAACTCACCCCAGGCAGCGTCCGAGATGTGCTTGGCCAAGGAGTGGTTCTTCAACATGCCCTTGACGTTGAGGTCTTCGATGATGATACGGTCGAAGTTCTTGGCGAGCGTCGTGGTGGTCTCACAGATGAGGTTCTTTCGAGCGTTCGCGATCTCGGCGTGGACTTTGTGGGTGCGGGCATTGGCCTTCTTCCACCGATTCGACGGAGCCACTCCCTTCCTAGGACCCTGGCGGCGCGCAGCTGTGCGCTGGGACCTCGCCAGCGTGGCCTGGTGGCGTTGATAGTTGCGCGGATTCGCCACGTGCAGTACTTGCTCACCATCAGGAGTAGCACCCGTGTAGAGGGTCGAGATGCCCAGGTCGATGCCGATCACCCGTTCGGGTGGCCGCGGTGCCGGGATCATCCGGCTCATCTCCACGGTGAAGGAGAGGTAGAACTTACCGCGGCGTTCAGAGACGGTGGCCGACACTACCCGCGCGGCCCCACGCTCCAGATGCCGGTGCAGTTTGCGCATCGACTCGTAGGTCTTCAGGTCACCGATGCGACTGAGGCGTACGTGGTGAGAATCCACCAGGCGGGCAGCTGCGCCCGTCACGGTGAATGACTCGCACTTCCCCTTGGACTTGAACTGGGGCACCTTGGCACGTCCGGCATGGAAGTTGGCGAAGGCCTGGGCCAAATGGACTTGGGCGTAGTTGTAGGTGGACGACGCGTTCTCACTGAACCACGGTGCAATCTCCGTCCGGCGCTCGTACCAGAGCCTCTGGAAGTCCAGGTGACGAGTATCCACGTAGTCCTGTTGGTCGACCACCTCACCAGCTTCCTTCTTGTCGCGATTCTGCTTCCAGTTCTCCATGACCAGACCGAGCAGGTAGTTGTGACAGAACCGGGCTGCTCCTGTGTGACTGGACAGCAGTTGTCGCTGGGTGGACGTGGGGTCGAGGAGGAAGGAGAACCCCTGGTGGATCTTGGTGAGAGTGCCCTCGGACATAGCTTCAGTATCGCCTCGGGGTGTGACCTATTTGTCTTACTCCATCACCCACACAGTTTGCCGGGGGTGAATGTGTATATCTTGTCCGTCCCCCAAGAAAACTGGTCTGCTGCCTCAGTTGCGGAGCAACCATACTTGCGCCAGAAAGGGAGTGGTCAAGGGCCTTAACGCCGAACTTGTCGGGTGAGAGGATGTTCTATGCGGTTGCCTCCGGGCGATCTGGTCGAACAATTTCCGGTTTACCAGGGAGACGACACCATTCCGTTACGTTCTCGCTTCGCGGTTTTGCGGAAAAATGCGAGGCCCAAAATGAGGCCTGTTAAGTCGGGTGGAGTCGCCGTTGATTGGCCCGATTCCGACATCTTGCCGATCCTCAACCTCGGCCCAGTCGGGTCGCGGGCTTTGAACAATTCCTGTTGATCGAGTGAAAGGACCAAGGCTTTTGAATCGCTTTCCGGTCCGAGGGTGCGAGCTCGGTCAGTGAAATGCGGTCCGGCGTGATGGCGAATCCCTATCCGGGGGGTCGAACTAACGTAATTGCACGTCTCATTCCTCGACGCCGCGCCGACTGTCGTGTACGGATTAGTCGACACGCAACGCTGGTTACCCGAGGAGTTCACGGTCATCGGACGCGATATCTACTTGCACGTCCCCGACGGCATCGGTCGATTGGTCGCGGCGCCGCGTCTCATCGCTATCAAGAACTGCACGACACGAAACTGGAACACGGTCCTCAAACTCTTCTAGCTGCTCGATTCCTAGCGCGAGCGCGCGGTGTATTGCAGCGACTACAGGATGTCCGCGGGCGCACACGTCAATGAATTGCATTCACAAGTTCGTCCCAAATCCGAGAAGAACATTGTCGTGGCGATTATTGTCCCAACGTGTCCAACGCGCGCAAGTCACTGGCACGCGTCTGCACCCTCATCGTGGCGGTGGTCGCGATCCTTAGTTTCGCCCCTCGCATCGCGGGCGCGGCGAGTACGACGCTTTTTGACAATACCGGCGTCCTCGAAGACACGTCCAATGCCGCTGGCGTGGAAGTCGGACAATCATTCTCCACCGGCGCGACGCCGGTCAATCTCACCTCCGTCGCCTTCGACTGGAGTAACGGAGCGGCGTCCAGCAGTTATTCACTGCAGTTGTACGGTTCGAATGCCGGGCAACCCTTCGGACTCATGGCCACGCTGGCGAGCAACGTCGCGGTTGCGCCCAGCGCCCAGGGCCCGACGACGTATCCCGTCGCGTCACCGATCACGCTCTTCCCGAATTCGCAGTATTTCGTCGTCGTCAACGGCGACAACGGCGGCACGATGGGCTGGAATTTCAACAATTCGGTCCCCGCCACTGACGTCTCACCCGCGCCCAGCTACGTGTCATTGGTGTCCTCTGACGGCGGTGCGACTTGGACACCGGCCACGTTGCCGGCGAACACGAACTACATCATGCAGGTCGTGGGAAATACCCTCACGGTGCCGACGATCAGCGGGTTCACCAACCTGAGCGCCAACCTGGGCGACCCCAACATAACGCTGGCCGCGGTCGCCCTCGACGGTGTCACACCGGTGCCGGGAGCCTTCGTCTACGTCGTGGAGAATCCTGCGGTCGCCCAGGTCGTGGGGGACCAACTCATGATTACTGGCGTCGGCATAACGTCGATCAGCGCCCAGTTCATCCCAAACGATCCCACCACCTATTTCACGGCCACGACCATGAGCACCCTCGTGGTGAGTATCGCACCACCACCACCGCCGCCGCCACCACCTCCTCCACCACCACCACCACCGCCGCCAGTTACGACCATCGTGCCGACGACGACCACGACCACGACGGTGCCACCCACCACATCGACCCAACCCGTGGCTGGGACGACGGTACCAGCGACGGTGCTGCCGGTGGCGACCACATCAACGACCTCGACTACGAGCACCACCACCACGACCACGCCGGTGACGACGATCCCGACGACGATCCCGACGCCCGATCTCGGTACGGGTAGTCCACCGGCCCTGGGTTCCAATGACAGTCTGTTTACGTCGAGCGAAGGCGATCAATTAGTCGCGCACATCATCGCCGAACCGGGTATCACCGTGGGCACGACACAGGTCGTAGTGCAAGCGGTCCAGGCGGACCCGAACACCGAAGTGATCGTGCAGGTACATTCGAGTCCGCAGACCCTCCTCACGGGCATGACGGATTCACGCGGTGACTTCTCCGGCGCGACTACGCTGCCAGTGGACTTAACACCCGGTGAACACGTCATCACCGCGCAAGCCGTCTACCACGGGTTGCCCGTCGACGTGATCGGCGCCTTCATCGAATCACCTCGCGATATCTTCACCAAGATCGTCCAGCCCGCGGTCGTGAGTGACTACGAGGGGCCTCACGACCCGCGTCTCCTGCGGGCCCTTCGATTCTCCCTTCCGATCTACGACGTGTCGAGTCACCCCCGTACGACCGAAGGTCTGATCGTTGGTGGGGTGTCGCTCGTCGCGTTAGTCGGCGTCGGTGGTCTGGGTCGTGACTCACGTCTCTTGGCGGGGACGGTAGGGGCGAGGCCCGCAGAGGCGCGGCGCAAGCAAGGAAAAGTGGCAAGCGCCGTCACCAAGAAGTTGAAATACGTCAAGGCCGAACACGAGGCATGGGGCGACTCGTCGTCCACGTGGCGCCATCCCTGGACCCAGCGACTCGATGCGGCGATGCGCGAGTGGCCGTTGCGAGTGGGTAAGTATTCCGCGCTCCTGCCCCGCGTCCTCGTCGACGGATCGTGGCTTCGCGCCGCCCTGGGCGGGTGGTCCCTCCTCACGGTCGTGCTGGGATTCGCCTTGGGAGTCGTGACCTTCTTCTCACACTTTGGTGCCCCCTTCATCCCCACTTTCACGGTGTTGGGCCTGATCTTGTGCGTCGGGATACTTGACGCACTCGCGGGCGCCGTGGCCTGGATCGTGATGACGGTGTTGTCAGTAGCCGGTGGATCAGTCCAAAGCTGGGCCGACGTGCGTACCGTGCTCGGCGTGGGGGTACTCGTGGCGACCGTGCCACTACTCGCCCACGCGATTCGTCCCCTGCGCCGCTACCTCTTATCGAAGATGAGTGAGCGATGGGAGAGAGCCTTTGACTACGTGATGATGCCGATCTTCGTGGCCTTCGCGACGTCCTCGATGGCCAAAGCCCTCAACGCGCTGTCGGGTCTGGTGATCTTCTCGCCCGAACAACTCAGCACCATCCGTTGGCTCGTCGTCATCGGAGTGATGGTGCGTCTCCTTGGTGAAGACCTCGTGGTGCACCTGTACCCCGAGCGTTCCAAGCAAGTGCAGCCCGCCAAACTGGTTTCCCCAACTCGGCGCCACGCCGTGGCCTCCCTCGTCTTCAAATTCGCGATGTATCTCCTCGTGATGGACCCCTTCTTCGGGATCACCATCCGTACAGTCGGTGCCGCCATCTTGTTGGCGATCCCGGGCGTCTTCAAATTGTTCGAGGACGACTTGCCTAACTACACGTGGTTACACCGATGGCTACCGCGCGGCCAGACCAATTTCTTGTTCATGATGCTCGTCGGTTCCTTCCTGAGCTTTCGGATCCTCGGCGAAGGTCCGACGGCCGCGCGAGTGGCGTCAACGTTCATCATCTTGTTGATTCCCGGGGTCGCGATGGGCGTTGCCGAGGAATTCGGACGCGAAGGCGACGACTGGACGAGAGTCTGGGTTCGACGAGGGTTGGGGGTCTTCACCTGGTTCACCTGCGTGGGACTTGTAACTGGGTATCTCGTTTTGTTCCGCTAGCGCCGTACCAGTGAACCGCAGGAACACCGGTGCGCTGATCGCGGACCACCTAGCCCCGATCATTCACCAGTGAGCGGAAATGGGCATCGAATCTGTTTTTCTCACCGCCGAAGATACTTCACGCTCAGTCGCGTGAATCGCGCCGGGTTTTGCGTTGACGAAGATTCTTCCATTCAGTACAATTTTCGCTCCAAATCGGAATTGTTGCAACCGTTGGGATACAGGGCATGAACAGCCAGTTCTTCTGGTGGGCCGCCCGGTTCTCGATCCCGGCACCTTGAGAGCGTTTCCAGAATGTCCATGGACGTCTCTCAGCGTCCAGATTTGCTGGCCGGACGAAGTGGAATGTCCACCAACGTCCACTGAAGTCCTCTCACGTTTGACTTCGTGGCTAGACAATTGGCTAGACCCGGGCTCGTTTCAAGGTCAAGTCACTATTCAATTTCGAGGAGCGTCGACACAGCGATTTGTTTCAGATGCGACTGTGGGACGAGTAGACAATTTCCCAGACGATCTTTTGTCCAACAGACCCGTCGCGATTCAGGGTGACCGTCCGACCGAGCTCACACGAGTCGAAGCGGGACGCTGTCCCTCCGGGCGACCGGTGCATGGAACAATGAAACCAACGTCGCGATCGAGCCGCGATTTAACCCCTCGATAGGTCTCGTCGAGGGTCCCAAATTGTGCATTTCTGGTCCGCTATGGGTACGCGGAGGCGCCATCGTCGTGAGCGCTGACGGCGATAAGTACGAGATTCGCAATCGAGCGAGGCTTTGTCGCTGCGGCGCATCGAGTAATAAGCCTTTTTGCGATGGCAGCCATGCCTCAATCGGATTTAAGGCGTAACTGGCGAGCGGAGGGCTACAAAGACTTTTCCTGCGTAACAAGCGCATCGGCATGGGAACTAAATCCTTGGTCGGGAATGATTGTGGTCCCCATATTGACGGCTGCGAGCCCGATGCCCGGCTGATTTCTCTCGCAGATTGAACAACCTCAGAAAAACATGAATACGGTTGGTCGTAACGTTGCATGTGCGATTCGACGGAGTTCCTTTGCAACGATGAATCAATGAACGGATCAGACTATGTAGTGAAAGTCGTTCCGAGCATTAAATAGCTCGCTGACAACGCGAAACAAGTCGTTGCACCTAAGACCGCTGGGGAATCACTGAGTGGACGCGGACTATGAAGACCTCGAATGCGTCCATAAAGTCGCGCAAAAACTGTTCGGTAGTCTCGTCGGAGATATCGCCATCATCACCGAATAGACCCGGAGAGAACTGGATGTACGCCTCGGGAGAGTTCATTTGTGGTGAGTCGAGGAAACTTAGGACACTTCGTAGGTTCTGTTGGGCAACGGCCGTGCCAATCTTCCCAGGTGACGTACCGATCACTGCCGAAGGCTTGTGAGCGAACGAGTTCTTCCCCCACGGACGGCTTGCCCAGTCGATAGCGTTCTTCAGTCCACCGGGAATAGCCCGGTTGTATTCGGGCGTCACAAACAACACCGCGTCAACCCCCGCAATGGAATCTTTGAGAACTCTTGCTTCTACTGGATAGTCGTCATCATGGTCACGGTTATACAGAGGAAGGTTGTCAATTCGAATCTCGGTGAACTCCAGGTTCGACGGCGCGAGGCGTAGCAACGCCTTGGAAAGTGTGCGGTTAATTGAGTTGACCGAAAGGCTACCGACGAAGTAGCCAACGGTGTAGGTTGATCTCTTGTCTGGTGCCACGTCCAAAGTATTCCACACGAATGGTTTTTCCGTGCAGTTGGAGCCAGTTCTCGTTAAGTCCCAGCTGTTTTAAGAAGGGCATCGAGACATACAGTTGGTTCGAAGAAATTTAGGAACCCGGAAGAGGCGGAGCAACCAGATGGATGACAAGACAATTCTCAAGTGAAGGCGGTTTCAGGTGGCAAGCGCAACTTGGTCACGCTTCGATTCGAGTCACTAAGGACGTCTACGGGCACCCCATGCCCAGTTCTCGGGCTAAAGCTGCTGAGGCCATGAGGAAGGTACTCTTCGAGGACGACGTTCGCTCGATTGCAGACGTGACCACTGGTTTGGTTACACAATTGGCTACATGTGAAGTAGCCGAATAATTATTTGGAGCTCGTGACCAGAGATTTAGTGGGGCGCCTGGGTCTCGATCCCAGCACCTTGAGATTCGAGTCAGAACATACGGGGGCGTCCGTTGCTGTCCGTGTGGCCTGGTCAGAGGATTGTGCAAGTCCGCCGACGTCCGCCGACGTCCTTGCGAATCTGCTTCCCTGGCTACACGATTGGCTACATAGCCTCGGAAGCGGAGTTTCCAGCGTTGTTCAAATCTCTGGATCCGATGGACTCAAAATCGAGCTTCGTCTCGAGAGACCAACTCGTTGACGCAGAAGTAAAGAATTCATCCGTAGCAATCGTCGTTAGAACTCACTCGGGGGTCTTGGGGACGCCGACCGTACGCGGAGCGCGCGCCGGCGGCACCGGGACCGCGAGGGGACTGGGGCAACCGTTCGGTGCGTCGACACCTTCGATCGTCGAGTCGAAGCTCTCGACGTGAGGGCTCACGTCGGAGGCCCGACAGAGCGCCGCTGAGCCGCCATCGACCGCGACCGTCCAACCCATCCGCCTCCGGGGCTGACTCGGGGGGCTACTCCACGAATACGAGCTCGCAGCAGCGTGACGATCGAGTACTTGCACCCCACGGGGTCAAAATTCGGGCGTCAACACGACACGGGGTCAGCTTTCACGTGTCGCCGACAAAGCCCCGACAGCTACGCGACGTCGGAGCGCCGAGCGACGCGGCGGCGGATAGCTTCACGCGCCTTCGAGCCGCCCCAGAGCAGTCCGGCGGCGGCAGCCAGCAGGATTGGTTGGAGCGTCCAGTAGACCCACCAGTGGACGGTGTCGAGGCCGCTTTTGCCACCAAATGCGTTCCGCCCGACGTGCGCGATGTACGCCGTCTGAAGGGCGAGGGCGCAGTACCACACCACGCCAACGGCGAGCAGTTGTCGCCAGCCCCGGCCGAATAGGAGTCCAAGGAGAAGTGCCATGGGTAGAGCGATCATTGCTGTCATTGCGTGAATCCCTTCCATTAGATACTCTGTGGGGCAGAGTTGCTTCAGGTTAACTCTGCCCCACAGAGTCAGATTTGTCAAGGAGTTCGAATGGATCC
>PLEI01000107.1:0-153 GCA_003136415.1 Acidimicrobiaceae bacterium | reverse complement strand
GCTGTCACAGCACTGGCCTGGGGGCAGTACAGGCGGGTCGCCCGCGAGCGCGGAGTCCGGGCCCGTCTCTGGCCGTGGCTGGCAGTCGCCGTGATCGCACTCGGCGGCGGCGCCGCTACATCACGTAGCGGGACCGATCATGGCGTAGCGTGG
>PLEI01000103.1 GCA_003136415.1 Acidimicrobiaceae bacterium | reverse complement strand
CGCCAACGCGTCAACGAACCACCTCGAACAAGACACCGCCGACTTGCACGATGTCGCCCTTCTCCAGGTGCACGCGACCCTTCACGATGGCTTCATTGACGTAGGTCCCGTTGGTGGAGCCGAGATCTTCGACCGTCAAATCGCCCTCGTCATTGGCGAAACGCGCGTGACGTGATGACAAGTAGGTATCGGCAATCGCCAGATCACATTCCTCGCTGCGGCCAATCACGAATGCCGGATCGACGGCGACGCGCTCCTTGGCCCACTCGGTCGGCTCGATGAACTGGAGCGCCAGATTGGCCCGACGGCGACGATCCTTCTTGGTGCCCTCGGCGGGACGCGATTCGACGACGGCGACGCGCAACACCCTCGCGAAGAACAAGACGGCGATGACCATCACCAGTACTTGTAGTGGACGAACCACCGCGGCGTAGTTCGTCGACGTGGCCAACACGGCTACGCCAGCTCAATTCGAAAATGCAGAGTGCCGACCGAGATATCGTCGCGCGGCGACAGCGACACCGCGTCAATACGGTGCCCATTGACGAAAGTGCCGTTGGTGGAGCGCAGGTCGCGAATCGCCACGCCCTCGGCGGTGCGCCAAATCTCCGCGTGCTGGCGCGAGACATTGGAGTCATTGATCACCACGCCCGCCTGGGGGCTACGCCCAATGATCAGGGGCGTTTCGCCTACCGTGAAAGTGCGTCCGTCGCTGGCGATCAGCCGCGGATCGCTCGTTCCCCCGACGTAATCGGTTTCGACGGCGATGTTGCCGGTCTTCACGTCGTCGTCGATGAACACTTCGACGTCGACGGGTCCGACGAAGCTGTATCCCTCGTTGAGGGCGTGCTGGCGGACCGTCTCTTCGAGTTCGGCGACCAGTGCTTTCTGGAATCCGTCGAAGCGCTGGGCGTCGACGGGGCTCAGCCAGACGCGCACGACATTGGGCGACAACGGTCCCTGACTTGACAAGCGACGGGTCAGGTCAATCTCGCGCACGATGCGCGTTCCGATCTCGATGGGCTGCAGAGCATTCTTGAACGGGCGCGACAAGGTGCGCTCGAAGATGCGCTCCAGACCGTTTTCAACTTTCTTCAGGACCATGACACCTTTTACTGTACCGGCAGGGGAACCGGGCCCGAGGCCCCCTGACAGTTCCCTAGAGGAATGGACTAAGGTTGTCACCTCTAGGGCGAGTGGCGAAATGGCAGACGCGCAGGCTTCAGGTGCCTGTATTCGAAAGGATGTGCGGGTTCAAGTCCCGCCTCGCCCACCACTAAGTGGTTCTTTGCATACCTTCTCGGACCGCTCGCACCACAACACCCGACGCTAGGACTCCACCGTTCGCGCGACTATCCCTCGGTCGATTCAGTCACCTTTGCCGTGACCTTTACCGTGACCGTTGCCGTTTCCGTTGCCCGCCACGCCCGAAACACCGGTCGAGGTACCTTGCGCCAAGTCCGGCGCGCTCGTTCCCAGCGCGGCAGCCAGACTATTGATGGAGGTCGTCAGCGAGTCAATCGTCGAGGCTCCGACAATCTGACCATTTTGAACCGCTTGGTTGAACGCTTGCACGAGCTGGTCGAACTGCTGGACCTGCTGTGAGGATGAGGCAGTCGGGTTCGGGGTGAGTAGCGGATTCAGCTGACTGGTGAGTTGTTGACTCGCCTGAGTCGCGATCGTGCCATTGGCTACGCCGCTCGTAATCGCGGTGTCAAGCGCCACCGCGGACGTCGCCACCGGATGAAGCGAGGCGGCCGCCGTCGCAACGGTTGTCGAAGTGGTGGCGATGGTCGACCCCGGCACACTTGTGCTCGGACCATTCGCACCATTCGCTGGTGGTCGCGAACCGGAAAAGACACCTCCGAGGACAAGACCAGCCACGAGTCCCGCAATTGAGAATGCTAGGACGGCCGCCATTACGCCACGTCGCGTCGCACGTCTCCACCACCTACGGGTCACGACCGCCGCCAACTTCGACTGGAATTGCGTCGCCTCTTGCTCAACTACTCGCGTGTCGCCGACAAAAGGCGCCGTGAAGGCTCCTTCATCGAGCAGGCACGGCATCGGCATGGGAGTCTGGACAAAGACACCACCTCGAGCGAGCAGACCGAGTTGGCTTGCTGCTGCGGCCGTGCTCAAGCGCTCGATTGGCGATCGCGTGGTCATGGCCGAAAGAGTGCTCCGCCAGTCCTCACTGAGGCCCGCTGGAATCTCGGGATCGCGGTGAAGGCGCGCTCCCGCTATCTCTGAAGGCGTCCCCTCAAACGCGCGACGACCGCTCAGACACTCCAACAACACCAAACCGAGCGTATAGACGTCGGCACTCGGTCCCACCTGCGTTCCCTCGATCTGCTCAGGTGCCAAATATGCGGGAGTCCCGAGAGTCAGACCGGTCACTGTGAGACCGGTGCTGTCTGCGAGGCGAGCGATCCCAAAATCCGCAAGATGTGCGCCGCCCTCGTGATCGATGAGCACGTTCGCTGGCTTCACATCGCGGTGTACGATTCCGGCGTCGTGAACGTAGGCCAGGGCCGCCGCGATGCTGGCACCAATCTTCGCCGTCTCATCGAGAGAGAGCGGCCCACCAGCAAGGCGTTGCGCAAGATTTGGTCCTTCGATCAGATCCATCACGAGATACGGGCGCGCGTCGAGTTCGCCCGCATCGAGGATGCGCACGAGGCTGGGGTGCACGAGGCGGGCCAGAATTTGAATTTCGGCTTCGAAGCGCCTCTCGTCGGCGCCATCGACAGCGCGGAGAATCTTGACCGCGACCAACCGGTTAAGTCGCAGATCGCGCGCGCGATACACGGTGCCCATCCCACCATGGCCGATAACCCCTTCGAACTGGTATCGACCGTCGAGCGGGCCCGGTAACGTTTCGCTGGCGATCGTTTCTGTCGCCACGGGAGTATTTGGTGGACGCGGCACTACGGAAATTTTAGTCGCAGGCAAAATGACCCAAACGCGACGCATCGAGCCCCGATCCTGACAGTGTCCCGTGGCGAGTTCACCCCTTCGATCAGGGGGTACGCTCTCAATTGTGCACTGGTCACTCGCTTCACGACCAGGAATCAGCGTGTGACTAAACGGTCTTCGAACTCCACTACGTGAACACCTCCGCCAACCTGACCAAATGAACCGTTCGTCACAGCGACTTTCCCATGATTCATTTGGGGGAATCCATCATGGAGACCTGCGCGTCGATAATCAGGTTCCCTTCCACTGTCGCGTCAACAAATTGACCTCGACTGGGGGCGTTCTTATGCCGCGACTTCAACGGACGTGGGAAGGCTAACGGTGGCAAGCGTCAGGTATTTTCAAGTTCGCAAAACCCGCGTAATTGCAGCGACGGGAATTGTTGTAGCGACAACCGGTCGTGTGGGGACGGCATCACCGACGTGTGCTTCCACTAGCAGTAGATGGGAATTGACCTTAAGTGAAAACCGCAGCGATGAACTGCGACTCGTGACGAGTGCTGTCACGATGGCTGACACCTTGGTCTTCCCGTTACGTTGTTCGGCAGCGCCAGTGTTGACGATGATGCGTGCGAAGGGACACGGACAATCAAGTCAATGACTACTTGGTGGATGCGCTTCGTCGTCACCGGGGTGGTCAATAACCTCCGCCACGGAGTAAGCGGCGCACCGCAGTGCGCGCGCACTGACAAGGTGTCGAGCGGATTCTTCATTTCCTTTTGAAGTTGTGACACTTGAGGAGTGCCTTCGTGCCATGACCAACTTGATTTCCAACAGCGTACGAGTTTGTCCGAAGGTCGACGAGGTGGTGGCAGAACCAGTCGGGGGACTACCAGTCCCGCCTCGCCCACCACTGTGATGTGACAGGATTTCTGGGCCGGTTGAACCCTGAATCTACATTTTGCCCTTGTCCTTGGTTATCAATCGAGGGATTGAGTGTCAGATGTCCGATCATCGTGCCCGCGTCGTCCTTGACGCGAATATCCAAGTCCGCCATAAGAATCCACACTCGCTCGCCGCAGTGCGATCGTCCGAGGCCGATGTGGTGCAACTTTGAGCGGTAGCGCAACGTGATGGTCCCTCCGCGGACGACGACGGCACGGCGGACTTTGGTGTGGGCGAGGATCGCCTGTCCACTCGGCCGCGGCGTGGCCTTGTCGAGGCTGCGCCAGGCTTACACGGGAGGACACACCGGCACGCTTGGCGGGCACGCACTTCGTTGTAGTAGAGGACGAAGGGGTTGATCTGGACCTCGAGTCCTCGATGCGTCGCAAAAGTGAGGGTTGAGTGAGGTTTTTATACGCAGTGCCCAGTGCCTCTTCACGAGATCCCTGGGCACTGCTTGTTTTCACGAACCGTCGCTACTTGACCAAGTACTTCACCTTGCAGGAATGACCATTGGCCAGGATGATGGTGAAGACGCGCCAACCCCGAGCCGATCCGGCGAGCAACCTGACCCGCACCACGAGTTCACGACCATAGTCATGGATGACGACTGCGCTGGTTCCCACTTCGTTACTCTTGATGGTGGGCTTGTTGTAGAAGCCGGTGCCGAAGATCGCGACAATTGAGGTCCGACCAACCCAGACGACTCCGTTTACCCTGCTAGCCGTCAACTTCACCGGGACAACGTTGACTTTGAACGTCACGGTGGTAGCCGGAGAACGAGCGACCTGGTACGTGGTGTCCGCAGCCTTGGTGGCCGTGACGGTGCACGTACCAGCCCTTGTCGCGTTCAGCTTGCTACCGGTAATCCAACAGGCTGCCGTTCCGACACTAGTGACGCCGTAGGTGACGGCACCGGTGCCTGAGCCGCCACTCGAGGTGAGCGTGAGCGCGGTGCCAGCCTTGCCACTCCTACTCGTGAGCGTGAGGGCCACCTGAATCTTAAGAGCTGCCGGTGCGACCGTCACGGTGGTGGCCGCAGAACTAGCAGCTAAGTACGTGGTGTCCGCAGCCTTGGTCACCGTGACCGAGCAGGTACCAGCCCTTTTCATGTTCAGCTTGCTACCGGTAATCCAACAGCCTGCCGTTCCGACACTAGTGACGCCGTAGGTGACGGCTCCGGTACCCGAGCCGCCACTCGAGGTCAGAGCAAGCATGGTGCCAACCTTGCCACTCGTACTGGTGAGTTTGAGGGCCGCCTGCGTCTTAAGAGCCGCAGGCGCGAACGTCACTGTCGTTGCCGCAGAATGAGCGACCAGGTACGTGGTATCCGCAGCCTTGGTCACCGTGACCGTGCAGGTACCCGCGCGAGCCGCGTTCAATCTGCCGCTGGTGATTCCACAACCCGCCGTACCGGCACTCGTGACGGCGTAGGTGAC
>PLEI01000016.1 GCA_003136415.1 Acidimicrobiaceae bacterium | reverse complement strand
CCACTATCTCAGGGGAACCTCAGAGGACCGACACGCGACACCAAAGCGTACAAGGCTTATAAATTTTCCGTTTGTGATCGCTTAAGGACTTCTCAGAAAGCGCTCTCACAACTGACCCGCTCGCTCATACACTGTTTCCATAGCCTCCATGACTACCGCCTCAGCGTGGCACTGGTCAAGTAAAAGAGTCACCAATTTCACACAATTAACACAATGGAATCACAACTAATTGACAAACTTAAGCCCTCATGAGACAATGCGAGGGAACGGGTGAGAAATCGGAGGATTGAAACGATGACTTTGAACATTTCACCCGGGATTTCAGAACTATGGTGACCCACGACACCACCCCTCAATTGAAGCCCTTCGGGCTTACGATCATTGTGCCGGCGTATAACGAGGGCGGAACGATACTACGAGTACTGGACGAACTCTTGTGCCTGGACGTCCCCGGCAAGAAGCTTGAGATTCTCGTCGTCAACGATGGATCGACTGACGCGACGCGAGAACATCTCGAATCAATCGATGACCCTCGGCTCGTCCCAATACACCACGAAACGAATCTCGGCAAGGGTGCGGCCGTTCGTGCCGGCATCGCCGCCGCCACCGGCTCTCATGTCTTGATTTTTGATGCCGACCACGAATACGACGTGGGAGACATTCCTCGTCTTGTGAACCCGCTAATTTCGGGTCGGGCTGAAGTTGTCTACGGCAGCCGAATGTCGGGCTTTGGCACCGTGCACCCTAGTCTTTGGCATTCTGTCGGGAATAAGGCAATGACCACGATGGCGAACTTGCTCTTCGGATCGGCAATTTCGGATCTCCACACCTGCCTCAAACTTCTGCCTACTCCACTACTACGCAGTTTCGACCTCGAGGAAAATGGCTTTGGACTGGACACCGAAATAAGTGCCGAGGCGCTGCGCGCCGGATTTCGCCCCTTTGAAGTACCGGTGAGTTACGTCGGCAGGAGTGCCGAAGACGGCAAGAAAATCAAATTCCGCGACGCGTTTCGATGCGTCTACATTCTTATCAAAGTCCGTTTTCGCCCCAACACTCCGTACGGCAAGCGCGACCGGAGTTTGAGTCCTAAAGTTTCCATCATCACTAGTTACAGTTAGTATTTGGAATGAACGGGGTCTGGATCGGCAGGTTTTTCCTAGGCCTAGCGGTGGTCGGCCTCGTTTTTGGATTCACGCCAATTTCGCGCCAACTTTTGAAAGCCGTCGACGGTAGTTTCGCTCCGACTCCGTATAGTTCACTCGCGTTATCAGTCCCATCGGACGCGGCTACGGGCGTCCCTACGGGTTTGGCTGTGCCTGTTCAGTTGACAAATCACACTGGGCATCGACGGACATACCACTGGACCGCGGAAGAGAGCGGAGCGCTGATTAGTCATGGCGAGGAGACACTGGGTAACGGCCAGGCCATCAGTTTCTACATCCCAACCAGAGGAGCCGTCACCGGTACGTTGCGAATTGTCCTTCAGGACACTCACGTATTTATTACCGTGCCTGTTTTGAGTTCGGGATCGTGAATCGACTGAGGGTCGCTGTGGTTAGCGACGCGCTCTATCCGTGGCACACGGGTGGTAAAGAGATTCGATACCGTCATCTCCTGAGTCAACTCCCCGATCACGACATGGACGTCATCGTCTATTCAATGCGGTGGTGGGACGTCGCACCCGTTCCAGTCCATACGTCGCACGGTTCCTTGACGTACCGAGCACTCTGTCCGCGAGTGGCGATGTACCGAGGAAAACGACGCTCCATTTTTCAAGCTTTACTCTTCGCCGCATCCACATTGCGTTTGCTCACTGAAAAGTTTGACGTCATCGAAGCCGACCACATGCCTTACTTGCAACTCATACCGCTGCGGGTGGTGGCGTCTCTGAAGCGAGTGCCCCTGGTCATTACCTGGCACGAGGTCTGGGGAAAGGACACCTGGTGCGCCTACATCGGCCGAATTGGATCTGCTGCCGCCCTCATCGAACAAGGCTGTATTCGCCTTCCTAATGCCATTATGGCTGCGTCGACAGGTACTGCAGAAAAACTCGTCAGCATGGGCGCGCGTCGCAGTCGCGTCCATGTGGCCCCAAATACACTTGACCTCGAACACTTGTCCGGCATCGTCGCCGATCCCTCGGCCCCGGATCTCCTCTTCGTCGGCCGACTTATTGAACACAAGCACGCTGATCTGGCGATCGAGGCCACGCGAATCCTCGTTGAACGTGGACTCGACGTGCACCTGGGAATTGTTGGGGTGGGACCTGAAGAATCCCGGCTCCGCGACCAGGTCATCGAGTCAAAACTTTCCGATCGAGTGACTTTTTTAATGTCCCTCACCTCGCAGAATGACGTATGGTCACTAATTCGAGGTACCAGGGTCTTGTTGGCACCGTCAGTTCGCGAGGGCTTCGGCATGGTCGTTGCCGAGTCACTCGCCCTTGGAACTCCAGTCGTCTGTACCGATCACCCTGATAACGAGTCTCGCAACCTAATCAGCCCCGAAACCGGCACCTCAGTCTCGCCTTTGATCGCGCTGGCAGTTGCCAATGCGGCGGAATATTGGCTCAGCGACACTTCTAGTCGAGATGATCGTAAGTCAGCTTTTCTTTCAAGAAACAGCAGTCTCACGGTCGAAGCATTGGTCGCGTCATACGCGCACGTTCTGCGGTCCGTTGCATGACCGTGGACACGGATCTGGGACCGACGACCTGTTCTGATCACACTGCGACCAAATTAAATGACTCTCGCGAGGTTGTTCAACTTTCCGCAACCAGAGAAGTGCAAATGCAAAATTTCCCAGGGCACTTAAGATTCGAACGCATGCAGAGTGCTGAGTCGAGCGTGATCTTGTGAGACTCTTCAGATCATCCCCGCGTTTGCCCGTGCGCACTCTATTTTGGTTACTCATCGCATTGGCGTCGTCGATTCTGCTCGTGAAATTGCACTCGCCCCTCGCGCCATTACCCGGAGTAATATCGCTATTGCTGATTCCTGGAGCAGCGATTTTGGCAGTTCTGAAAACACGGCCCGGGAGCACCGCCGGACGTTTGATATTGGCGGTATGTCTCAGTCTGATGGTCATCATGGTCGTCGGCGCAGTCGCCAGCCTGTTGGGACCTCACATCGGTGTGGCCCATCCCCTTGACCCCTTGCCGCAGCGTGTCATCTGGTACGTGCTGGCGGTCCTTATTTTGGCAGTTTGTGACTTCAGACGCTGCGATCCTGTTGAGTGGATTTTCGAGGGTGTTCGATCTGTTCACGTCGCCGGCACACTGGTCAGTGGTATTTTGGTGGTGCTTTCGATCCTCGGTGTAGCCCAACTGAACCATAGTGGCGACAACCGTCTTGCAATATATTCTGCCATCCTTGATGTCGTTGTGCTATTGGCGGGGGTTCTCGGCGGTTGGCGTAGCATCAGCCGTTGGCCGTTGGGAACTCTACTTTACGCTGCTTCATTGGCCCTACTTTTGTCGACCAGCTTGCGCGGAGGGCATTTATATGGCTGGGACATCCAACAAGAGTTTGGGGTCGCATCCCATACGGTAGGCGCCGGAGTGTGGGCCATTCCAGCCAACCACGACCCATACGCATCGATGCTCTCGCTCACTGCGCTTCCGGCAATCCTGCATTCATTATTGAAACTACCTCTTGTCGCCTTCTTTGAGCTAGTAGTTCCCGCCATTCTGGCTCTATTGCCTCTGGCGGTATTCTCTACTGTTCGCAGTATTCCTCGTGGGGTTAGTGGCCGTCGGAAAGTTCCTCGCCCCGGGCTCGCGCTAGGAGTCGTCGTTGGTCTAATCGTCTCGAGCACAGTATTTCCCGCCGAACTGGACGGTATTTCCCGTCAAGCTGTGGCACTGACTATGTTGACCGCCCTCGTCATGGTGCTTTTTGACCGCACAATGTCAACGCGTCCATCACAGATCATCATCGGACTACTTATTATTGCTATCTCCTTCACGCACTACAGCACTTCGTACCTGTTGGCCGGCGCCCTGCTCGCCGCGTGGCCAGCGGCTCTAATCTGGTCCCGCGGATGGGTCGGAACTCCTCGATCGAGGATTCAGGACCACCGTTCGGACACCCATTCTCGAAAGACACTTAACGGTGCCTTAGTAGCTTTGGCTCTCGTGGCGGCCTTCGGGTGGAATATAGCCATCACCCATAACAATTCCTTAGCGAAGCCATCCCAAGCTCTCACCATGAGAGGATCAGGACTCGCAATCTCAAGTGGGTCGTCATACATTCCCGCCAGCGAACTCGAAAAAATATTGGTAAGTAATCTCCACAAAACCGACAAATGGATAGTGCCGGTCTCGGGTTCGAGGGCAGTCCCGCTCGTATCGACCACAGTCCCTTCGTCTCCTGGCGTAATACCAAGTCTCAGAGTGTGGTGGAACAGGGCGAATCTTGTTGCCGACGAGGGTGTCTGGGTGGTGCTGGGAATTTCCCTGTTTTATGGAGTTTTTCGCTTGGGTCGCCGCCAATCAGACCAGTACAGTTCCGAACTTGTCGGCCTGGGAATTGCAGGCCTATTGATCGGCGCCGTCTTACGTTTCTCTGGCACCTTGGCCATCTTTTACAATCCCGAGCGTGGGGCGATCATCGCTGCCATCCTCTTAGCGGCGCCTATCACAATGTTCCTCGACGATCTCGCCGATCGAATGGCCCGTGTGTCGTTGTTCGTCGGCACTGTTTTGGTGGCACTGCTGGCCGTGTGGTCAACGGGATTAGGCACTCTCTTTTTTGGTGGCCAGAATCCTGGTTCGCTCACGGCCCAGGGAGAGAATATCGATCGCTTTACCGTCTCCACTCCAGAGTTAGCGACGGCGATGTGGCTACGTAGCAACCTGAACGTCCGCGATCTGGTGCAGAGCGATCGCTACGGGCAACTAGTCCTTCTTTCCGAAGTAGGTACCTATCATCTATTGACACAGATAGTGCCGCCGGAGGTAGACAAGAGTTCCTTCATCTATCTGTCGAAAGCCAATCTCATTGGCGATCGTTCACGTTTCGCGGTTGACAGCGAGCGCTATATCGCAGAATACCGATCCACTATCTCCTTTTTCAACCGGAATTTTTACGTTGTGTACTCAAACGGAGTAACTCGTGTCTACCACTAAAGAAGCTAGATCCCGTTCAAATCAGGACGAGCAACCAGCGCAAGGCCACAAAATATCGGTCGTCATTCTTTCAAAGGACGAGTCTGAACTTGCCAACACCCTCGAATTATTGAAGCCACAATGCGAGGGCCTCGGCGCCCAATGTATTGTCGTCGACGCGTCCGAACATCGTCTCGAATTCATTCACCAGGCGAACCTCTGGACCACTTGGCTAGACTATTCTGGCCCATTTTGGCGTTCCTCGACCATCCCCCACCAGCGAAACGTTGGATGTCGGGCTGCAGAGGGCGATATCATCGCCTTTTGCGACTCTGGCTTGGAGCCGGACGAGAACTGGCTCGATACCATCACCGCGCCCTTGATAAATGGGAAATTTACTCTCGTCTGTGGACCAGTGTTCGCCAAGCACGAAGGCGTCTACAAGGCGTTCAACGATGTTGCCGATGGTGAAATCCTGGCGTCGGCAGCCACGGCGAATATGGCATTTCTTAAATCTGTGTTCGACGAGGTCACTGGCTTCGACGAACGACTTTTTTATGGCAGTGACCACGACTTCGTCTGGCGCTGCGCTGATGCCCAGCACCCTTGCTACCAAGTCCGTGGGGCTGGCATGCTCATGGATTTCGGATCACTGTCGCTCACCATTCGTCGCTCCTGGCGTTACGGTCGGGGTTGGGCTCGACTTTACGGTCTTCATCCGGAGCGTCACAGATGGATGTTGAAGAAATCGCCCGAACGGGTCGCATATCCGGCCTGGATCTTGCTTGGACCCATTTTTTTGCTTGCTAGCAGATGGCGCAAACTTCGCTGGGCTCCTTTCGCCTGGCTGGGACTCATTGGACTCCCAGTAGTGCACAACCGTAAGTACCCAAGCCCACGCGCAGTAGTAGCCGAACATATTGTCGGAGGTGCCAGTGTGCTAATTGAAACCTTTCGCCGAGTCGTTGGCGAGATGGACCCGGTAATTTTTCTCCCAGACGACGAAACGCCCTACCTTCGCCACTTAGCAGACGCTCTAACAACTCAAGGTACGCCAGTATCCTTCTGGCGCGGACCGACGAAATCCGCCACGTTAAATATCCTGCTAGGACCAATGTGGGTGGTACTGCTCGCCTGGCGTGGAGTGCGGATCGTGCACATTCATTGGACCTATGAATTCTCCCGTTCGTCTGGAGCACTTGGCGGTCGATCAGCCCGTTGGTGGTTCGAGGTCTTTCTGAACTTCGCCCACACCTCCGGCCTAAAAGTTGTCTGGACGGCTCACAACGTACTTCCACACGAGCCGGTGTTTGATGATGATATTTCCGCCCGAAGAGCACTAGCAACTCGCGCCGACGCAATTATTGCTCTTTCACCTCACAGCGCCCAGGAAGTTTCCGAACTCTTCGGAGCGACGAAAGTTACAGTCATTGCCCACGGACCACTTGAGATTCCGACAAGCTCTGCTGGCCGCGACAGTGCGCGTTCAGCCCTTGACGTTGGCCCACGCCCCTGTTTTACTTTCTTCGGTATTCTTCGACCCTACAAGGGACTCGAGACACTCATTGCCGCCTCCGAGTTACTTGGTGACAACGTTGCGGTGCGTATCACAGGTCGAGGTGATCCTACTTACATCGCCAAGTTAACATTGTTGGTCGACGCGGCGAACTCTGCCGGTGCCGACGTTCAGTTTGAACCAAGGCGACGAAGCGATGCTGAGTTGGCCGATTTTCTATCCGCGAGCGACGTCTGCGTCTTTCCCTTTACCCGGGTCAACAATTCGAGTTCGGTCTTACTGGCCCTCGCCACCGGCGTGCCCGTCATTATCCCGAATATTGTGTCACTACAACATATTGAAAACCCTGGGGTGCTTCGCTACGACGCCGCCAATCCCGTTCGCGCCTTAAGCAACGCCATGACGGCCGCTGCGAATTTGAGTCATTCTGAGCGCGAGACAATTGGCCTCGCCGCACGCGAATGGGCACTGCAATTCGACTGGGCTACCATCGCCGAAGAGACGGCCGCAGTGTACGCCCAAACCATTCGTGGTAATTGAATGAGTGGCGCCTTAGATTCTGTGCGACCTGACGTGTCGTTTTTGGTCATCGCTCACAACGAAGAGGCCGTCATCAGCGACTGCATTTCGTCGATCACGGCCCAGGATGGCGGGGCAACCTTCGAGATAGTCGTCGTAGACGACGGCTCGACCGATCATACGGCGTCGCTGGTCATGGGAATCGCAGCCAACTGGCCACAGATCACCTTGGTGCGACACCCAAAGAACATGGGACGCGGTGCCGCACGGTCCACTGGTATCGCCGCAGTTCGCGCTGATTTGGTCGCCATGGTCGATGCCGATATCTTGTTACCGAAGCACTGGCTACAACAATGCTGTATTGCGATTTCCGAAGCGGGAGCCGACGCGGTCGGTGGGATCGCCGTGCCGGATGGAGATGTGACCTATGTCCAAAACAAATTTGCCTTGACGCCGAAAGTAGCTCCTCCAACGGTTTTTGTTTCGGGCAGCAACGGGCTTTATCGTCGCCGAGTGTTCGAAATGGTCGCGGTTGACCCTTCCTTGGCCGAGGGAGAGGATGTCGCGCTTAATTATGCAATGGCTGCAGTGGGTCTTC
>PLEI01000066.1 GCA_003136415.1 Acidimicrobiaceae bacterium | reverse complement strand
TACATCAGGGCCGAGGACGCCTACGACGCGATCCTGGGCTACTCGGTGATGAACGACGGGTCGGCGCGTGAGTGGCAGCGTGCCGCGACGCAGTGGACGCCGGGCAAGAACTTCGAGGGGACGATGCCCATCGGCCCCGAGTTGGTCACCAACGACGAGGTCAACGTCACCGACCTCGCCATTCGTTCGATTCTCAACGGCAACGTCATGCAGGACGCGCGAACGTCGGACATGATCGTCAGCGTCTCTCGGGCCGTCGAGTACTTCTCTTCATTCACCACGCTGCGTCCCGGCGACGTGATTGCGAGCGGGACGCCGGGGGGTGTCGGTTTCGCACGCACGCCGCCGGTGTGGCTGACCCCCGGTGACACCATCGAGGTGGTCATCGAGGGAGTCGGTTCGATCTCCAACAAGGTCGTGGCCGAAGAGGGAGCGCCCGAGGACTGGCCGTGGATGCCGCTTAAGTCGGACACCACGAAGTTCTGATTTCTGCTTTATGCAGTGAGTTGTACCAAATCAACTAGGGGGGGAATACATGAATGGAATGTCATTGACGTGGCCGGGCACCCCGGCCGCGCGAATGCGAAAGAGGTTGGCGTTGCTGGTGGCCGTCATGGCGCTGGTGGCAGCAACTGTGGGATTGCCGGGAACGGCCCAAGCCAAGACCGTGTCGCACTCGAAGTTGGCGGCTTTGACGATTCCGGTCGTCGCTCCGTTTACTGGCGTCGACGCCGTGCTCGGGCCCAAGTACGCGACCGCGTGTTTGGCAGCTACTGAAGAGATCAATCTCGTGGGCGGCATCAGCGGACACCAGATCAATTGCAAGACCGTCGACACCCGTGGTGACCCCGCGGACGCCGTGCCCGCGGTTGGTCAGATGTACGCCACCACCAAGAACATCGCGTTCGTGATTGGCTGCACCTCGGACGAGGCGTCGACGGTGGTGCCAGTCTTTGGTTCCCACGGGACCGTGTCGTTCTGCATGACCGGTGAATCGGAGTTCGACGCCGTCAAGTTCCCGTACTTCTTCCGTCTCGTTCCCCCGGACGCCGCTGACGCGGTAGCCATGGTCGCGATTGCGAAGAACAAGGGCTTCAACAAGATTGCGCTCGCCTTCGGTAACGACGCCGGTTCACAGACCTTCGTCGCTCCCGCCGAGGCCGCTATCGCCAAGGTGAAGAGCATGAGCATTGTGTCGAACCAGACCCTTGACATCAGTGCGACCACCTTCCAGACCGAAGCCCAGTCGATCGTCTCGGCTCACCCCGACGCGATCCTCATGGAGGCTCTCGGCGCCGCGGGCGTTGCCCTCTTGAGCGAGATCTACCAGCTCAACGGCAGCAAGATGATCCCGGTCATCGGGACCTCAGCCATGATTGACCCGACGTTCTTCGCGGGCATCATCAAGGCCGTGGGCACGCAGACCTTCATCAGCAGCTTCGACGCCGACAACCAGGTCTCGACGGGCGCCACTGCGGCCTACCCGTTGTTCAAGAGGCTGGTGCTGGCCCAGAAGGGTCGTGTGAAGGGTGTTGGTAACTTCTCGTCACTGCTCTCGGCCAACGGCACGGTGCACCTGTACGACGGCATCAACCTCGCGGCTCTCGCGATGGTGATGTCGGGCTCGACGTCGGGCGCCAAGTACAAGGCCGACATCTTGAAGATCGCCAATGGCGTTCCCGGTGCCAAGGTGGTGACCTCCTACAAGGCTGGCGTCGCCGCCCTCAAGGCGCACAAGAAGATCCGTTACCAGGGAGTCGGCGGCTTCTACAGCTTCGACGCCTTCCAGACGTCCTTCGGTGCCTTTGAGGACACCAAGTTCACCGCAACCGGCAGTACCGTGAACGTGGCCACCCTCAGCGCCAAGGAGCTCAATAGCCTGTAGTAGTTCTGAGAGTGGTGCCCACGGCAACAACGCCGTTGCCGTGGGCACCATCACTCTGTGGTCGGACACCACCGCAGTTGCTCGCGGGGGCGTTCGATCTCACGATTCACCTCGGTGCCTCCTCATCCGCAGTTTGAACATTCGATTTGTAAAGGAACATTGATTTCGCGTGAGTGTCTTCATGTCATCATTCGGGTTCGGTCTGATCACCGCGGCGGTTCTCGCCATCGCGACGGTCGGCTTCACCATGCAATTCGCGGTCACGAATGTGTTGAATTTGGCCTACGGGTCGATCATGATCAACAGCGCTTTCGTGGCCTATTACGTCAACCAACACGGCGTGACCGCCTGGGTGGCGCTCCTCGGCGGTGTCGCAACGGGGGCGATTGCCTCGTGGCTACTCAACCGTTTCATCTATACGCCCTTTCAGCGACGCAATCTCGCACCGATCACCGTCGTGATCGTGTCCCTCGGCGTGGACCTCGTTGGTACCTTCGGCCTCCAGGCCATCGTGGGCGGCGGGTACGTCTCGTTCAACCAGAGCCAGGGCCACGAGTACCACATCCTCGGGATGCTCCTCAGTGGCCTGCAGCTCGTCATCTTCGGCATTTGCGCCGTGGTGCTCGTGGGCATCCACTGGTTGCTCAAGTACACGCGGCTGGGCAAGGCCATGCGCGCCACGTCGGCGAATCGCAACCTGGCCCGCAACTCGGGCGTCAAGACCCAGTTCATCATCTCCACCACGTGGATCATTTCGGGGGCGTTGTGCGGCTTAGCGGGCACCGTGTTCGCGATGAACGCGGGCGTCTTCGAGGCCACCAGCGCGCAGCTCTACATCGTGTTGCTCCTCGCGGCGATGTTCCTCGGGGGTCCCGGTGAGCCGTACGGCGCGATGTTCGGCGCCGTCACCATTGGACTCGCCACCGAGGTGAGTGCCGCCTACATCAATCCGGAATATAAAGACGTCGTGGCGTTCCTCGTGTTGATCGCGATGCTGACGTTCCGGCCATTCGGCATCTTTGGAAGTGAGAAGACTAACTAATGGGTCCTTATGGTTTCTACATCGCCATCATCCTGGTGTACGCCGCGGTTGACTCCATGGCCTGCCTGGGGCTCAACCTCCAGTTCGGCGTGGCCGGCATCTCGAACTTCGGCTACATCATCTTTCAATCGGTCGGGGCCTACACCGCCGCCGTCTTGTCCATGCCCAACGCGAAGACCACCAATGGGGGCTTCCAACAGTACGTTCTCGGTTGGCACCTACCCTGGCCGTTCCCGTGGATCGGCGCGGCGATAGCGGGCGGGCTGCTGGCGATACCCTTCGTCTTCATCGTCGGAAAGAGACTGCGCGGCGACTTCGCCGCCGTCGGTCTGCTGGTCTCGGCGGTGCTACTCAACCTGCTCGTCAAGAACTACGTTCCTTTCCTGAACGGCGACGCCGGCATCTCGCTGGTTCCGTCGCCGTTCCAGCACTACTGGAATCCGCAAAGTCTGGGATACCAGTTCGCCTACGGGGGGGTCGCCATCGTGTTGACCATCGGGGTCTACTTCTTGGTGAAGCGGGTCACCGAGTCGCCCTACGGGCGCTCGCTGCGCGCCATGCGCGACAACGACATCGTCGCGGACTCCCTCGGCAAGGACCTGCGCATGCAGCGCACCAGCGTTCTCATTCTGGGCGGCGCCATCGCGGGACTGTCGGGGGCCATCTTGGTGGGCTTCATCACCCTGTGGGCGCCGGGCGCCTGGGGCTACGCCGAGACCATCGTCCTCTTCGCCGCCATCATCATTGGGGGCGCGGGCAACCACAAGGGCGCGATTCTTGGTGCCGTCCTCGTGCCGGTCGGATTCGAGGAGATCACTCGCTACCTGCCACCGTTGGGCAACCCGGAATTGGTACCGGCCCTCGAGTGGGTCTCCATTGGACTACTGATCGTCCTGTTCCTCTGGTTCCGACCCAACGGCATTCTGCCCGAGAAGCGTCGGATTCTGAGCGGGAACAAGAACGCGGCGCCGCCCGAACCTACGAAGGGCGACGCCGAGTCCGACGCGTTGATCAAGATCGGCAATGTACAAGAACTCAACTTCCACGAGCTACTGCACCTGAGCGAGCCGGTGAACGACAATCGCGTCATTCTCTCCACCAACGGTTTGACCAAGTCCTTCAATGGCGTCACGGTGGTGTCGGACGTGTCCATTGCGATCCACCAGGGACGCCTCACCGGCATGATCGGACCCAACGGCGCGGGCAAGTCCACCACCTTGGCGATGCTCGCGGGCACCCTGCCCTCGTCGGGCGGACAGATCTTCTACGAAGGCACGGACATCACGTCCATGCCGTCGCACAAGCGGGCCCAAGCGGGAATTGTTCGTACCTTCCAGTTGGCGAGCGAGTTCAAGAAGCTCACGGTGCTCGAGAACCTCGTGAGTGCGATTCCCCACCAGTCGGGCGACACGTTTCTCGGCTCGTTGCGGGGCAAGCGGTACTGGGGCCGACAAGACCACGACCACATCGAACGGGCCAAGGAAGTGCTCGAAGGTTTCGGACTCTCACAGTACGCGGACGTCTACGCCGGTGGTCTGTCCGGTGGACAGCGACGACTCGTCGAAATCATGCGGGCCCTACTGGCCGAACCCAAGATCCTGCTGCTCGACGAGCCCATGGCTGGCGTGCACCCCAACCTGGCCCACAAGATCGGCGACCAACTGACTAATCTCTGCGAAGGCGGCATGACCATAGTGATGGTGGAGCACGAACTCGCCATCATGGACGCGTTCTGCGATCCGGTCATCGTCCTCGCGGAAGGTCAGGTACTCGCCCAGGGCACCATGGCGGAACTGCGTCAGAAGGAAGAAGTAGTGGAGGCGTACCTTGTCGGTTGAACTATCAAAGAAGGGTCTGGTCTTGACGGCCACGGGACTCGCGGCCGGCTACGACGGCCGCGCCATTGTGAGCGGCATCACCGTCGAGGCGACGCCCGGCAAGGTGGTTTCCATCGTGGGACCCAACGGGTCGGGTAAGTCGACGCTGCTCAAGTCGCTCGTTGGTGTGGTGAAGGTGCTCGACGGCTCAGTCAAGGTCGGTGACACCGACATCACCAACATGGCGCCCGAAGACGTGGCCAAGATCGGTGTGGGCTACGTGCCACAGATCGACGACGTCTTCCCACCCTTGTCGGTGAAGGAGAACCTCGAGATCGGTGGCTACCTGCTGAAGCGCCACGAGGTGAATGAGCGGATCGAAGCGGTTCTGGAATTCTTTCCGAAGCTCAAGGCAATGATGACTCGCAAGGCCGGCAAGCTGTCGGGTGGTGAGCGCAAGATGCTGGCGATGGGCCGCGTGCTGATGCTCTCGCCGTCGGTCCTGGTGCTCGACGAGCCCACGGCCAATCTGGCGCCCATTGTCGCAACCCAGTTGCTCGAGGAGTACATCCGAGGATTCGCGAACTTCGGTTCGACTGTGTTGTTGGTGGAGCAGCGGGCCAAGGCGGCGCTGCGAATCTCGGACTGGACGTACGTCTTGGGAGGCGGTCGCGTCGTCCTTGAAGGTCCGCCGCAGGACCTCGCGCAGAATCCCATCTTCGTCGAGTCATTCTTGGGTGGTGGCGCCAAGGCCCACCCGCCGAAGGACTAACGGTTCAAGGGACGACGGAAATACTTCACGTAGACTTCATGACGTGACCACTACCTCCGCCACGATTGTCGTCTGCGACGGCGACGAAACCGGTCAAGAACTCCTCGACGAGTCCTTGCGCGCCATGACGCCCGAGCTACTCGGCGTCGATCTGAATTTCGTCAATTACGACCTGTCCCTGGTGAACCGGCGCAAGACGAATAACGACGTCGTTCGTGAAGCCGCCGCCGCCATGGTCGAGGCCGGTCTGGGCCTCAAGGCCGCCACCGTGACGCCTCCCGAAATCGGTGGCGTCGGTTCGCCCAACCGCCTGTTGCGTGAAGGTATCGGCGGCTCCGTGATCGTGCGTACCGGTCGCCGCATCCCTGGCGTGACCCCGCCGGTGGTGGGAACGAATACCCCGATCATCGTCGTGCGCATGGCCGTCGGCGACGCGTACGGCGCGGCCGAAGGTCGCGAGGGCGACGCCGGTCAGCCCAGCGAGACGGCGTGGCGCACCGAGAAGATCGAGCGCTCGGTCTGCACATCCGTTGCCGAGTACGCGTTCGTCGCCGCCGAGGCCTCGGGCGGACTCGTCTACGGCGGACCCAAGTGGACCGTGTCGCCCACCTACGAAGGCATGCTCAAAGAAGAGATGGACGCCGCCGCCGCGCGCCACCCGGGCGTGACCTATCATCCCGCGTTGATTGACACCACGTACGCGGGACTCATGACCACGATCCACGAGCGCACGCTCGTCATCCCGGCTCTGAATCGCGACGGCGACTGTCTGAGCGACTTGGTGCTCGCAATGTTCGGTTCGATTGCCGGCGCCGAGTCAGTGCTGATGTCGCTCGACGAGAACCTGCGTCCCAAGGTCGCCATGGCCGAAGCGCCGCACGGCACCGCGCCGTCGCTGCAGGGCAAGAACGTCGCCAATCCCATGGCCATGCTGCTCGCCGGCGCGGCGCTGCTCGATCAGGCCGCCTCGAAGTTCTCCGACGCGAAGTTCCGCGACGCGGGAACCCGACTGCGCAGCGCCACCCTCGAGGGGGCGTCCGAAGGTTTTCGTACTTTCGATCTGGGTGGCGACTCCACTACGAGCGGCGTGGTCGACGACGTCATCGCTCGACTTCGCGCCTCGAAGTAACGTCCAGCGCTTCAGCGCTTCAGCGCTTAAGCGCTCAGTGCGAGCTTGACGGTGGTGATGGCGCCGATGGTGATGACCATGGCCCGCACCACTTTGGGCGACAGACGCTTGATCAGTAGCGTGCCGAGCCACCCACCCACGAGGGCACCCACGAGCAAGATCAGGACCGCTTGCACCGAGAGGTGTCCTCGGATAACGAAGACGATGCCGGCGATGGCGTTGATCAACAACGACAGTGCAACGCGCAGGCCCTGCAAGACATTGATGTCGTAGGGGAGCGTGAGGGCCATCACCGCCAACAAGACGATGCCCAACCCCGCGCCGAAGTAGCCGCCGTACGCCGAGGCGATGAAGATGCCCACGAAGAGCGAGCGGCGGCGCACCGCACCGGGATCCTGGGCGCGTTCCATCTTGGCGAGCAATTTGGTGACCCGCGGAGAAATCGCGAAGAGAATCGTCGCGACGCCAATCAGCCACGGCACCACGCGAGAGAACGTGTGATTGCTCCCGATCAGCAGCAAGGCCGTACCCGTACCCGAACCCAGGACGCACGTCGGCACGAGCTCCTTGAGGAGCTTGCGGTGCACCTGAAGCTCGTGGCGAAAGCCCCGAATGCCGCCGAAGGTGCTGGGCAGGATGCCCACGGAGGACGACATGTTAGCCGTGAGAGAGGGAATGCCCAATGCTAAAAGAGTCGGAAAACTGAGAAAAGTACCACCACCGGCAATGCCGTTAGAGATGCCCGCCGCACAGCCGGCGAGGAAGATGATGATGACCTTCACACCGAGTGGGACGTGGGTGGCTAGCACTCTTGAATTCTACCGAGACAAGGGGCGTGAATAGGGAAAATTACTGGGAAATCTCCGCACGCGCCCCGTACGACAATGGTCGAATTGGTCGGGCCTCGTGGGGGTGGCGAGCGAGTCATTCTCGTGGCAAATCCCACGGCGAGTGCGACCACCCCCACCGCATTCGTGTTGTATAAAGTTCCACGGAGATGAGTAATTATTGATGAAAGAATCCGTCGGTGTCAATCGCGAGCGGGCCCGCGTGCGGGTGGCGCGTGGTGATTGTCAACCAATCTTCTATCCAGTCTTAGTGCGTTCTTACAGCACGGAACTAGAAATGTCCGGTGAACTTTGCGTCGCTCCCCTTTCGTTTTCCCTGCTCGCAGTCTTACCGGGGCGACACGTGCTCCGCGCCCGAAGAAAGTAGCCGATGAAGTTCCGCTGGATTGCCGTGGCGGCGGTGGCGACCGCGAGTGTCGCGGCGGCGATGGTCGCGAGCTCGAACGCCGCGACGAGGTCGAGTCGTTCGTCTACTTCAGCGACTTTGACGGCAGCGTCCGCCACGACGACCGCACCGACGGTGAAATTGACGACCATTGCGAGACCCACGAATCTCGCCCCGTTCGTCTCACCGGGCGTGGCGGGCGAAGGCGTCTATCGTCCGGCGGGACGTACCGTGCAAGGTCACAGTGCCATCTTCACGACCACGATTCGGCCTCTCGACAATCCCACGACGGTAGCCGGGGTCGCGTGGATCGATCCGAGACTATTGAACGCGCGCCTCTATTCGGGCAGTCTCAGCCCCGGTGGCCTGTACTGGAAGTTCACCGCGCCAATCTCTCGCGGCGCCTCACGAAGCCTGGTGGCGGCGTTCAGCGGCGGCTTTCTCTTGAAGGACTCCCGCGGCGGCTACCTGAGTGAAGGCCACTTCGTCTCACCGCTCGTCAACGGTGTGGCGTCGTTGGTCATCTACAAGAATGGCTCGATCACCGTCGGCCAATGGGGGCGCGACGTCGTGATGAACTCCAATGTCATTGCCGTCCGCCAGAACCTACCGTTGCTGGTGGACCACGGCGCTCCCGTCGCGGGACTTCAGACCAGTGACGTTTTGCGATGGGGCTTTTCGCTCAACGCCGTCATCGACACGCCGCGTTCGGCGCTCGGCATCACCGCGAGCGGCGCTCTGGTGTACGTCGAAGGTCGGATGAACATCGTCGACCTGGCGCGCATCCTCGTGCGCGCCGGCGCGGTGAGGGCCATGGTGCTGGACATGAACCCGCTATGGCCCGTCTTCGCGTCGTACCTGCCGGCGACGTCCACGGGTTACGCCACTGCGGGCAATGGCAAGGACCTGACGCCCACGATGGTGCAGACGCCCGCGCGGTTCTTTGATCTGAGGTACGCGCGCGACTTCATCACCCTCTCCGCGCGATAGACCGCGGGCGCCATGTCGCGCTGAGGCGTCGTAACATCGAGTCGTGAAACTGAGCGTCGTCATCCTGCCCTGCGCTCGTTGGGACGACGTGCGCGCGCACTGGCGGCGCGCCGACGAGTGGGGATTGCACGCCGCGTACACCTACGATCATTTGTCGTGGCGAGCTCCATTTCGAGATGGGCCGTGGTTTTCGATGATCCCGACCCTGGTGGCGGCGTCGACCGTCACTTCGCGCCTGCGCCTCGGACCACTGGTCACGTCGCCGAACTTTCGTCACCCGCTCTTGCTGGCCAAGGATCTCATCGCCCTCGACGACATATCGAACGGTCGCATCGTCGTGGGCGTGGGATCCGGGGGAACGGGATACGACGCGACAACCCTCGGGCACGAACCGTGGTCGACGAGGGAACGCCACCAGCGATTCGTCGAGTTCACTCGCGTCCTCGATCGCTTGCTGCGTGAACCGATGTCGAACTTGGACGGACCTTATTATCCGGTAGTGGACTCACGCCAATTGCCGGGTCCGCGCCAATTGCCGCGTCCGCCGATCTACGTGAGCGCGCAGGGTCCCAAGACTCTCGCCCTCGCGGCGGAACTGGCCGAGGGATGGGTGAGTTTCGGCGATCCGGGCAGCGACACTGGACGCGCCACCGTGGACGCAGTAAAAGAGCAGGTCTCGACGTTGAATACGCAGCTGGATTCGAGGGGACGCACTCGCTCATCGATGCGTCGGGTGCTGTTGAACTTCGGCACCGACGAATCGCCGATGGTGTCGTTGGAGTCTTTTCTCGATTGGGCGGGACGATACCGCGCCATTGGTTTTGACGAGGTCGTGGTGCACTGGCCGGTTCCCGAGACGATCTTCGACTACGACCTCGACGTCTTCGAACTCATCTGCCGCGAGGGCGGCGACATTCTTTCATCCTGGCAGTAGTGCTCAGTCCGAGCCGAGCAGGTGCATCTGTTGGGCGGCTAGGGCGAGTTGCTCGCGGGCCCGCGGGTGCGCGGCGTGGTCGATCAGTGAGCGCGCCTGTGACTGTTGGGAGAAACCAAAGATCGGCGCGATGCCCTGTTCGGTCACGATAACCGAGTGCTGGAATGACGACACCGGGTACGAGAGGAGGGGGACGATGTTCGAGGAGTCGGACTTCTCGTGCCAGCTGCGCAGCGCCAAGACGGCCTGACCGCCGCGCGAATGTAGCGCACCCGACACGAAGTCGGGCTGGCCACCGAAACCGGAATAGATGCGACCGCGAACGAAACTCGCGTTCGACTGGGCGTAGAGGTCGACCTGCAGGGCGGTGTTAATCGACAACATGGCGGGCTGCTCGGCAATCCGCGAAGGGTTGTTCGCGACCTCGGTGCGTCGCATCACCAGGCGCGGATTCTCGTCAGCCCACTCATAGAGCTCGGGAGTACCGAAGAGGAAGGTGCAGGTCATGACGCGGTTGACGTCGATGGCGCCCGCGCGGTCGAGACGCATGATGCCGTCGCTCACCATTTCGGACCACACTCCCAAGTGACGGCGGTGGCGCATGTGTTCGAGAGCGGCGTCGGGCAACTGGCCGATGCCCAACTGGAGGGTCGTGCCGTCGCTGGAGAGTGACGCCACATTCTCGCCGATGATCTGCGGCGCCTCATCCGGGGGACGTTCATCGGGCGAGGCGAGAATCGACTCGAACTCAATGGCCAGGTCCACGTCATCGACGACGATCTCGGAGTCGCCGAAGATGTAGGGCATGTGGCTGTTGAGCTGGGCAATCACGAGTCCGCCGCGCCGGCGCACTTCTTCAATGGCGGCGGGCAGAAGGTTCGTTTCAATGCCCAGGGACACCTTGCCGTTCCTCGGCGTGGACGTATGAATCATCACGACATCCGGCGGTCGACTGGTCGCGAAGAGGCGCGGGACGAGCGAGAGGCGCATCGGCAGGTATTTAAGGTCATCGTCCATCCGCACCCCGGGGCCGACGAAGGGCGTCTCGGTGACAATGCCCTCGCGCTGCGGCCAACCGACCTGGGCGTTGAGGACGAAGAAGCGAAAAACGGGAATCTTCTCGGCCGCCATATTCACCAACTCCCAGGGAGTGGCGAAGTTCCCCGAGACGACAATTCGGGGCTCGTTGTGGGCGAGAGCTTCGAGTCGTTCGCCAATCACCGCCTGCGATACCACTTTCATGACCACACCTTTCTCGTACTTCCAGTGTCGCAGGCGAAACGGCCCGAGCGACCAAGAAATGACCGATATGGGTATTTGGTCCCGCGGACGATGGGGGTTATCAACGAGAGGTATCGACCCTAACTGTGAGCCGTCTTCTCCTGGGCGACTTGGCGATGGATCTCTTGCATGTCGAGAGCCGTCGCCTTCTCGACGAGATCCACCAACGCCGACTCGCTCAGCGCGCCCGCCTGACTGAAGAGAACTACCTGCTCGCGAATGATCATCAACGTCGGGATCGACATGATGTTGAACGAGGCGGCCAGTGCTTGCTCGGCTTCGGTATCGACCTTCGCGAAGACGGCGTGGGGGTGGGCCTCCGAGACCTTCTCGTAGGTCGGAGCGAAGCTGCGACACGGACCGCACCACGACGCCCAGAAGTCGACGAAGACGAGGTCGTGCGAGGACACCATCTCCTCGAAGTTTTCGCCGGTGATCTCAACGGTCGCCATGACGACCTCCTCGCTGTGTACGTCTCAGAATACCGGGAGACGCGAAGAATACTATACCCGCAGGGGTATACAACGTGACGCTCGAGGAGGTGTTACGAGGCGCTGGTGGCGGCGACGTCCGCGACCGCCCCGGGCGTGACCGTGATCGCGGGATTGAGCCAGTCGATGACGTCGAGGGCGCTGTAGTCATCGCGCCCCCGGAGCATGATTGCGATGTCGTTGATACTGTCGCCACTGGTCACGATGGGGGGCTCCACGTAGCCATTGGCGCGTACCTGGGCCAGTCCGCACGTGGCCATCAGGCCGTTGCACAGACAGGTGGTCGCCAGGCCGTCCTCTGGGTGGCCGCCCTTTCGCTCGTAGATGTTGAGGGGTTCGGCGGCACACCGATACGCCGTTGAGCCGTCATCGTCGAGGTAGGCCTCGCGAAGGTACCCCAGGTCGCACCGTCGAGGGCGCGATGCGAAGGTCGCCGGGTCCGAGACGGTCCCGGGGAGCTCCACCACCTTGAAGGGATAACCCGTGGATGAAGCGGTCGTCGAGGTCGTCACCTCGACGCGATCCCGAGCCACGTCGTCGAGGACACGGCGACGAAGATCCGGTTCCATGCCGGACTCGCTGCAGTACGCGAACATCGTTCCCACCTGGACGCCGGCCGCCCCGAGCCCCCAGGCGTCGCGGACGTCGGACGAGCTCGTCACGCCGCCACCAATCCAGAACGGGACACCGAGTTCGCGCAGGACTCCGAAGTCGACCTCGTCGCGAGGACCGTAGACCGGTCCGCCGTGCTCGTCGAGACTGAAGGAACCGCGCGGCGGCGCATTGTGACCTCCGGCGTTGGGCCGTTCGACGACGAAACCGTCGACGGGTCCGTTGCTGCGCTTGAAGAGCGCGGTCGCCAAGACGTGCGAGGACACGATACCCACGAAGTTTGGTCGCTTCAACGCAGCGGCGGGTAGGTAGGGCTCGGGATCAAAGGCGAGCGACGACGCCGGGTTGTCGCTGGTCGCGCCGGTGACGGAGAAGGGCAGGGTCGTGCGACGACCGTGGCAGAGATCGTCGAGTACTCCTGGAATATGGGTCGGAACTCCCGCACCCATCATGACGTAGTCGACGCCGGCGAGAATCGCTCCGCACAGTGATGCCGCCGTCGGAATCTGGACCTTGGTGAGAAGATTGATGCCGATGAGGCCGCCGTGACCCGCCTTGGCGAGCGCGACCTCCACGAAACTCGAGAGGACGACTAAATCGAGTGCGCGTCGCGGACTGCGGTCGGTTAGCATCGCGAGGTTGCGGTAGGGAGTGCCGGCGACTCGGCGCACCGCGGCGAAACGGCGCAGGGCGTCGTCGACAATTGACTGCACCGGAAATCTGTCGAGCACCGATCGCAGGGCGTCATCGACCCCGTGGTCCTGCAGCCGGCGCACGAAGACGCTGTCAATCGCGGTGCCCGACACCACACCGAGCTGACCTGCACTCGACACTGCTCGCGCGAGCCGCCAGTTGGAGATGGCGATACCCATGCCCCCTTGAATCAGCCAGGGCGTGTTGCCGGCGTGAGACGGAGTCGTGTTCATGCACTGACCCTTCGTGCCTGCGAGACAATCGTCTCCGTGTGGCGTCATTTCAGTCTACGTCGCGATGAAAAGTCATTTGGATAAAAACGAATTGACGAAAGTCATCGAAACCACCGGCGGCCCGTGTGAACAGGGGAAGTGGCCCATGGCGGTAGCATCACCCCAGATCCAGTGAGGGACTTTCATGACTGCCACCGTCAACGTATTAACCAATGGCTACGCGGATGAACGCGTTGCCTCAAGTGTCGTACTCGTGCGCGAGAATGACGCCGTCATCATCGTCGATCCCGGCATGGTGGCCAATCGTGACTTGATCTTGGACCCGCTGCACGAACTGGGGGTCCACGCGCTCGAGGTCACCGACGTCATCTTCTCCCACCATCACCCCGACCACACGCTCAACGCCGCGCTCTTTCTCAACGCCCGCTGCCACGACGTCTGGGCCATCTACGTGGATGATGACTGGGGCGACCGCACGGACGTCATCGAAGGAGCTCCCTCGGTCTCACTTCTCGACACTCCGGGGCACACGCACGAGGACATCTCCACGCTGATCGAGACTGTCGACGGTCTGGTGGTGTGCACGCACCTGTGGTGGTCCGTCGAAGGTCCCGCAGTCGACCCGCGAGCGGTTGACCAGGAGCTCCTCGAGGCGTCGCGCGTCACGGTGCTCGCCCTCAATCCGGTACAAATCATTCCGGGACACGGTGCCGCATTTTCGCCCAACGATTTGGCTCGGTGACGCGGTGGACCAACGAGGGGGTCAATGATGGCGTCGAATATCGCGAGGGTGATAATGCGGAGCCGCCTCTTGATGTGGCTCATCTTCTTCGCGTACTTCGCCATCTTCTTGGCCGTCGATACGGTGTCACATCTGGCGGGTGGCGTGATTCTCGTCGTGGGTGTGGTAGTACTCGGCGCCATTTTCATCAGAGTGCGGCCCACGTCTCGTCGTGGATCCATCTCCACCCACTGCGAGAAGTGCGAGGCGTCACTGCCGAGCGTTGCCGGATTTCCTAAAGCCACCTGCACTGCGTGCGGGCATCGCCAATCGTGGGCCCGGTCTCGTCCCTGATTTTAGATTGACAAACATCAATGTGTCACCTATCATCACATTGACATACATCAATCTAAGGAGTCGCCATGTCCCGTCTGCAACTCGCCCTCAATGTGTCGAACCTGGAGGAGGCGATTGCCTTCTACAGCGCGTTCTTCCAGACGGAGCCGGCCAAGATCCGTCCCGGCTACGCCAACTTCGCCGTGCTCGACCCGCCGCTCAAGCTCGTTCTCTTCGAGAACCCGGCGCAGCCCGGCACGATCAATCACCTCGGGGTCGAGGTCTTCTCCACGCAAGAAGTGGCGGATGCGACGAGCTATCTGAAGACGCGGGGGCTGGTCACTGACGTCGAAGAGCAGACGACCTGCTGCTACGCGGTGCAGGACAAGGTGTGGGTGGATGGTCCCGACGACTCGCGCTGGGAGGTCTACACGGTGCTCGCCGACGCGCCCATCGACACTGGCACTGCGGGCGACGACGCGTGCTGTGTCGGCGACGCAAAAGAGAACGCATCGGTCACGGCCTGCTGTTGAGGTCAAACTCGCGGACTCGGGCGATTCAGCCCGGGAGCTTCGTCGAGGAGATCAAGAGAGGAGAGGCGGGCTGGGCAATGTGGAAGTTCTTGCCCCAGTTGGTGAAGGTGATGACGAACGTCTGGCGCTGCCCCTGGGTCACGTCCGACGCCACTAGTTCCACTGGTACGTGGGGACCAGTGGTCGCCACGTAGACGGTCTCGGTGCCCGAAGCGAGACCGAGGTGAATATTGGGTTTTCCCGTCACGCCGACCACGCGAATGTGGCGCACGACCAATGTCGTGGTCGTTTTCAAATTGCCCGCCGGACTCACCTCGCTGAGCATCGAGGAGAGCAAGATGCCGGAATTGAAGCGGGCGAAGTTCGAATTGGTGGAGGGAATCTCGATCCACCGATTCGCGTCCTTGGGTGCGCTCACGCCGAACTGTGCCTGGATCGCCGCCACGTCATCTTTGATGTAGACGGTGCCGCCCACGACGCGCACAATGCTCATGGCCTGGCCGAGCTGCAGTGTCTGCTCACCCGTTTTGGCGCTCGAATCAGTGACGGAGGAATAGGGCTGGCCCGAAATCGTGGTGGCCGAGGATGACGTGACGCTGCCTTGCGTCTTGGACGCGCTCATGGCGGCGGTCATAATCTGACGGCCCGACTCGGTGGCGAATTTGGGCACGGTCTCGGCATCGGCGTGCGCGATCGGGCCCAGTGTCATCAAGAGACTGGTCGCACTCAGAACGGCGCCGACGCGCCGCGCCAGGCGCGCGCGCCGCGTCGAGTTGGTGTTGGTCGGTGGGGTCGGGCGCACTGCGAGCTACCTAGGGCAGATTGGTCGTGGAGATGGGGATGGCACCCGGGGGGGCGGAGTACGAGAAGCGATGCCCCCAATTCGAGAAGGTCACCGTCAGCGTGGTGGGGACACCCTGGGACCGGCCCGCCGCGGCGAATTCGAGAGGTAGGTAGGGGGCAGTCGCCCGGACGAAAAGTGTTTCAGCTCCCGCGGTGAGGCCCAACTCGGCGTTGGCGGTGCCGTTGATGGCGATGACCTTGACGCCGTGGAGGGTTCCCACTTTGGACATGCGCAGTATGCCCGTGGGACGCACCTGGGAGATCATCGACGAGAAAGTCAGACCGGTGGCGAAGGCGTGGTAGTCCTTGCTTGTTTTGCCAATGGATAACCACTTGTTCGCGTACTGGGGGTCGGCCTTGCCAAATTGCAAGGTGATGAGAGGGGCGCTTTCCTTGACGAAGAGGGCGCCCTTGATGAGCAGGACTTCGCCGGTGGACTTGTTGAAGGTCACTTGTTGCTTCGCTTCGTTGGTGCCCGAATTGGTCGAGGAGCCAAAGCGGTAGCCCGCGGCGGCACCATGGGAGACGTTGGTACAGGTCCCCTCGGAAATGGCGCTCTTGAGCGAGAGGTTCGCGATCTGAGCGGCGGACAATCCCGCGAGGCTCGGAGGTAGCGTGAGCGTCGACGCCCCCGCCGACCACGACGGCAGAAGGCCCATGACACCGAGAAGGGCGACGGCGAGAATGGCCTTCTTCATGGCAAAACTTACTTTCTTGGGGCGAGGAGGTGTCTCACGAGATTAGCCCCGGACTCGCAAGAGACCTCACGGTCGTCACGAATTCTTAGTGAAGTGATCCTTCGACCGTGCCGTCCTCAGGGCCAGTCGCACGGGTGTCGCGGGCGCTAGAGTTTGGTCGTGGCAACCGGTGTGAAGACCTTGGGGGGCGATACCGAGACCGCAATGCCCCAGTTTTTCGGGGTGATCACGATATCCACGCTGACGCCCCGTTCCGACGCGCGCACCTCGTCGGCGACGGGCAGGAAGGGCGCGGTCGTTGACACGTAGAGGGTCTGAGTGCCGCTGGGCAGACCGAAGGTGGCACTCACCTTGCCCACGATGCCGATGGTCGAGACCCCGTTGATGGTCGTGGGTGCCAACGCGCTCAGCGTTCCGGCGGGTGTCAACTGTTGCAGCACCGACGAGAAGGTGATGCCTTGGGCGAGGCTGCGGTAGAACTTGCTGGCCTTGGTCACCGAGATCCACTTGTTGTCGACGGCAGCATCCGTGACGCCGTAGTTGAATTTGATCAGAAACGCGTCGAAGTTGGTGTAGACTACGCCACCGGTGTAGATGATCGAACCCTTGTTTCCGTTGATGGACTCGTTGCCGTATCCCGAACGAGGTCCCGACGTCGTGACTTCGCGAACGTTGATTCCCAGGACACTCGTCGTTCCGACGGTGGTGGCGGATTTCTTCGCGACGGCGGCCTTGAGTGAAATGTTGAGGATTTGCTGCGCCGTGAGTCCGGTGAGCGACACCGGTGTCGTCGCGCTGGCGCTCGAAACGGCGGGGACGAGGCCGAGCACACTCAGGGCGGCGACTGCGGTCAGGGACTTCTTCATCGGACTTCCACCTTTGTTGTCACGTCAATCCATCGACCTTATCGGACGCCCTCAACGAAGTGACTCACGTCAGTTCTTGGCGATGTGCGGACCGCTCAGGGCGGGAATTATTGTCTCGCCGTAGGCCTCCAGGGTGGGCAACTTGGAGTCGTGTTGCAGGTAGACGGCGAACTGGTTCACGCCGATCTCGCGTAATTCCTCCAATCGCTCGATGTGCGCGGCGGGCGGACCGAAGAGGCAAAAGCGGTCGATCACCGCGTCGGGCACGAAGTCCGCGTGAGTGTTGCCCGCGCGGCCGTGTTCGTTGTAGTCGTACCCTTTTCGCTCCTTGATGTAGTCGGTCAGGGCCGCGGGGATGTTGGCCGTCGGGTCGCCGCCGTATCGTTCGACGATGTCGGCCACGTGATTACCAACCATCCCACCGAACCAGCGACACTGGTCACGCTGGTGGCCAATGTCGTCGCCCACGTAGGCCGGCGCCGCGACGCAGAAGGTCAGCGTGGCGGGGTCGCGGCCCGCCGCTGTGGCGGCGTCGCGCACGGCGCCGATCATCCAGCGCGCGATGTCGGGGTCGGCCAACTGCAAGATGAAGCCGTCACCGACTTCTCCGGCCAGTTGCAGGGCCTTGGGGCCGTAGGCGGCGACCCAGAGTTCGAGCGAACTCTTCTCACCCCAGGGAAAGCGCAGTGCCGCGCCGTGATAGTCCGCGGTGCGACCATTGCCGAGTTCTCGGATGACGTCAATGGCTTCGCGCAGCGTCGCCAGCGTGGTGGGCTTGCCGTTGGTGACGCGCACCGCAGAGTCGCCGCGTCCAATGCCGCACACCGTGCGGTTGCCGTACATCTCGTTGAGCGTGGCGAAGACACTCGCGGTCACCGTCCAGTCGCGGGTCGCGGGATTGGTCACCATCGGACCCACAATCACCTTGCGGGTGGCGGCGAGAATCGCCGAGTAGATGACGTAGGGCTCTTCCCACAAGATGTGCGAATCGAAAGTCCACACGTAGTCAAATCCCAAGTTCTCCGCGCGCTGCGCTAATTCGACGACGCGTGACGCCGGGGGATTGGTCTGTAAGACAACTCCAAAGTCCATGATTTTTCCTCCTGAAGAACGAGAACGCGACCCCACGGTGCGGCGACGACTAGAGCAAGTACTGACTCAGGCCGCGCTTCAGAAATGTCCCGTGGCCGACGGAGCCGGTGAAGGTGTTGTTCTCGACGACGACCCGGCCGCGCGACAAGACCTTGTCGACGCGACCATCGACGTGGATGCCTTCGTACGCGGAGTGGTCCATGTTCATGTGGTGCGTCTTCACCGAGATGTCGGTGGTGCCCCGGGGGTCGTAGATCACGACGTCGGCGTCCGATCCGGGCGCGATCACGCCCTTCCTCGGGTACAGGCCGAACATGCGGGCTGGCGTGGTGCAGGCGATTTCGACCCACCGCGCCAGACTGATCTCGCCGGTGACCACGCCCTGGTACAGCAGGTCCATGCGGTGCTCGACTGAGCCGATGCCGTTGGGAATCTTGGAGAAGTCGCCGACGCCCAGTTCCTTCTGGTCCTTCATGCAGAACGGGCAGTGGTCCGTCGAGACAATGGAGAGGTCGTTGGTGCGCAGCGCGTTCCACAGGGCGTCGTGGTGCCCCTCCTCGCGGCTGCGCAGGGGAGTGGAGCACACGTACGCCGCACCCTCGAAGCCGGCCTTCGACAAATGCTCCTCGAGGCTCAGGTACAAGTACTGCGGGCACGTCTCGCCAAAGACATTGGCTCCCATATCGCGCGCCCCCGCCACCGCCGCGACCGCTTCCTTCGCGCTCATGTGCACGATGTAGAGCGGGGCCCGAGCGACCTTGGCCAGCATGATCGCGCGGTGCGTGGCTTCTTCTTCCAACTCGACGGGGCGCGTCAACGAGTGGTACTTGGGGTCGGTCTCTCCGCGCGCCAGTGCCTGGGCCACCAATACGTCGATGGCCGGTCCGTTCTCGGCGTGCATCATGATCGTGGCGCCGAGACCCGACGCCGTCTGCATGGCACGCAGTATCTGTCCGTCGTCGGAGTAGAACACGCCGGGATAGGCCATGAAGAGCTTGAAACTCGTCACGCCCTCGTACTCGCTCAGGTAGGCCATGGCCTCTAAAGCCGCGTCGTCAACGCCGCCGATGATCTGGTGGAAGCCGTAGTCAATGGCGCAATTACCGTCCGCCTTGGCGTGCCAGGCGGCGAGTCCGTCGCGGACGTCCTCGCCGGTGCGCTGCACCGCGAAGTCGACAATCGACGTCGTCCCGCCGAAGGCCGCCGCGATAGTGCCGGTCTCGAAGGTGTCCGATGCCGCGGTGCCGCCGAAGGGCAGTTCCATGTGAGTGTGCACGTCAATGCCGCCGGGCATCACGTACTTGCGCGTGGCGTCGATGACCCGATCACAATGGGGCGCGACCTCTGCGAAGTAGCCGGGCTCGCCCAGGGCGGCGACGGTGTCGCCGTCGAGCAGGACGTCGGCGAGGCTCGCGCCGCTCGACGAGAGGACGGTGCCGCCGGTAATGAGGATTCGGGCCATGATTACCTCCTAGGACTCGGTGAGGGGGCCGTACATGTCGGGACGACGGTCGCGGTAGAAAGCCCACTGTTCGCGGACTTCCTTCAACAGATCCATGTCGAGGTCGCGCACCACGAGCTCCTCGTCGGTCGTGGAGGCCACTTCGCCCACGAACTGTCCGCGGGGGCTCACGAAGTAAGTTTGGCCGTAGAAGTCGTTAGTGCCGAGGTCCTCGACGCCCACGCGATTGATGGCCCCGACGTAGTACTCATTGGCCACCGCGGAGGCGGGCTGCTCGAGTTGCCAGAGGTAGGCCGAGAGACCGCGGCTCGTGGCCGAGGGATTGAAGACGATCTTGGCACCGGCGAGTCCGAGTGCGCGCCAGCCCTCGGGGAAATGGCGGTCGTAACAGATGTACACGCCGATGCGTCCGACGGCCGTGTCAAAGATCGGATATCCCATGTTGCCGGGGCGGAAGTAGAACTTCTCCCAGAAGCCGCTCACTTGGGGGATGTGCGTCTTGCGGTACTTGCCCAGGTACGAGCCATCGGCGTCGATGACTGCGGCGGTGTTGTAGAGGACGCCCTCTTGGACCTTCTCGTACACCGGCAGCACGATGACCATGTTCAGTTCCTTCGCCAGCGCCATGAAGCGCTGCACCGTTGGTCCCTCCGGAACGGCCTCGGCGTAGTCGTAGAAGGAGGTGTCCTGGACTTGACAGAAATACGGCCCGTAGAAGAGCTCCTGGAAGCAGATCACCTGAGCGCCCTGCGCGGCGGCGGTGCGCGCGTGGACCTCGTGCGCGTCGATCATGGATGCCTTGTCGCCGGTCCACTTCGCTTGCACCAGTGCGGCACGAACAACGTCACTCATCACTCACTCCTTCTCACGGACACGACATCTCGTCCTTGAACGGGCCAAAAACCCACCATAGACCTCAGCGTCGAGAAATCTCCACGTCACAGCGGACTTCTTACGCTTGAAATAAACGGCGTTTCTTAACCGACGACACCCGTCACGGTCGAGCATTGGCGTGGCGTCGAGGAGTTCCCCACCGCTGTACGGCGGGTGTCCTGGTCTCGAGTGGGCCCAAGACATTGGCAGCGGATGTCGATCTCTTTCGTGTTCTTTCGTGTTCTTTCGTGGCCGTTCGTCCTGCGGGTACGCACGACACGGGGGACGAACGAGAGAAGGCACGTGTCGTTGATTCAGGCGGGGGGCCACGCTAATTTGAGCGCCGTCGACGTGAAGAAGGTCACGCCCATCGTGGCCGCGGCGCGGTGACGTCTCACCGGCGCCCTCTCAAGAAGCAATTTCTGAAAGTGGGCTAGCCCGCGGCGAAGAAGAGATTCGGTGGTGAGGTGGGTCCCACGTCCCAGCATTCACGAGACGCCAGCCCTGGACGAGGGACGATTCGAGGTAAGGCACGACCCGTAGGGTGAAAACGAGACGCGTGGCACGAGCATCACGAGGTGAAGGAGAGTGTCATGAGCAATGAACTGGCAGTTCCACGCGGTTGGAACGAGGCCAGCATTCCTTCACTGACCGGTCGGCGCTTTCTCGTCACCGGCGGCACCAGCGGACTCGGACGGGCGGCGGCCGCCACGTTGAGTTCCCTCGGTGCTCACGTCACCATCACGGCGCGCAACGCCACCAAAGCCCAGGGAGTGGTGAAGTCTGGGGCGGCGCGCGACGTGTTGGAAATGGACCTGACGGACCTGGCGAGCGTGCGCCACGCGGCCTCGCACGTGAGCGAGCCCTACGACGTCGTGATCTTGAACGCGGGAGTGATGTGGACGCCCTACACGCTCACCACCGACGGATTCGAACTACAGCTGGGGACGAATCACCTGGGACACTTCGCCTTCGCCGGACTGATCAAGAACCAAATCAAGGAGCGCCTCGTGACCGTGTCGAGCCTGTACCACCGCTACGGCACCTTCGGCAACGGGTCGATAGAGGAGATTCGTCAGCGCTGCGAGGGGCAGGGGCCCTACTCCGCGCGGGAGGCCTACGGCGACTCGAAGTTGGCCAACCTCCTCTTCACCGAGGAGATCGAACGACGTCGCGACACCTACGGCTGGGAGTTCATCGCGGTAGCCGCCCATCCGGGTTGGTCCAATACCAACCTCTTCGACGCCGCTACCTCGACGAGGAAAGTGGCGGGGGCGGTGACGTCGCTCGTGAGTCGTCTCTTGGCGCAAAGCGCTTCGCGCGGTGCCTTGCCGGAACTTTGTGCCGCGACATACCCGGGCCTCGGAGGGGGAGAATACTTCGGACCGCGCGGACCGGGCGAACTGCGCGGGAGTCCAAAACTCGTTCAGTCGGTTCCCAAGGCGCACGACGTCTCGCTCGCGAAGAATCTGTGGCGAGTATCCGAGGAACTCACCGGAGTGATCTGGGAGTAACTCTCGGCCTACGCCAGATCACTCATTGGCTTCGCTAGTACGCACTCAGGACGAGCAGATAGTCCCCGGGCTTGATGACATTGTCGACGCTCGACACTTTGGACGTCCACGCGTTCGATGAAATGATGAGAGTCAATGTGCGCGGCACCTTCGTGGTTGATGAGCAGGCGCTGCGGCGTGTGCGCGACGGGGGAGCGATCATCAATTTCTCTAGCTCCGTGGTCCAGCGATCGGTGCCCACGTACGCCGGCTACTCGGCGAGCCAGGCCGCCATCGACGCCATTGCCCTGATCCGGGCGCGAACCGGTGGGTCGAGACGTCACCGTCAACAATCTGGCCCCGGGTCCGATCGCGACGCCGATGTTTCTCGAGGGAAAGGAACAGGCAGTCATCGACGCGATTGGCGCCGCATCGGCTCTCGGTCGCCTCGGCACACCCGACGACATTGCCGCAGTCGTCTCGTTCCTGGCCGGACCAGCGGCCGGTGGATCAACGCTCAGGTCCTCTACGCCGACGGGAGGCTCCGCTAGGACGAGGCAGCGTCGTCGATGGCGGCGTCCTCTAGTTGGTCGCGGTGCTCGATCAACGAGGTGCGCTCGTGCGCGCTCATGGGTAGTTCGAGGGCGTGATTCCACGCGCGCCGCGCGCCGGACGCGTCACCCGAGAGTTCCAGGAGGTGACCGCGGGCCACGTGGTAGCGGTGATGTCGCGCCAGCGCGTTCGCCAGTGAGGGATCGTCGAGAAGTTCGAGACCCTCGTGGGGTCCGCGCGAGAGACCTATCGCCACCGCGCGGTTCAACGCGACAATGGGCGAGGGCACGATGGCAATGAGCCCGTCGTAGAGAGTGGCGATCATCGCCCAATCGGTGTGTTCGGCGTCACTCGCTCGGGCGTGTACCCCGGCTATCGCCGCTTGGATCTGATAGGGACCCGGGTCGTCGAAGCTACGAGCCATCGCCAGCAGCGTGAGACCCAGGGTGATCTGGTCGGTGTTCCACAGAGAGCGGTCCTGGTGCGCCAGGTCAATCGGCAGTCCCGTGACGTCGAGGCGAGAGACGCGACGCGCGTCGGTGAGATGCATCAGTGCCGCGAGTCCCAGCACCTCGGCGTTCTCCCCCAATAACTCACGGAGGAGGTCGACCAGGCGCAGGGCCTCATCGAGCAGATCGACGCGAACGGGAGTGATTCCCGTGGGCGCCAGGTACCCGGTGGTGAAGATCAGGTAGATCGTCGCGAGGACTGATTCGATGCGTTTGGCGAGGTCCCCTTGAGCCGGCACACGGTACGCAATGCGGGTCTCGCGGATCTTGCGCTTTCCCCGGGTGATGCGCTGGCCCATGGTGGTGTCCGCGACCATGAAGGCCGAGGCAATCTCGGCGATGGTGAGTCCCCCCACCACGTGCAGAGTCAGGGCGACCTGGATCTCGGGGGCGAGTGCCGGGTGACAGCACGTGAAGATCAACCGCAACCGGTCATCGGGTACCGGCGCGTCGTCGGGCTCGGAGTCCCAGGACACGGCGCGTTCGAAGAGCGACGCTTCGCGGCGTGACGCCGCCGAGAGCGAACGGAAGCGGTCGATGGCGCGTCGACGGGCGACGGTGACGAGCCAGCCCTGGGGGTTGAGGGGTACGCCCGCGTCGGCCCAGTCGCGCGTCGCGTCGGCACACGCCTCCTGCAAGGCATCTTCGCCAAGTTGCAGATCGCCTACGATGCGCACCACGCGCGCGAGAATTCTGGCGCGATCACTACGCAGCACGCTCTCCAATATTTGAGGGGCGTGCTGCGCAGGATCGCGATTCATGCAACTCCTACATAGCCACGACGGGGCGCACTTCGACCGAACCCCACTTGACCGAGGGGATCATCCTCGCCGCCTGCAGCGCCTGGTCGAGGCTCTCGACGTCGAGGATGTAGTACCCCGAGAACCACTCCTTGGTCTCGGCGAACGGGCCGTCGGTGGTCATGACCTCGCCATTCTTCACCCGGACCGTGGTGGCCATGTCGGGCGGTGCCAAGGGATCGCCGCTGAAGGGTGTGCCGTAGCCGGCGAGCTGTTCGGAGAATGCTCCGTAGTCCGCCATCAACTGGTCCCAGCGATCGTCGCCCGGCCGTGGGTGGTCCTCACCATTTCTAATTATCAACATGTAACGCATGACGCTCCTTTGGTTCTCTGGTTGGTACCTTCATTGATGTGTCGGAGCACCAAGGGGGAATTCGACAGCGTGGGACGATTTCTTCGGAGAAATCACAGAACGTCGTCCGTCCACCAGTTCTAACATCACTCGACGCGCCGTCGAAACCGACGCGCGAGATATCTAGGGGTACGGGTGCCCGGCTTAGCCGTGGCGGTGAGCGTGGCGATGCGCGGATCGAAGAGCTTCGCTCAGCACCGTGTCGACGGGGACGACTCGTAACTCGCTGGGGGCCGATCGCGACACGACCAGTCCGTCCAGGAGAATGGTCAAGTATCGGCGCCACAGGTCGGGCGACACGGCGGCGGTCATGTTGCCCAGGAAGCTGATCATCATCTCCATGATCGGGAAGTCGGCGCCGACCACGTCGGTGCGCAAGTACCCGTCGGCCTGGGCGTTCTCGACGAGCACGCCGATGGCGGGAGCGATGCGGCACTTGGCGCTCTCGAGTTGGTGTTCGGCGAGCGAGGAACCGACCAAGACGTCGCGCAGACCGCGGTTCGTACACTGGCGTTGCAGGGCCTCTTCGAGGAACCACACCAGTGCGTCCCACGAGTTCTTGCGGTTTCGCGCAGCGTCCGCGAGGTTGGCGATCTCGTCCACCGCGTCTTCGAAGAGCGCCGCGACCAGAGCATCCTTGTCGGGGAACCGGCGATAGATCGTGCCGACGCCGACGCCCGCGGCGGCGGCCACTTCATCGAGTGTGGCCTCGAGTCCTTGGTCGGCGAAGACTTGCGCCGCGGCGTCGAGAATCTTGCGACGATTTCGTTCGGCGTCGGCCCGCAGCGGCCGGGCATTGGTGTTGGTCTGAGTAGTCATGTGAAGCTCCTGTCCTTATTCTACAGGGAAAACGAGGAAAGTGGAACGATGGTCTCCATATATCGCTATAGTGGAAATAAGCGGAGTACGCCACTCCAGTTAACGTGGTGAAGGAGAATAATCATGGAGATCGCCGAGTACGAACAGACGGGGGTTCCCCTCATGACGACCGAGTCCGCGCACGACCGGGCGCACCGCCAGCGTTGGTGGATTCTCGCGGTTTTGGCTATCTCGCAGTTGATGGTGATCCTGGACGGCACCATCGTCAACATCGCGTTGCCCACCGCCCAGCACGCCTTGAACTTCTCGAATGCGGATCGTCAGTGGATCGTCACCGCCTATTCGCTGGCCTTTGGCAGCTTGCTGCTCCTCGGCGGACGCATCTCGGACTACATCGGTCGCAAGAACGCGTTGATGATTGGACTCGCGGGCTTCGCTGCGGCGTCGGCCTTCGGTGCCGCGGCGCAGAACTTCACCATGCTGGTGACCGCCCGCACCATTCAGGGAGTATTCGGCGCTTTATTGGCACCTGCCGTATTGGCGCTGCTGACGACGACGTTCACCGATCCGGGCGAGCGGGGCAGGGCGTTCGGCATCTACGGCGCCGTGGCGGGCGCCGGTGGCGCGATTGGCCTGATTCTCGGTGGCGTGCTGACGACCTACGCCTCGTGGCGCTGGACGTTGCTCGTCAACCTCATCTTCGCGGGTGTCGCCATTGCCGGATCAATGTCACTGCTCAAGCGTGACCGCGGTACCGACCGCGACCCCCTCGATGTCCAGGGTGTGCTGAGCGTCACCATTGGTCTGTTCGCCTTGGTGTACGGCTTCAGCCACGTCGAGACGACGTCGTGGCACGACCACTTCACGATTGGCAGCTTCGTCGTTGCGGCGGTGATGCTGGGCTACTTCTTCTTCGTGCAGCGCCGCACCCAGTTCCCGCTACTGCCGCTGCGCGTGCTGGCCGATCGCAACCGCGGTGGGTCACTGTTCGCCATGCTCGTCGCCGGACTCGGCATGTTCGGCATGTTCCTCTTCTTGACCTACTACTTACAAGGGACGCTCGGCTTCTCCGCGGTGAAGACCGGTCTGGCCTTCTTGCCCATGATTATCTCGCTCACCATCAGCGCGCAACTCTCGAACATCGTGTTTCTGCCGAAGTTCGGGCCACGCCCGTTGATCCCCGTGGGTATGGCCATGGCCGCCGTCGGGCTCTTCTGGCTGACCACCTTGACCATTCACTCGACGTACCTCGGTGGAGTCCTGTTGCCGTTGATCGTCATTGGACTGGGCGTCGGCTTCATCTTCGCCCCGGCGTACAACACCGCGACATTGGGTGTCGAACCTCACGACGCGGGCGTCGCCTCGGCACTGGTGAACACCTCCCAGCAGATCGGCGGATCCATCGGTACGGCGCTACTCAACACCCTGGCCGCCAGTGCGGCGACGTCGTTCCTGGTGGGCAAGTCGGCGACGGCGTTGAACAACAAGATCGCGGCCGTGCACAGTTACACGACGGCGTTCAATGTCTCGGCGTACATCTTCATCGGCGGCGCTATCGCCGCGGCGCTGATTCTGCGATCGGGTGCGCCCACGATGGGCGAAGCGTCCGACGTGCCGGGGTCGGCTCACTGACCTCGTCAGAGGTGAAACGGCTGAATCATTGACGAGGCGCTGCGCGCACCGCCCAAGTAGGGGAGGTGCAGCAGCGTCTCCGTCGTTTTCAGGAGGGAATAGTGCGTGAAGTGTGTGCCCACGTGCAGCCCCCGGGGTACCGAGGGGGCGACGACGATGGTGGGAATCTGATTCGTCGACGACTGGGTGTTCTCGTCAAAGGTGATGAAGAGCGCCAGTGACCCGGTGCGGTACTGAGGGCTCGCCAGAATCTGGGGCACGAACTTCTTGAGCCACGCGTCGCCGCTCGACACGGGGCAGTTGTGCATGTCACTGCAGATGTTGGGAGTGATCATCGTGAAAGCGGCCGAGAGGTTGAGCGGCTTGGTGAGCGCCACGTCGTTGTGCCGACACGACGGTAGGTTCGTGTAGTACACCGCCGGGTTATGGCGCGCGGCGTAGGTGCCGCTCGTGACGCGGTCGCAGGCCGAGGGCATCGACTCGGCGTACGCGCGCCAATTGGACTTGAGCTGAGAAAAGATGCTCGGAACATTGAGCGGATGCGAGCTCGGTTCGGCGTCATCTGAAATTCCTTGCGCTGATCCCGAGGTGAGGGCGATGTAATTGGGCAGACTGGGGTGGGAAGTAGCGTCATCATTCGTCGCCAGGCCGCAACTCTTCGCCATGGAGTTCAGGTATGGCGCTTGGGGTGAACCGATGACCGAATAGCCCTCGTTTTCGAGCATGATCCACACGACGTGACTGGGTGAACTGGCGACCGTCGCACCACAGGGTGAACTGGGGGAAATCTTGGCGGCGGCACTGGAACTGGCGACGGGAAGGAGCAGAGCCACCATCGCCGTGACGAACAGTGACGTGAGACTTCGACGAAGGAGATTCATCGGACCATCATGGCAAGGATGTCACCTTTGCGCGCACTGAGTTCCCTAAGAGTTGTCTAAAGGCCGAATCCGTCGGCCACAGTGCCGGACTGCGAAACGATCGTCGATCGTCGATCAAAGAAGAGGCTGACCAGGAGGTTCAACGATTCGGGGCCGATAACTTATCGGAAGTCCTCTTGCAACTTGGCGAGCGCGCCAGAACCGGGGCAGAGCTTGGAGTAGGGCACCTTGGACAGCGCCATCTCGGGGGTGTTGTTCATCTCGTGCACGTCCGAGGACGACTCGTTCACGTAGAGCAGGCCGGTGGCGATCTCACCGCGCTCGTGGCGCTCGCGGATGTACTCCTCGACCTTCTGGCGATCGCGGGGGTCGTAACCCTCGGGCACCGAGCGAAAACGCACGGCCGAACCGTCGTGCATGATGATCTCTCTCGCGTCGCCCTTGTGGTGGGGCATTGAGATCTCTTGTTGCCAGGGGACGAAGTCCGTCTCAATCTCCTTGACTTCGTGCTCGCGCATGAAGCGGTAGCTCTTGGTCGAGCCCTCGTGGTCGTTGAAGGTCACACACGGTGAGATGACGTCAATGAGCGCCAGACCGTCGTGGGCGACGGCCGCCTTGAGGAGGGGGATCAATTGCTCCTTGTCGCCCGAGAAGCTGCGCGCCAGGAACGTGGCGCCCATCGAGAGGCCGAGCATGATCGGGTCAATCGGCGCAATGAGGTTGGAGACACCGCGCTTGGATCGACTGCCGATGTCCGCGGACGCGGAGAACTGTCCCTTGGTGAGGCCGTAGACGCCGTTGTTCTCGAGCACGTAGACCATGTTGACGTTGCGGCGCATCAGGTGCGAAAGGTGGCCAATGCCAATCGACAGCGAGTCGCCGTCACCCGAGATGCCGATGTAGGACAACTCGCGGTTAGCGGCGTTGGCCCCGGTGGCGATGGTGGCCATGCGCCCGTGCGCCGAGTTGAAGCCGTGCGCGCCCCGCACGAAATACGTCGGGGTCTTGGACGAGCATCCGATGCCCGAGAGTTTGGCAATCATGTGCGGCGGCATCGAGAGTTCGAAGTACATCTGGGTGATGGCGGCGGTGACCGAGTCGTGACCGCAGCCCGCACACAGCGTCGACATCGCACCCTCGTAGTCGCGCACGGTGAGGCCCAGTTCGTTCTTGGGCAAGACGGCCAGGGGAATCAGCGGCTTGGTGGGTGAACTCATGTGCGGTCCTCCAATGTCTCGGTGACGGCGCTGACCACTTGGATGGCGCTCAAGGGGAAACCCCCGTACTGCAGCACCGGGTGCATCTTCTCGATGTCCACTTCGGTCTCGATGGTGATCAATGATCGCAGCTGTCCGTCGCGGTTCTGTTCGACGACGAAACAGTCCTCGTGCTCCTCGACGAAGCGGCGCACGTCCTCGACGAAGGGAAAGCCCCGCACGCGAAGGTAGTCGGCGGCGATACCCCGATCGGCCAAGTCGTCAATGGCCTCGCGCACCGCGAGGTCGCAGCTGCCCAGCGTGATGATGCCCACCTTCGCGCCGGGGCGGCGGATTATGACGGGCGCGGGTACCGAGTGCGCCGAGGCCGCGTGCTTCTGCTTGAGGCGGTCGACGACCTCCTGGTACTCGGCGGGCACTTCGGTGTACTTGCCGAACTTGTCGTGTCCCGATCCGCGGATGAAGTACGCACCCTTGGAGTCCGAACCCGGCAGAGTGCGCGGGGTGACGAAGTCGGCGTCTTCATTCGTGTAGCGAAAGAACTCGGCGATCTCGGACAAGTCCTGGTCGTCGAGGACCCGGCCGCGGTCGGGCACGAAGCTGTCGTCCCAGGTGAGTTCGGGCACCACCCAGTCGTTCATCCCGATGTCGAGGTCCGACAGGACGAACACCGGTGTCTGGAAGCGCTCGGCGATGTCGAAGCTCAGCACGGCGAATTCGAAGCATTCGTGCGGGTTGGCCGGGAACAACAAGATGTGCTTGGTGTCGCCGTGGCTCGCGTAGGCGCAGAGCAGGATGTCGGCCTGCTGGGTGCGCGTGGGCATGCCCGTCGAGGGACCAGTGCGCTGGACGTCGAAGATGACCGCGGGGATCTCGGTGTAATAGGCCAGTCCGAGCAGTTCGCCCATGAGCGAGATGCCCGGTCCCGAAGTGGAAGTGAACGCCCGCGCCCCGCTCCACGAAGCTCCGAGCACCATGCCAATAGCGGCGATCTCGTCCTCGGCCTGCAGGATCAGGTAGTTGTTCTGGAAGGAGTCCGGCGCTCCGGGCACCGTGGCGTCGACTGGTTCGCGGCGGTACTTGGCGCACAGCGCCGTGAAGTTGTCCATCAACGCCGTGGCCGGAGTAATCGGGTACCAGCCCGCCACGGTGGCGCCGGCGTAGAGGC
>PLEI01000046.1 GCA_003136415.1 Acidimicrobiaceae bacterium | reverse complement strand
CGACGCCACCGAAGGTGTAGACGAGGCGGCTGACGTCGCCCTCGTGGTCCATCTCGTAGTTGAGAACTGAGGCCTTACCGCTCGAACTCATGCTTCCTCCATCGACGTACTCAGACTATCCATCGCCGACGGTGCGACCAAAGTCGCGACGCGGATCGACCTTGCGCTACTCGTGAACGAGTGCGACTGCTTCAACCGCCTCGGGTGACGTGTTGCGCAGAACCAAGAGTGACACCAGGCCGACCAACATCCACACGCCCATGGCCCACGCGCCGTACGAGAGCGGAGCCGGTAGGGCGACGATGAACTTGAGCCCCGGTATTCCCGAGACGCCGGCGGCGTTCAAGAAACCTGGAACCAGGAACAGGAAGCCGAGGATCGGGATGACGATGTGCAACCCGATGTGACGTTCGTCGCGACGATGCTTGGTGAAATAGCCAATGCACGCGAGATTCGTCACCGCGTACACGAGGACCACAATGACCACGAGGCCCGTCGCCACGATGCCGAAGGCCTCGGTTGGCCCGTACTTCCATCCGAGCAGCAGGCCAATGGCGAGTCCCAGGACCAACTGGACAATCAATGCGTTCTGCGGTGAGCGGTGACGACCGTTCAACTTCGCCAACGACTTCGGAAACGCTCCGGCGCGGCCGAAGGCGAAGGCCGTGCGAGTGAAGACGTTGGTGCCGGCGATGGCGTTGGCCAACGTTGAGTTGATGATGGCGAAAAGCACCAGAGCCCAGAAGACGATCGAGACCGAATTGGCGAGACCGTCCCACGGCACGCCGTTGGCCGACTTGGAGAATCCGGTGAACCTGCTCGGCCCATAGGCGACGTCGGCCGCGTAGGTGGAGAGGGCGTAAAGGACACCGATGGATACCGTCGCGATCATGATGGCCCGAGGGATATTGCGCTTGGGATCCTTGGCCTCTTCGGCCATCGGCGCCGCCGCCTCGAAGCCTGAGAAGGCCAGCAGGGTAAAGACCGAACCGGCGATGACGCCGCTCCAGCCCTTGAAGCCCGGAGCGTTGGCGTACTTAGGCGTGAACGTCGCCAGCGTGTTGTGACCGCCGGCCTTGAAGATCAAGACGATGGAAAGAAGGGTGAAGACCACGATCTCGATGAAACCCAGGATCGTGGCGGTCTTGGCCGACGTTCGGATACCGAGCCAGACAAGGTAGCAGACGAGAAGCGTGCCGATTGTGGTGAACACCCACCAACTGCCGATCGGAAACGAGTGGACCTTCGAGTTCCATTCACCGGCCACCGTGTAGCCGAGCTGGAGCATGACGAGCGGCACGATGAGTACCTCGACAGCGGCGTAACCCCATCCGACCAGGAATCCGATCCAAGGGCGAAGTCCGATCGCGCTGTAGGTGCCCACCGAGCCCGACGACGGGATGTGCTTGGCCAACTGGCCGATGCTCGATGCCGTGAACAAAATCCCGATGAAGGCGAAGATCACCGCCAGCGGCAGTGCTCCGCCGGCCAGTGGTGACCCGAACGGAATCGAGGCAGCGATGGCCGCACCCGGCGCCATCGAACAGATTGATTGGAACGCCACTTCGCGCAGCCCAATGGCATCGCGATCTAACTCCATTGCGACATCACTCATTGAGCCCCCGAACAAAATCGCACCTAGCCTAACTCGCTCAAAACGAAGGCGCTCGAGTGTCGCCCGAGGGTTTTCTCTCAAAGTGTTCTGGTCCGTTTCGTCTCGAACCTCCAACAGAGCCTGACCGGGGTCTCGTAACTCGCAGGAGGTGCTCGATTTCAGGGTTCGGGGACAAGCTGATCGTGAGTGGAACCAAATAGTCGCCAACGGCGACTGGTTAGGTGATCTCACGCTCACCGACGTGCTCGGACTCGCTTCAAACTTCACGGTGCAACAGTTCCTCGTCCGCGACAACTACCGCCTGCGAATCGACCGTAGTGAACCCATTGGGCTTCACGAGTTCTCCTGCGCTCTCCTGCAGGGTTTCGACGCCATGCATCTTGAAGCAGATGTGCAACTCGGCGCCACCGAGCAACTCTTCAACATCCTCGCCGGAGCCAAACTACAAGAGGCCTTCGGTCAGCCCCCCTGTGTCGCCCCCACGTTTCCAATCCTTGTGGGGACCGACGGGATCGAGAGGATGTCGAAGTCACGAGGAAACTACATTGGGCTCGCCGAAGCACCCAACGAGCAGTTCGACAAGGTCATGAGTATCTCAGACGAGACAATGATCCAGTGGGTCAACCTCGTCACCGATTGGCCTCAGGGTGACGTGGTCGCCTTCAGGCGCCGGGTCGAAAGCGGTGAACTTCACCCAATGGAGGCCAGGAAACAGCTCGCCCATCATCTCGTCTCCCTGCACCAGAAGTGCGTGCCCCTAGGCACGCCACCTTCTCACCGCCCATACTGACTGACCAAGAAATGCTGCTGCGAGAAGCAAGTAGATGCCAGCTACTTCCCACTGAGGCAGCGCACGTGGTCCACCCGTGCTGTTTGAAATTGCGGTCACGATGACCAGCTGTCCGGTAAGTGTTCCGGCAACCGACATCGAAAGACTGCGCCCATGCTTGTTCCAAAGCTCAACGAGAAGATTGCCGTCGCGACGAGGACAACTCCAGTGTTTTGTCAACGCCGACGGTTGCGTGCGGTCGTAACCGAACTTCGGCGAATTGAAACCTCACTGAATCAAACAAATACGACCACTAGCGAACGTCAGCGAAATGAGAAGGAGCGCATGGCATGCAAGGCATCAGCAGACCTTCACCCTTCTTCCGACCACCAAATTTGGACACTTAGCGACGTCCCTGGACATTCTGGAAACACTCTCAATGTGCGGGGATCGAGACCCAGGCGCCCACCAACAGGTTCAATCACTGTCTCACTTCCGAGGTGACTCGGAAGACTTTACGACGCTGCAGAATTCTTTTCAGTACGCGGACGGACCCGCCGCGCGGCGCCGTGACGACCCCGGCTCCTCAACTGAATACGCGGGTCACTGCCGGGGGCCTTGACGTCTCCCCAGACCAGACTTTCACCGGCCGACGAGATGTTACTGCTCGATTACGTCATGATCACTTCGCTACAGCTGTAGTTATTGCGCCCAAGGAACTGGACACACTTAGATCCAGGATTAGAGCGGTCGCTTCTTCGCTCGCGCGAAGAGCGTACGCCAACTCGCGGCGGCGAGCACGATGAACGCAACACCAGACACCGCGAAACTCTCGCGGGCGCCCACCGTCTCGCCCACGAAACCGACCAAGGGACTCGTGATCGGCTCACAACCGGGCAGCGCCATTGTCCACACGCCCATTACGCGTCCGCGCATGACGGGATCAGTCTCGAATTGCACGAGGGCGTTGGCTCGGGCGATAAACCAGATCGACAGACATCCCGTGACGGCGAGCCCGCTGTACTCCCACGCGAGGTTGGGGGCGAGCGCCGTCGCGAGAACCGACACACCGGTGAGCGCCGCGAGCACGCCGACCGATCGCTTCGTCGGTCGTGAAAGACCCGTCGCGGCGAACACCCCGCCCACGACGCCTCCGATGCCGAACACAGACATCATGAATCCGTACCCTGCGGGGCCAAGATGAAACACCCGCGTCGCGAGGAGCGGCAGGGGAACGTTCAAGTTGAATAGCATGCCCGACACCGCCGCGAAGAGGAGGCTCGTACGAATGGCTGAGTTACGCCACGCGTAGCGTAGCCCGGCGAGGAAGTGATCCGTGCGTGGCGCGCGGTCGCGAGACAGCGGTGTCTCGCCCTTGTGCAGCGTGAGCAGAACGATGAGCGGTGGCACGAAGGACGCCGCGTTAAAGAAACAACAGGCTGAGGCGCCCACTGTAGCGAGGAGAGCCCCGCCCAGAGCGGGTCCGAGCACTCGCGACACGTTGATGATGACCTCGTTCAAACTGATGGCGCTCGTGAGGTGGTCGGTGCCGACGAGGTCCACGGCGTAGACCTGACGCGCGGCGGAGTCGGGAGCACCTACGACACCCGACGCGAACGCGAGGATAAACAACATCCAGACCCGCACGACACCCAGCGCGATCACCACGCCGAGAAGTGCTGACAACGCGATGAACAAGCTCTGGGTCACAATGAGGAGTCGACGCCGATTCGACCGGTCGACCAGGTTGCCCGACCAGGGTCCGGTCACCAACATCGGTAGGAACGTGCACGTCGTCAGCAGACCCAGGTCAACGCCACTGCCGGTGAGCCGCAGCACCACCCACGACAGCGCCACCGACTGGGTCATGGTGCCCGACGCCGAGAGCAACTGGCTGACGAACCACTGTCGAAATGGTCGCACCGAGAGCGAGCCGAAAGTCTGGCGAAAACTCGGTGATTGCGAATAATGAGCCGTGGTCGCTAAGCGGCGCGTCGCTCGCTCCCAGCGAATCCTCGTGGGCGTTGGCTGCGATTCCTCGAACGGTTCATCCGGCGCGCTCATCTCGGATTGACGCATACCAAGGTCGCGACACCTTTGTTTAGCCAATCGTCGACGAAAAACACTCTTGCCTTCTCAGTCACTGTCCTGCGGTCGGGTCTCGTGCGGCGTACTCCCTCTCAACTTCTCGTTGACTTAGTTGGTACCGCAAATCGTCGAACCATCCACGTACACAACAGTGGCGTCGTGCTGATCAATGACGCCCGACCATCGCTCGTTTCCCCAGGAATCAGGACTACCTTCGAAGAGAAGTTGCGTCGCGCCGTTGATCAGTGGTCCATAGACGATGTAGCTGTGTCCAGCGAGTTCATCCAACTCCGCCGCGGTCCACATAACGGCGTCGTCGAAGGACGCGCGCATCAGCGTCGCGTACGCCGTCGCCGCCTGAGTCAAATAGCCGCCCGTGGTGCGGGTAATGGGTTGGCTGACGTTGCCACTTGCGGGATAGAGAACGAAGAACGGTTGTTCCGAGGGGAACGGATCACACCAGTGACTGTCGGACTGCGAGTCTACGGTGTCGTGCCACCAGTGGTCTCGACCCTCCACCCACTCGACGGGCTCACCGGTGCGCCGTACGACCAGTACCGACGTGACCGACGGACACTCCTTGAGAGCGTCGTCTATGACGGACTTCAGAGGGTACGCGACGTCGCCACGATAGGAACCGTCGGCGACCACCGCCAGGGTGCAGTGAGCGTCGTTCAACCGTGTCGCAATCGTCTCGGCGGTGACGTTAGCGTTGATGACGACGTGCGTCGCACCCAATCGAGTGATCGCCAACATCGCCACGATCGCTTCGGGAATGCTCGGCGAGCACACCGCCACCCGGTCAAGAGGCTTGACGCCCAGCTCGATGAGGGCGTTCGTCGCGTGGTTGATCATCACGTGAAGTTCGAAGTACGTGATCGTTCGCGTGTCATCCGCTCGGTCACCGATCCAGTGAAACGCCACTCGTTCGCGACGCTCTTCGATCACGTGAATGTCGGTACAACTAAAGGATCCATTGAGCGTTCCGTCACCAAACCAACCGTCAATGGAAGTTCGCCACCGGAAGCCCTGCGTGGGTTCCGTCACCCATGTCACGCGCCTTGACTGTTCTAGCCACCATTGACTGGGGTCAATGACGCTCGATCTCATCGCAGCATCCGGAACATTCGTCGACATCGACTTTGAATTTGGCACTGACATTGATTCCCCCTTTATAAATCTTCGAATCTCGTACTTCGGGCGCGATTACGTCGAGATACCAGGTAGGTAACAATCGTTAACCTCGCGCTGATAGCGTTACCAAAAATGACGGCGTATCGGGATGCCGTCCGTTGCTCCGGTATTGCGGAACCGCGGCCAAAGGTATCAATCCTCCAGAGCGATGGCCCCACCGTCGTACGTCGAGGCGCAATGCTTCGTTGAGTTGAATAAGTGCGATCGAAGAAAGGCGCCGTGGATCTCAAACGACCAAATCGGATTTATGTTTTGTCGACGTCTGCGACACCCGAGCCTTACCCTGCGAAGGACGAAGTTCACCCGAACCACGAACGACGAGATTCGTCGGCAACAACATTCGTCCTGGTGTTTCGTGCTCGCCCGCGATGCGGTGCAGGAGGAGTTCAACGGCCTCGCGCCCGATGTGAAAGGGGTCTTGACTCACGACAGTGATGGGCGGAACGAGCGACGCGGCGGTCGGGAAATCGTCGAAACCGACCATCGCCACGTCAGTGCGACCGAGACGATGAAGTGCGTCAATGGCTCCTAGAGACGCCTTGGAGTTCGAAGTGAAGATCGCGGTAATTGGTTCGCTCAGCGCCAAGAGGCTCGGAATCACCGCGGAGACCTCAGCGGGCAGAATCGCCACGTCAGCGAGAAGCTCTGGGTCGAGAGCGATGCCGGCCTCTCGCAGAGCTCTGGAATACCCCAGACGACGCCGGTCAATCGTGAACTTATCCTTAGGTCCGCCGACGAAGGCGATTCGTCGGTGACCGTGTAAGACGAGCCAGTTCGTCCCGAGGAACGCTCCCCCCTCGTTGTCGACGAGCACTGTGTCACACTCGATACCCACGGGCGGGCGGTCCACGCAAACGACCGGTACGCCGGCGTACTTACGAGCGAGGTAACTCTGGTCGGCGCCCGTAGGCACGACGATCATTCCCGCGACCTGTCGATTCAAAAGACCCGAGACGATGGTCTCTTCCGCTCCGTCACTCTCTCCAGTGCACGAGATGATGGCGCTGAACCCGTGGCCGCGCGCGGTCTCCTCGATGGCCGACACGACTTCCGCGAAGAACGGATCCGTGATACTGGTCACCGCGATACCCAAGGTATTGTCGCGTCCGAGTCGGAGCGACCGGGCCACCAGATTGGGACGATACCCCAGCCTCGTGATGGCGTCCATCGCCTTTTTCGCCGTCGCTGGAGCGACGTTCGGTCGGCCATTGACGACTCTGGAGATTGTGTTGATGCTCAGTCCGGATGCTGACGCTACGTCACGTATTGTTGGCCGGCCGTTCGTCATCGCTCTCGCAGTCCTGGTGTCATCATAATCGTGCCACATTCCTCCTGCAACAAGACACTCGACGAGGACCAGTGATGCGAACTCATAGTAACGGTCTCGCTGGGCTCGACGCCCCGGGAACCGGTGGGCGACAAACGATGACCTCGACGTCGCCGAGACACTTCACGGGTCCGGCCCCGTACGGCAGAAGAATCGTGTCGCCTTTCGCGATGGAAAGTGGCGCCCCGGAAAACGCGCCGCCGAGCTTTCCCTCTCCCGACGTGACGACGAGAATGGCGAATCCCTCTTCGAGGACTTGGTCCTCGCCCCCACGGATCAACGCCGCACGAAAGAACGCGTCGGCCTCGACCGGTAAGAGTCGTCCCGAACGTGACCCTTCCTCACTGACCAGTCCGGCGAGGCGTTGCGCCGACCAGCCGTCTCGATCGACACAGTCGAGGGCCACGTCCCATCCGAGTCCAAGATCGCCGTTGGCAAACTGACCCTGCTCGAGCATGACCGAGAAGTCGGTCGGCTCTTGTAACTCCAGCACTAGTACGCCATCGCCAATGGCGTGCGGTAGACCTGCGGGAACTAACACCGTACTTCCGGCGACGACCGGGATCACGTGAAGGTTGTCGACCATTTCGCTCACTCGTTGCTCGTCGACCCACGTGCGAAGTTCATCCCTACCCACGTCCCGAGTGAACGCGGCGTAGACCTCAGCGCCCGGACGGGCTTCGAGCACGATCCACGCTTCAGTCTTGCCGTGCGCACAGCCGAGGTGCGCCTTGGCGAAGTCGCGGTTAGGGTGCGCGTGCACCACGAGACGTTCCGAGGAGTCCAAGAGTTTGACGAGGAGCCCGAGGTCATCACCAAACGCGGCGACGTGCTCGGGGCCCAGAAAATCCTCGGGTGACTTCTCCACGGCGTCACGTAGACTGCGACCGTCGGACAACATCGAAAGCCCGATTCCGGACTGTCCAAAACGCTCGGTAACCGACCCAATCCAGTCTTCCGGCGATGTGGCGATTGAACGATCAAGACCTCTAAAGCGCGCGCCAGCCCCGCCACCCGGGTAGGACTGCGCGACGTAGTTGGGAACCAGTACCAGGGGGGCTGAGGATGTCATTAACTACTCGCCACCCTGGCGTCTCGGGAATCTCTCATGTTTCCTGCGATGACAACGGACCGCCCCCAAATACACTAAAACCCGCTCCTCCGCCATTGAAGAACGACGTCTATCTCGAATCGCACTTCAATCTGAAATATCTTGGCAACGTTACCACATGATGCCCCCCAAGGTCGCGAGCGGTACGTACCATGAAGGGCTACTGCGCCGCGAGGCGAAGCGCCTCGACGTACACCGCGGCCACGCGATCCCAGTTCTCGTTGGCGGCCTCGTCGATCTCTTGACGATCGGGGTGCGCGTCGAACCATTCGACGGTGCGCGCGATGCCCTCCTCAAAATGAACGTGTGTATGAAAGTCGGGCACAAGACTTCTCAATTTTGAATTGTCGAACACGCTCGAGTACGCCTTATCGCCCCAGAGGTTGCCCAACTCTTCGGGATCAGCGGCGACGAGGCCGTCGGAAGGTATGTGCAAAATATCGGGCTCGACGCCGGCCGCGCTACCCACTAATTGATAGATCTGATTCCAGGACAGAGCCTCGTCAGAGGTAATGTGAAAGTCCTCACCGATAGCGCCGGGGAGGCCGAAGAGCGGCACCAGGCCCTTCGCGAGGTCGCTGTTGTGCGTGAGCGTCCAGATGCTCGTGCCGTCGCCGGGAACGATAATCTTCTTACCTCGGCGCATCCGGTCCAGGATCGTGAAGGGCCGAGCCCAACTGCCGATAACCACCGGGATCTGGGTCAATCCGTAGGTGAGCGAAGGGCGGATGATCGTGGCGGGAAAACCCTTTTGTTCGAACGCGTCCACCAACAGCTCCTCGCAGGCGATCTTGTCGCGCGAGTACTGCCAGAAGGGATTGACGAGGGGCGTGGACTCGGTGATCATCCAGTGTGTTGGTGGCTTCTCGTAGGCCGAGGCCGAACTAATGAATACGTACTGACCGACGTCGGCGAACACTCGGATGTCCTGTTCGACCTGGGCGGGCAAGTACGCTACGAACTGCACTACCACGTCAAAGTGATGCGATCCAAGCGCTTGGCGGACCGCCTGCTCGTCGGCCGCGTCGGCCACCAGTGTCTGGTCGGATGCAACGGAAGTTGTGTTGCGCGACCGGCCCCGGTTGAGCAGCCATACGTCGTGACCTTGGGCCTGGGCCTCGAGCACGCATGCGCTCGAGATGATGCCGGTACCGCCAATAAACAGGACTTTCATCGTATGCCTCTCCGGTGCTGACCAACGAGTTCAGGGCCCGCGAACAACGCCTAGTCTAAGGGCTAATGTTCACGAATCGCAACGTTATCAATGTAAGCCGAAGGGGGCGTGAGTAATGAAGTTTGGTCTCGTAGGAACTGGGTATTGGGCCCGTGTCACACATGGTGCGGTCCTCGTCGCGGACCCCAACGTGGAGCTGGTGGGCGTGTGGGGGCGAGACCCCGACAAGACGGCGTCGATCGCGAAAGAGCTGGGCTGCGCGCCCTATAGCGACGACGCGGCGCTGTTGAACGACGTCGACGCGGTCGCGTTTGCGATTGCCCCCGACGTGCAAGGTCGCATGGCCGTCGAAGCCGCCGACGCGGGCAAGCATCTCCTGCTCGATAAGCCCGTCACCACCATCGCCGCCGACGCCGAAGAATTGGTCGCCGCGGTAGAACGCACGGGCGTCGCTTCAATCGTCTTCTTCACGATCCGCTTTGCGGAGCCGAGCAGGAAATGGATGGAACACATCAACAAAGACCAGTGGCAAGGCGGCTGGGCGCGCTTCATAGTCTCAGCCTTCGACGAGGGCAGTCCTTACGCCTCCTCACCCTGGCGACGTGAAAAAGGTGCGTTGTGGGACGTGGGTCCGCACGCTCTTTCGGTTCTCGCGGGAGGACTTGGACCAATTGTCGCAGTGAACGCCGAGGGCGGCGCTGGGGACCTAGTTCACCTAATCATGCGCCACGAATCGGGCGCCACGAGCACCGCAACGTTGACCCTCGACGCGCCGAGCGTAGCCGTCAACGTTGAGATGACGCTCTGGGGAACGAGCGGTGTCGAGAGCGTACCGGGCGATCCCTCCGAGCCCGTGGACGCCCTCACTAAGGCACTGCACGACCTAATGGGCAACGTCGCCGCCGGCACGACGCGGCACCCTTGCGACGTGCACTTCGGCGCGACCATCACTCGGATACTCGCTGACGCCGAAAAACAGATCGCCGAGAACCGCTCGTGATCACAACACGACGACGTGGGTCGCCCACCAGAGGGACGCGCTCCTGAGGCGGAAGGCCTACCTTGTCGTCGTCGACTTCGCCCTGAACTTTGGATCGAACAACCAACACTTCGCCGTGTGTCCGGGGTCCCCGACGGAAAGTTCGACGGGGCGCTCGGCACAAATCTCCATCGCGTGCGGGCAACGAGCCCTGAAACGACATCCGGTCGCCGAGACCGTCTCGCTCAATTCGGCGAGAGCGATGTTGCTCTTTTTCGCTTGCCGCTCGACCGGGGCCGTGACCTGGCGGCGACCCGATCGGATCGCTCCGGCCGCGGACCCGGCGAGGAGTTGGGTATAGGGATGCGAGGGATTCAATATGACGTCATCAGCCAGACCCCGCTCGACAATCTCGCCGCGATACATGACCATGATGTGCGTAGAGAAGTGTCGTGCGGTCGCGAGGTCGTGGGTGATGTAGAGCAGCGCCAGATCCCTCTCGCGCTTCAAACCGTCAAGGAGATTAAGGATTTCGAGTCGAATCGAGACGTCGAGCATGGACACAGGCTCGTCGGCCAGGATGATCTGTGGTTGAGGAGCGAGGGCCCTCGCGATTGCTACGCGTTGGCGCTGGCCGCCGGATAGTTCGTGAGGCAGTTTCGACGCCATCAGCGTCGGCGGCACGAGACTTACCGACTCCAGTAGCCCTTCGACCGCGATGTCGAGATCTTCACGCGGGTGTCCGTAGATCTGCAGCGGTCGACGCAGATGATGTCCCACGCTGAAGGCAGGATTGAGAGACGCGAAAGGATCCTGGAAGACCATCTGGACGGCCCGACGATACTCCCGCAGGCGTCGCCCCCTCGTGCCTGCTCGCTTACCGTTCAAGAGGATCTCACCGCTCGAGGGTCTGATGAGACTCGAGACCGCGCGGGCGATTGTGGACTTTCCACTGCCGCTCTCTCCCACGAGCGCGAGCGTCTCGCCCGCGTAGAGCTCGAAGGAGACCTCATCCACGGCCCGGAACTTAGGACCGCGACGTTGCGCGAAGTCCACGGTAAGTTGACGAACCTCTAAGACACTCATTGGCCTTCTCCCGCCGATCCTGGCGGAGACGCCAAATTGTAACCGCTCTCTTGCGAGGTCGTCGCGCCGGACCCGCTTCGCGTTGCACCCGCCAATTCGTGGGGTGGACCTTCAGGATTCAGTTCACGGGCGTGCAAGTGGCACGCCACTCGCCAGTCGCCGGCGGTTGGGGTTATTACCGGCGACTGGCGTAATGACGATTTTTCCTCCACGCTCACGGTGGCGCTCATGTCGCGAACTGTTGTGAACTCGACGGGTACGGCGAAGGGTGGAATCAGTTCAGGGTGCACCGTGGCGCATGGACCAAACGCGTAGGGGCATCGAGGCCGGAACGAACATCCCTCGATTCGTTCACGAAGGTCCGGCGGTACGCCGGCGATCCCTCGTAGTTCCTTTCGTTCGCCGAGCAGATCCGGGCACGAGTCCTGGAGCGCAAGGGTGTAGGGGTGCGCGGGCGACTGACCCACCCACTCCGACGGCGCTCGTTCGACGATCTCGCCGGCGTACATGACGATGAGTCGGTCGCTGATCTCGACCAGCATCGGCAGGTCGTGAGTGATGAAGATGATGCTGAAACCTAACTCCTTGCGCAGCCCGTTGATCTCGTCCAGGATGTCGCGCTGCACGACTACGTCGAGTGCGGTCGTGGGTTCGTCCATCACCACGATCTCTGGATTCAGCGCCAGCGCCATGGCGATGCCGACTCGTTGGCGCATACCGCCGGAGAGTTCGTGGGGGTAGCCCTTCAATCGCTTCGGGTCGATGCCGACCATCTCCAAGAGACTTCGACTTCGCTCGTCACGTTCGTCCGAGGACATCTCGGGCACGTGCGCCTCGAAGATGTCTGAGAACTGCCGACGCAAGCTCGTCACTGGATTAAGCGAGTTCATCGCGCTCTGAAAGACCATCGAGATCTTGTCCCAACGAAAGTGTCGCAGAGACACCGCGTCCAAACCAAGGATGTCGACCGGATCACTCCCGTCGAGCCCGTGGAAGAAGACTGACCCTTGGATCATGGTCGCCGGCGGGCGAAGGAGTCGCGTCAGCGCGAACGCGAGGGTCGACTTGCCGCAACCGCTCTCGCCAGCGATGCCCAACACCTCGCCGCGGCGAAGGTCGAGCGAGACGTTGCGCACGGCGCGCGTAGGACGTTCGCCGCCGTATTCGACGGTGACGTTTCGCGCGCTCAGCACGACGCCGTTCGCCGGTTTGTTAGAAGTCTCGTTGGGCCGGGTCAAGGTCATGGCACCTCCGCCACGGGAGTGTCGTCAAAAACGCTGGTCTTTGGTCGGAATGCGCGTTGCGAACGAAGGCGCGGATTAAGAACCTCGTCGAGCCCGAAATTTATCAGCGCGAGACCGGTGCCGAGCAGCGCGATGCAGAGACCCGGCGGTAGGAACCACCACCACGCGTGCACTTCAAGGGCTCCGTCAACTTCGGCCCAGTAGAGCATGTTGCCCCACGTGAGCGCGTTCACGTCGCCGAGGCCTAGGAACGCGAGACCCGCCTGGGTCAGGATGGCGAAGATGACGGTGAAGATGAACCCCGAGATCACGAAGGCCACTGTGTTGGGCAGTAGCTCGACGATGATGATGCGCCATGTCCGCTCGCCCGAGAGTTTTGAAGCAGAGATGAAGTCGCGGTTGCGCATGGTCAAAGTGATTCCCCGCAGCACGCGCGAAACACCCGCCCAACTCGTGAAGGCAATGATCACGATGATCGGCCCGATGCCTCCCGACTTCAAGAAGCCCGAGACCACAATGATCAGTGGTACGGCCGGGATGACGAGTACGACGTTGGTGACGAGATTGAGCAGGTCATCGCTGCGACCACCCAGGAATGCCCCGCCGATGCCAATCACGACGGCAAGGATGGTCGCCAGGAGACCGGCGGCAAATCCCACGAGCAGCGTCGGGCCGGCCGACGCGATGAGCTGAAGGAGAACGTTCTGACCCAACTGCGTGGTGCCCAGCCAGTCGTGGGCGGACGGTCCCTTGAGCACCTGGTGACTGAGCGCATTGCCGTTGTGGATGAAAAACGTACGGTAGAGCGCGACCAGCACGAAGAAGAACACGATACACAGTCCGACAAACATGCGCGGCGAACGGCGCAGCACTCGCCAGCCGCGCAGGGACGCGCGCGAGCTCGCGTCGCCGTCGGGCGAAGCGGCCGCCGGGCTGAGGGGCAGGCTCATTGGGTCTGTCTCGTTCGAGGATCGATAAAGCCGTACATCACGTCGACAATGAAGTTGGCGAGCAGAACTGCCACGCTAATGAAGAAGAAGATTCCCTGGACCAGGCTGTAATCGTCGTTCTCGACCGCCTGGATGAGGTAGTAACCAATGCCCTGGTAGGAGAAGACGAGCTCCATCAAGATCGAACCGCCCACCACCATGCCAATCGAGATCGCGAAATTCGTCACGCTCGGCAGGATCGCGTTGCGCGCCGCGTAGCCGATCATGACCCGGCGCGACTTGATGCCCTTTGCCTCGGCGGCCCAGACGTAGTCCTCCGAGAGTGTGGTGAGGGTCATGTTGCGCATGCTCATCATCCAACCACCGAGTTGTACGAGAATGAGCGTCGCCGCGGGAAGGATGGCGTGTTGGAGCGCGGAACTGAAGAAGGTCCAGTTCCACGCGGGGAGGAGAAGTGGATCCGAATCGCCACTGAGCGGCAACCAGTGCATGATGAAACCGAAGTAGTACACCAGAATCAGCGCAACAAAGAAATACGGCATCGCCGTGAGAAACGTCGTCACGGGCACGAGCGCCTCAAGCCAACGATTACGCGTCCATCCCGCCAGCGCCCCCAACGTGGTGCCAATGATGAAGGACAAGACCGTGGCGGTACCAACGAGGGCCAACGTCCAGGGCAGTGCCTGATAGATGACGTGGGTGACCGTCTCACCCTGAGAAAACGAAAAACCGAAATCGAGATGCGACACCTGGACGAGATAAGCCCAGTAGTGAGAGACAATGCTGCCCTGACCGACGCCCATCAAATGTTCGAGGATTTTGTACTCCCCGGGCGGCGGCGTGCTGGTCATTTCCATCTTGCCCAACATGATCTGGGCCGGGTTACCTGGAAGAAGTCGGGGGATGAAGAAGTTAACAGTTAAAGCACCCCATAGCGCAACGAGATAGAAACCACACTTTCGCGCGAAGTACTTCACTGATTAACTTCCACTCCCCTGACTTCGATCCACTATTACTTAACTAGCTCAATGCGTGACATGGCCCACCCAGCGCTGGGGTAGATACCAGCAGCCGACTCCGCGTACGGGTTTTGAGTCGTCGGGAAATTCTTGATGACATTGCCGTTGAACTCCGCGTCGCCCTGTTGCGCGAACAGAGGAATACGGGCTACCTGCGAGCTGACAATCTTCTCGATGGCGTAGAAATCCTTCACCGCGGCGGGCGAGGATTCGTTCGTCATGGTAGAGATGGCTTTCAAATCGGCGTTCACAGTCGCGTTACTAAAGCCACCCTGGTTGCCCACGGACGACGGCACCGGTCCGGCCATTTGGTTCAGGTACACCCACGGGCTCGTCGTGAAACCGTAGTACATGATCTGGGCCTGGAAATTGCCCGACGCCAGGTCGGCCAGCGCGGTTGCCTGCGTGGGGGCCGAGACCTGCATGTTGATGCCCGCCGCCGCCTCTTCGGTTGTCATGAGCTGTAGGGCCTGCTGATAGTCAGTCCAACCGCCGGGCACGGTGACAGTGATGCTCAGTTGCTGGCCGTTCTTCTGGAAAATGCCGCCCGAGCCCATTGTGTAACCGTCAGCCACCAATGCCGCCTTCGCCGCGCTGACATTCGGTCCCGCAGTCGCCATCGTCGGCGGCTTATACGCCGGGTTCAGGACGCTCTTGAACAGTGGCGTCACGAGTCCGGTCGAGCTCGCGAATCCGAGTTGACCGTCGTACACGTCTTGGTTGATCGTGGCGCGGTCAATCGCGTCACTGAAGGCTTGACGAACGGCGAGGTCGGACATGGGACCGGACTTCACGTTCGGAATGATGTTCGCCATTGCCGCCGGCAGATTCTCATTTTTGTAATTCTTGTTGAGTGCTAGGTACGACGTCTTGATGTTGGGAATGAACGCACCACCCCAGTCAATCGAACCACTCTCAATCGCGGCATCCAATGGCGTGTTGCCGTTGAAGAAGAGCGCTTCGACCTTACCGATCTTCGGCAGGCCCTTCATGTAGTAGTTCTTGTTCGCTACGAGTGTGATGGCCGCGGCGGTCACCGAAGAAACTTTGTACGCACCCGTACCAACCGGGTAACTCGCCACATAAGTCGCCGGATTCTTTATTTTGCTCCAGACATGCTGGGGCAGAATGTAGATATCTCCAGCAGCGTAACTTAGGTCCGTATAGGCCTGCGCCGTGAATTTGACGATTACCGTGTACTTGCCCTTAACGGTCGCGGACGCGATCGGCAAAGCGTACTTGTTGATCGACGGGTCTTTCTTCAAGAGGTTGAACGTAAAGGCCACGTCCGAGCTAGTGAAGGGCTTGCCATCACTCCAGTTGACGCCATGCTGAAGCTGGAACGTCAAGGTCTTACCACTGTTCGACCACGCGTAACTCGTTGCGAGCCACGGGTGCGTCTGTGAACCGCTAGCGGGGTCGAAGAACCACAGCGGCTCGTAGACCGCACCTTCACCCAGGGTCGCTGAGGTAGCCGAATACGGGTTGAAGTTGTTGGTGAAGGCGTTGCCATAGTCGCCCCAGCCAAGCGTCATCACTCCGTTCGCGCTAGCGCCGGACGTGCCGGTACCCAACGAAACGACACCAGTCGCCATCATGGCGACGGCGGCGAGAAGGATCCTCCCCTTCTTTCCGAAATCCATCGTTCTCTTGATCATTCTGTGTCTCCCTTTTAGTGGAACTTCATTAGTCATTGATTGAAAACATTGCGGTGCTGCAACTTCTTGTTTCGATTCAGTACAATTCGTTGAGCCGAGAAAACTAATTCGCCCCGACTCCGCCCCTTCATTCGTCCAACGACTGCCTTCCATCGACTTATATATCCACGACCGCCCTGGCCGACGGTGCGCAACGAGGCTATGGGAGCGTCCGTCATCGCACGCTACTTTTGAAGAGAATCTGCACGTCAAACGGAGCCAACGTGACCTCGTCCACGGTGTCGCCCGAGCGCTCCGGACCGAACGTCGCGCCAATCGTGGTGAGCACTGCTACGACCGGCTCGTCGGAGAGGTTCACCACGACGGCGAGTTCCTGATTTCCGCTGACTAGTAGTCCCACCATGACGCGGGGGTCGGCGACGGAGAGCGCTAGCTCGACGCCCGCAACAATCGACAGAGCAGCGTAGAGACGCCACGTGTCCTCGGGGTTCGCGCGCGCCGTCTTGGCCGCCATGTGTTCAATCGGATACGTGCAAAAGATCATCGAGCCTTTGCCGACACGTCGACGCAACAGCGCGGGACGACCGCCCTGGTCGGTAGCGATGACCTCGGCGTCCGTCGCTTCAACGGGCAAGAACGATCGCGAACTCTCGGTGCCCGCCACTTTGAAGCTCAACGTGTCACCGGGACCAAGGTCGCCGAACTCTCTTTCGAAGGTGAGGACTACGTCGCTGACTTCGATTGGGTTGATCAGCCCGTATTGGAGCGACTGGCGAAGACCGAACAACTCGTTCAGTCTCGGCACCCAGGGACCGCGTTGCGTGCTGGTGCTTCCCGCGAAATACGACAAGTAGACCGTCGAACCGGCCTCGGCGAGTTCAATGAGTCGGTCCGCAGTGGGGGCCATCAACAGTTTGGTCGAGGGCAAGAGAATCAGCCTCGCCTCATCACCGAGACCGTCAAATTCTCGCACCATCGATACCGGCAGATCAGCTTCGCGCGCAGCCACGTAGGCCTGCGCCAAGTTGTCGCGAATATCCTGGCGGTACTCATCGGTCGTGAAGGGCAAGACTCGTTCAAAATGCTCAGGAACCACGATGGAGACATCGCCCGCGACCGTCTTCCATCCCGACTCTTTCAACTCATTCACCAATTTCGAGAAACGAGCGATTTCGTGGAGTTGTGGCTTGGGTTCACCTTTGGCGTCAGTAAGGCCGAAGTGCAGCTCGAAGGGGTGGTGACGATACGGATCCTGAGCGCGAAGATCGTCATAATCGCAATTGTTCCACGCGATCCAACCCGTCGCACCAGCGAGCAGACTCGTGTGTAAAACCTGACGGTAGTAGTGCGCGCCGTTCTCGTCGGACACGAAATCCGACGTCAGACCGAACTCCTCCAGCACGACGGGTCGGCCAAACGATCCAGCCATCTCGCACGCGAACGCCGCGGCCAGCGATTGGCGAACGACGTCGTTGGACATGGGATAGGCGTGAGGACCCTGAAAGTCAACCAGCGGTGAGAGGGAGCGAAGCGAGTAACCGTTATCCGTTCCGGTGACCTCGATTCCCCACGCGCCGTCGCCCAGTGACAAGGGTTGTGTCGCACCGCCAGCGCGCACCGCATGGACCATGACGCGAGCCCACGACGTGATCTCGTCGATGCTCGCCGGGCCTCCGTAGATGGGCATTTCATTGGAGATGAGCCAGCCCGCGACCGCCGGGTGCGACGTGAATCGGCGGGTCACCACCTCGGCGAACCAAGCCTGTTGGGACACCATCCACACGTCACTATAAAGATCTCTGCCTGCGCGCCACGATGGATCCCAGTTCTCGCCGGACATGTGTCCGACGATGAAGGTGGGAATTGTGGAGATTCCTAACTCAATGTGCGCGTCAAGAAAGTCAGCGAACCTGGCCATCACATCTTCATCAAGCGTCTCGACCAAAGGAACGAAGTCGGGCCAGTAACAGAAAGATCGAGTGACGGTGCAGCCGTGTGCCGCCATAACGGCTAATTCTTCACGAACGACATCGCGGTCATAATTGACCCACATTCGTGGCCCGCCGACGCGCGACCAAAAATTCACCCCAATCCAATTGCCGTTTTCAGGCATCCATCCCCCCACTTCATATCTTCGAGAAAACTCGATGACAATAATTCAACGAAACTTAATTCTTCATTTTCTATCATCAATTGGTAACGTTGTCAAGAACACATAACTCTCAAAGATCTCGTCGCCGAGTGCAATAAATTTCGGGCCCCTGACTCCTCTCCGACGACGTATTCGAGGCATTTGGCAAAGTGGAATCGCTGTCTGCAGAAGTCCTTGCACAACTACTTTGCCTTCCAACGTTGACCTCGTGACCCGCGTCATCGTGAGAAAGGCGTCAAGAACCGATGAATAAACGAAACCTTGAACCGGCCCAGGTGCACGGAGAACCGAGGTGTTATGAACCTGCTTCACCCTCGAAGACCAGCACAGCGGGCCGTGTTTTAGGGGTCGTCGAATGAGCTCGCGAAGTCTTGACGAACAAGATCTGGCGGCGCGATGCACTCGGCCGCAGGATTTTATGCGCGTCGCGTTCGAAAGAAGGAGGCGCCAACTCAAGCGCGGTAACGTTATCAAACTTCAGGCGCTCAACTTCGCTAGCGCGGAGGAGTCGACTCTCTGAAGTGGACCCCGGAAAC
>PLEI01000116.1 GCA_003136415.1 Acidimicrobiaceae bacterium | reverse complement strand
AGGGTTACACGGTCCTCTACGTGGGCCACGAGGGACACGAGGAGGCCGTGGGCACCATGGCCGTGGCGCCCGAGGCCGTCGAATTGATTCAGTCGATTGAGGATATCGATCGCGCGGCGCGGCGCCCCGGTCCTTTCGCCCTACTCTCACAGACCACGCTGAGCGAGGACGAGTGGTCGCACCTACGCGAATACGCGCTCTCGAAGATCCCCGACATCTGGATGCCCAATCGCAGTGATCTGTGTTTCGCCACCACCAATCGCCAGGGTGCCTTGCGGGCCATTGCCTCCTCGGCCGAGGCCGTCGTGGTCATCGGATCGGCTAATTCGTCCAATACCGTTGCCCTGACTGACGTGGCGCGCTCGGTGGGCAGCCGGCGGGTGCTGCGCGTCAACGGAGTGGGTGAACTGCCCGACGACCTCGAGGGCGTGGTGGCGGTGACGGCCGGCGCGTCAGCTCCGGAATCACTGGTCTCTGAAGTCCTGGATTTCTTGGGGCCTCGCGAAGGCGTCGACACGTTCGCCTTCACCACCGAAGACGAGTATTTCCCACCTCCGCCGGAGTTGCGCGAGATTCTGCGGGCGTTGTGCGCGACACTGGACGTGGGTCTCGGCGCGCCGAGTCTGAGCACCTTTGACGGTCAGGCCGATCGCGAGTTCACCGCGGCGCAAGTTCTCTCACCGACTTCCCAGGGCTGAGGGCCCTTGGTCAAGGGGCCATCACGGGTGTCGAAGCCCGTTTTTGCTAGAATTTCACGGTGAATTTAAATGTCCGTGTGCCGCGAACTTCGCGAGGTCGGCATGGGACAACCCCCTCATTTCGCATCGACTTCCCCGCTACGCGGGCGTCGTTGGTGTTCAACTAAAGGACTTCGATGCCGAACGTGGATTTAGAAAAGATTCGAATCAGCAATTTGCGCAAGTACGCCATCAAGCAGTCCCTGGAACGCCTTGACGCAGAGGTGCCCGGTTTTGAACCCGAAGAGATCGTCGCTTCGATTTGCGCTTACGAAGAAGAGCTCAACATCGGCGGCGTTCTGGAGAAGATGCCCCCCACTATCGACGGCAAGCCCTACACCACTCTCGTTGTGGTCGACGGCGGTACCGACCGCACCGCGGAGGTCGCTCGTTCGTTTCCGGGCGTCGTGGTCATTGAGTTCCCGGTCAACCTGGGCCACGGCGTGGCCCTGCAAGTGACCTACCGCTACTGCATCGAACACAAAGTCAAGTACGTGATCACTCTTGACGCGGACGGCCAAAATGACCCCGCCGAGATGCCCAACCTGCTCGCTCCTCTGGCGAACGACACCGCGGACTTCGTCCTGACGAGCCGCGTCCTGGGTGAAGATAAGACGTCTGACGGCATCCGCAAGACCGGCGTGCGATTCTTTTCCATCATCATGAACCGCATGACGGGATCTAAGCTGACCGACACCTCGACGGGCTATCGCGGCCTTCGCGTGTCGATGCTCGCCGACGTCGTCGACCGCCTGCAACAGAGCCAGTACCAGACTGCCGAACTCCTCATCGTCTGCCTCAGGCGCGGCTGGCGTTCGGCCGAAGTCCCGACCATTTGGTACCCGCGCGCCTCGGGGACCACGAAAAAGGGTAAGAACTGGCTGTTCGGCTTCCGATACGCTCGCGTCGTTTTTGGCACCTACTTCCGCGAGCGCAGGGCCGGCCGCTAAAGCCGTTCACCTTCAACTCACTGTCGCATGAAACGGTCGCGAGTTGACCATCATCCTTTGAATGCTGGCGGCCAATACCGCTCATCCCTTCTTCTTGTTGCACGTCGTGACGGTGCTCAGTGCGAGGTGCGGGATACGGGCTCGTCGTGCTTTTTGGATCTTCGGGAATTAGGGGGGCGCAGGCCACTACGCTTTTCGAAATGGGCGAGCCTTCCGCTGCAAACCTCTTCCCCGAGTTGCCGATCGCGGAGTTTGCTTTCCCTGGGCCACTTCGAGATCGGTTGGTTGACGCCATTCTGAATGGACGTAAGGTTTCAACGACTGGTCTGGCGTTGGAGTACGAAGTTGAGGACGAACCGCTCCCACAGCCGGGACAACGGTTCGCGGTTGTCGACTCGAGCGATCATCCGGTTGCAGTAATTGAGGTCACGAGCGTGCTCGTCGCTCCCCTCGGTGAGGTAGCTCTTTCCCACGCCATGGACGAGGGTGAAGGACACGCGACTGTTCACGCTTGGAGAACAGGCCATGAAGCCTTCTGGCAGAGCAAGGAAATGCTCGCTGTTCTTGGCGACCCCACTTTTACTGTGGACGACACGACGTTGGTTGTCCTCGAGCGTTTTGAGCTGGTCGAGCGACTTGAATAGGCGGTGGTGACTGAAGCGATGAACTGCTCGTCACGCGCGGCCTGGTGCGAGCCGCCCGGTCGTCTGTTGCGTGTGTGAGTCGCCAGAACCCCAAACCCCCCGCCATATCCGAAGTGCCGCTTTCTCGGGCAAAAAGGCGTCGCCGGGTTTCGGTCCGGTACCACGATTGAAAGTGGGCCCCATCCTCGGCGGTGGGTTGGCACCTATTTCCGTGTCTCGCGTTACCGCTCTGCGTGATGTTCGCTTCGATGGTGGCATCGGTATGGCTCCAATACCGGTCCGCAATGGCCCTGCGTGCGAGCTATGTCCACGGCTATCCCGTCGCAAAAGATCATCCTCGACATCCCCTTCGCGTGTGCCGCTTCGTATTTCTCCCTGTCGTAGTGGGCCAATCTCGCTTCTTGATTCCTAGTCAATACCACGCGATGCTCGACCAAGAAAAGAAGGGTCGAGACGATGGTCCTAGTCTTTGCGGCTCTCCTGATACGTGTCTTCAAGAGCTTTGCGCAGTTCCTCGGTCTTCTCCGCAATCGCCGAGCGCGAAGGTCGGCCCCCTTGTTCTAGGGGTGCAATGGGCGCACCCACCACGACGTGCACCTTCACCGGACGCGGGAATTTCGCGCCGTCGGGGAGGGCCCGATTGGTTCCCGAGATGCCGACGGGAACGACGGTCGCTCCCGTTCGTGACGCGATGAACATCGCGCCGTCGTGCAGTGGCTCGACGTGAGGACCGCACTTGCGGGTTCCCTCGGGAAAGAGAATCAGCGCCTGTCCCGCATTCAGAACCTCCTCGGCCGAGCGCATTGCTTCGCGGTCCGCCGTGCCGCGCTTGACCGGAAAGGCCCCGAGTTGGATCAAGGCCGATCCCAGCACCGGCACTTTGAAGAGGGATTCCTTGGCCATGAAAAAGACCTTGCGCGGTGAGATGAAGAGAGTGAAGGCGAAGTCCAGGTTGGAGCGGTGAATCGGCGCCACTAGCACCGGTCCGCACAAGGGAATGTTCTCCTGACCTCGCACGTGGGGCCGAAAGAAGATCCGGAACAGACCGCGCAAGAAAAGCGCCACGAACCAGTAGAGGACCGTTTTCCTGGGGTTCAGTTGGAGGTGGTGTTCTCGAGACATCGAACAATCTCCTCTACGACTTGATCGACACTGAGCCCCGTGGTGTCCAAGGCTACGGCGTCGTCGGCTTGGCGAAGCGGCGAGGTCTCGCGCGAGGAGTCCGCGTGGTCGCGGCGTGCGACGGATTCATGACCCTCATCACCGCGCCGTCGCGCACGCTCGTACGGCGACGCGGTGAGATATATTTTGACGCGCGCGCGTGGGAAGACGACCGTCGTGATGTCGCGACCCTCGACGACGAGGCCACCGGGCTCCTCGGCCGCGACCGCGCGCTGGCGCTGCACCATGGCCGCGCGCACCGCGGGGTTCGCCGCGACGACCGAGACAGCGACATTGACGACGTCGGTGCGGATTTCGTCGTGAACGTCGCGCCCGTTGATGCTTACTCGAGGTCGGGTGCGAATGTCCGCGTCGTGAGCGACCCGCGCAACCGCGTCGGCATCGTCGGGATCGATGCCGAGAAACAGGGCTTCACTGGTCACCGCTCGGTACATTGCGCCCGTGTCGAGAACGTTCCAGCCCAGCCGATCGGCCAGCGCGCTGGCGACGGTGGACTTGCCAGAACCAGCGGGGCCGTCGATGGCGATGATGTCGTCGGTCATCGCAGGCTCCCCAGGTCATCGAAGAACCCGGGGTAGCTCGAGGACACCGTGTCCGAGCCGTCGATGTCGCAGCCGTGTCCCGCGGCGCCGGCCACGGCACTCGACATCACGAAGCGGTGATCGAGTCCCGCGTTGATGGCGAAGGGCGAGAAGGCGTCGGCGCTGCCCAGTCCCTCGACGAAGTAGTCATCACCCTCGCTCCACACGCGACAGCCGAGCAGCCGCGCCAGGGCCATGGAGCCCTCGAACCGATCAGATTCCTTGAGACGAAGCTCACCCATGTCGCGAAATGCACTCACGCCCGAAGCCGCGGCCGCGGCCACCGTCAGAATCGGGGCTTCGTCAACCGAGGGAATCTCGGCGGCGTTGATCTCCGTCGCCAGCAATGGTGAACTGCGGGCTCGAAGGGTGACGCCCGACTCCCCCGCTCGACCGACGAGGTCGGCACCCATCCGACTGAGCACGGTGACGAAACCGATACGCTCGGGCGAATTCTCGACGTCGACCACTTCGATGTCCGCGTGGGGATGAATGAGTCCCAGCACGCAGAAAAACGCCGCCTGCGACGGGTCGGTGGGCACTCGCCATGCGTGCGCCGCGGGCCGTGCGGGAGTCAAGGTCACACTACGGCCGGCGTCGACGGCGACACTCGCAACGTCGATTCCGGCGAGACGCATCATGTCCTCGGTCGTGGTGCGCGTGCGCAGGGCTTCGTGCACCGTGGTGAGTCCCTCGGCGTAGAGTCCCGCGAGCAAGATGGCGGACTTCACCTGGGCGCTCGGCGCCAACACCCGGTACTCGATGCCGCGCAGATGGCGAGATCCCACGATGTCGAGCGGCGGCGTGACGCGGGGACCTTCGCCCGTGACCTTGGAGCCCATGAGACCCAGCGGGATGGCCACGCGGTCCATGGGACGGCGCGTCAGCGACCGATCGCCCTCGAGTCGGTGGTGGCCCTCGAGCGTGCTCACGATGCCGCTCACGAGGCGAATAGTGGTTCCCGAGTTTCCGCATTGCAGGGGCTGATCGCTGGCGCGAAGACCCTGTGAAGGTCCTTCGATGACGACGACACCGTCGAAGTCCCGGCGAGTGGCGCCGAGTTGCGACATGATCTGCGAGGAGGAGACCACGTCGAGCCCCGGCGAGAGTCCTTCGATGGTGCTCTCACCCGCGGCCAAGGCGCTCAGCAACACCGCGCGGTGTGAGGCACTCTTATCACCGGGAACCCGAACGACGCCGGCGAGAGAGGGACAGGGCTCGACGCGACGCATCATGTCTCGCGGACCACTCCGAAATCCTCGGCGCGCAGCGTCTCCATGAATCGATCGGCCTGCTTCGCGTCGACGGCGAGCAGCAGCGTGCCCCTGTTGCCCTCGATCGCGTGGGCGATCTCAATGTCGTAGATGTTGACCAGCATCTCCGACGCGGTCATGGTGACTCGGGCCAAGGAGCCGGGACGGTCGGCGATCAGGACCCTCAGGTAGGCCATATCGTCGGAATTCAATGCGCGACCCGGGAGCTGGCGACGCGCCACTGCGGCACTGGTGAGGCTCTCCTCGAGCGACGCGCGGTCGTGGGACTCGAGGGCGGCGCGCAGGGCGACCAGGCGCTCTTCGAGGGCCACGAGAGTGGACGTCACGGCCTCGCGGTTCTCGAAGAGGATGTCGGGCCAAATTGCCGGGTCGCCCGCGGCGATGCGCGTCATGTCACGAAAACCTCCCGCGGCGAGTTGCAGGAGAACTGCGTCTTGGCGCGCGGCGTCGGTGGCCTGGTTCATCAGCGCACCTGCCAGGAGGTGGGGAACGTGGCTGGCGAGGGCGACCAGGCGGTCGTGGTCGACCGACGAGACGGCGACCACGTTGGCGCCCACTTCGCGCAGATAGCCGTGCAGGCGCGTGTAGACGTCGGCCGGCGTGGTGTGGGTGGGAGTCAGAACCCAGGTGCAGCCCTGGAACAAGTCGGCGCGCGCACCCTTGAGGCCACGCAGCTCGGACCCCGCCATGGGGTGACCACCTAGAAAGCGCTGCTCGGTGACCTCGCGGACAATGGCGCCCTTGACCCCGGCGACGTCGGTGACGATCAGAGAAGGATTCTCGAGTCGCCCGAGGTAGTCGTGGGCCAGTTCGGCCACGACTCCCGCGGGCGTCGCGATGGCCACGAGACTCGTCGTGGGATCAATGTGGTCCGAGGCGATGACGCCGGACGCCAGTGCCTGTTCGACGACATCACGGTCGAGGTCGTCGCCGGTGACGATCCAACCCGCGTCGCGCAGTGCCAGTGCGAGAGACGCCCCGATGAGGCCCAAGCCCACGACGTGGACGCGCTTAGCGAAGGTCATCGCGCAGGTTCTGGGCATCGCGTAGGTAGACGTGACGAATCTCGGCGCGGCGGCGCGACGAATAGGTGTGCATCATGACGCGGATGCAGAGTTTCTTGGCGCCGGGAACGTCGATCTCGCTGGCGCACATCAGCGGTACGGTCTCAAAGCCAATGCCCCGAGCCGCGGCGGCGGGAAACGCTGCGGTGAGGTCGGGGCTGGTGGTGAAGAGGACGCTGACGATATCCTCGACGTCGATTTCGTTGCTGGCCAGCATGCGGGTGAGGAGCTCGCGCGTGGCCACAGCAATGGCCTCGGCGTCGTTCTTTTCGACCGTCGTCGCGCCGCGCACCGCGCGGATCAGCAAATTTGTCATGACGGCATCGTAGATGCGATGTCGTCCGACATTCCAACCGCTTCCATCAAACGGCGCACCTCCCCCAGACTCAATTGCCGTGACGAACCCGGCGTCAACGTGGGATCTTGGATGGGTCCAATGCGGGTGCGCACCAGTCTCGTCACCTCGTGTCCCACGGCCGCGCACATCCGTCGCACTTGACGGTTTCGGCCCTCGTGGATCACGATGCGCAACAGACCCTCGGAGACTCGACTGACTTGGGCGGGGCTCGTGCGACCGTCGTCGAGGTCCACGCCGTCGCGCAAGCGGCGAATCGCCCCCGGCGAAGGATCCCCTTCAACGCGCACGAGGTACTCCTTGGCGATGCCCGAACTCGGGTGCGTCAACAAGTGCGCGAGGCGACCATCATTGGTGAGGATGATGAGCCCCTCAGTATTCATGTCGAGCCGCCCTACGGGGAATATCCGTGCGCTCGAGGGGACCAGCGAGAGCACGGTGGGGCGCCCCTGGGGATCCGAGGCGGTGGTGACGATGCCCGTGGGTTTGTTGAGCAGGAAGTAGACCCTGCTCTGAGCGACGGGCGCCATTGAGCCGTCGACGCAGATCATTTGGGTTTCGGAGTCCACGCGATTGCCCAGTTCGGCGACGCGCCCGTCGATGGTCACCCGGCCCTCACTGATCAGAATCTCACAGGCGCGACGCGAACCGTAGCCGGCGCGCGCCAGCGTCTTTTGGAGGCGTTCGCCGTCGTCCATCTACGCTCCGTCGAGGTCGTCGCTGACCAGGGACATCTCGGCCATCAGCGCTTCGGCGGTCTCGAGGGGGACCAAGAAGTCCTCGATGGGCGGCAGGTCGCTGAGCGACGCGAGACCCATGCGGTCCAGGAACAACTCGGTGGTGCCGTAGAGAATCGATTGGCCCGGTCCGGGTGCGCGTCCCACTTCTTCGATGTAGCCGCGCTGTTCGAGCAGGCGCACCACGCCGTCCACATTGACTCCGCGCAGCGCCGTGATCTGGGCGCGCGAGATGGGCTGGCGGTAGGCGATGATGGCCAGTGTTTCCAGGGCCGCCGAACTGAGTCGATGTGATACATCGCGATTGGCGAAGCGCGTCACCCACTGCGCCACGTCGGGCGAGGACTGCATGACCCAGCCGCTGGCGAGCTCGGCTAGTTGAAAGCCCCGTTTCTCCTCCACGAACTGGGTGCGAAGGCTGCGCAGCACCGCAATGACGTCCTCGGCATCAGCCTCGGCCACGTCGGCCAACTCCTCAGCGGAGATGGGCTCAAGGGCTACCGTGAGCATGGCCTCGAGTCGTTGTTCGAGCGAGGCGTCATCCCTCATATGAGTCAATCCTTTCGAGGTCGAGGCGCGAATTGACGTCGATCCACTCGATCGCGACATCGCCAAAAGTCCCGCCCTGGCCCAGTTCAATATGGCCGAGTTTGCAGAGTTCCAGCACCGCCAAAAAGTGCACAATGATCTCGATCCGGGTCTCGAGCCCGGCGGTGAGGTCGCGGAAGGAAATGCGGCCCATGGCGGGCAGGCGCTGCGCCAGAACGACCACCGTCTCGGCCACCGAGACGGCGTCGACGGTGACGTGGTTGAGGCGTATTACCGCTACTGGTTTCTCTTCGATGCCGCGCAGGTACGCGGCGGCCAATTGCGCGGTGCTGACTCCGGCGAGCAGATCTGGTGGCTGGACCTCGAAGTCGTCGTCGATACCGCGCAGCCGAGGAAATGACTTGGCCGCGCGCTCGAATAGTCCGACGAACGAGTCGGCCAAACCGGCGTAGGTGCGCAACTCCAGCAGACGCGCCAGCAACACGTCGCGCTCCTCCCAGCCCACGAACTCCTCGTCGGGCTCGAGGGCGTCGCGCCCGGGCAGTAGTCGTTGGCTCTTGAGCTCCAGCAATATCGCCGCCACGAGCAAGAACTCCGAGAGTTCCTCCACGTCGAGGGCGATCGAGTCGTCGCGCAGGGTGGCCACGAAGGCGTCCACGACGGGCGCCAGATGTATATCGAGGATGTCGACGTCGTGGCTGCTGATGAGCTGAAGTAGTACTTCGATTGGTCCGCTGAAAGACGGCGTCGTCACGACGTAGGTCACGCGCCAAGACTAGTAAATCTCAAGGACCACTCCACCTCATCTACGATTGGCGGATGCGCATTCTCTCGGGAATCCAGCCCTCAGGCTCCATGCACATTGGCAACTACCTCGGGGCGGTTCGCCAGTGGGTCACCTCCCAAAACCCCGAGGCCTTTTACTGCATCGTCGATTTACACGCCCTCACCCTGCAGATTGAGCCCGACAAGCTCCGTGAACAGACCATTGACTATCTCGCGTCCTTGCTGGCCGCGGGCCTCGATCCCGACGTGTGCACGCTCTTCATCCAGAGCCAGGTGCCCTATCACGCCCAGATGAACTGGCTGCTCGAGTGCGTCGCGACCTACGGCGAGCTCTCTCGCATGACGCAGTTCAAGGAGAAGGCGTCGCGTCAGGAGGGTTATCGGGTGGGGCTCTTGACCTATCCGGTCTTGATGGCGGGCGACATCCTCTTGTACTCGGCCGAGCAGGTTCCCGTGGGCCAGGACCAGCGCCAGCACCTCGAACTGACCCGTGAGATCGCCGAGCGCTTCAACAATCGCTACGGCGAGGTCTTCACCGTGCCCGAGGGTGTTCAGCCGGTGGCGTCGGCGAGGGTGATGGATCTCCAGGATCCCTCGCGCAAGATGTCCAAATCTCTCGCCAGTCCGATGGGTTTGATCTATCTCTTCGACGACGCCTCCCAGATCGAAAAGAAGATCAAGAAAGCAGTAACCGATACGGACAACGAAGTCCGTTTCGATTGGGACAAGAAGCCCGGACTCTCCAACTTGCTCGAGATGTTTGCGAGCTTCTCGGGTGAGACGCCCCCGCAGGTGGCTGAACGCTACAGCCGATACGGTGATCTGAAGAAGGACCTGTCGGAATTGGTGATCTCCTCATTGGCGCCCATCCAGCAACGCTACCGCGAATTGCGGGCCGACGAGGGTGCCTTGCGAGCGCTGGCCGCGCAGGGCGCTGAAAAAGCGTCCGAAGTTGCCGGACCGCTCTATCGTCGCGCCGCCGTGGCGATGGGACTCTAGTTTGCGGCGAGGTTGAACCAGTGCTGTTCAAGGCTGCTGAGCCACGTCGTTCCCACGTGAATCGTCAGCGCATTGAGGATCAGTAGTGCCATCAGAAATGGTAGCGCCCGCGCCCTCATTTGGTAGTAACGCGGCAAGTGGTGCACCGGCACGAAACGCTCAATAACTGCCGACCCGTCGAGTGGCGGAATTGGCAACAGGTTGAAGACTGCCAGCAGCAAGTTCACAGCGCCGAGGTCGACCATGAACGTAAAGAACGAGTAGCTGTTGAAGAGCGAGAGATTGCTGGAGTGGTGAATCTCGTAGCGGACGTAGACGAAAGCGATGCCCGAAAGAATGATGTTGGTCAGTGGTCCCGCCAGCGACACGTAGAGCGACTGCGTTCGTGGCTTGCGCAATCGTGCGATGTTGACGGGGACGGGTTTGGCCCAACCGAATGCGGGAAGCCCCGTGGCGATGAGCAAAAAGGGTAGCAGGAGGGTTCCAAAGGGATCAACGTGGCGAACGGGATTGAGGGTAAGTCGATGGGCGTTCTTGGCGGTGGGATCGCCACAGAGATTGGCGACGAAGCCGTGACTCACTTCGTGAAGGATGATCGACGGAATGATCGCCAGCAGAAAGAGGAAAGTGTTCACAGGTCGGTCGTCTCGTTAATCATGGGCTCTGGGATGAGCGTTGGAATAGGCACGTTGCATCGAGGTTATCGAGACTGCGGTGTAGATCTGCGTCGTGGAGATCGAGGCGTGACCCAGCAGCTCCTGGACAACCCGGATGTCGGCCCCGTGAGCGAGCATGTGGGTGGCACAACTGTGGCGAAAGACGTGGGCGCTGATCGTCGACCGGTCGATATTCGCCGTGAGGGCCCTTCTGGAGATAATCAAATCAATTCCCTGACGCGACAAGGGGCCACCGCGGACGTTGACGAAGACGTGAGCGTGCGCTCGGGGTCTCGGGAACTCCGAACGGCCGCCGGGCCCCAGGTACTCGCGCAAGGTGGATTTGAGTGTCCGGCCCATGGGAACCAGGCGCTGTTTCGAACCTTTTCCGGTGACGCGGATAAGTTCCTCGTCGAAGTCGAGGTCTTGTATTTCGAGTCCCACGACCTCGGACACTCTCGCTCCCGTGCCGTAAAGCAGCTCCAGGAGAGCCCGGTCGCGCAGATCGACGGGCGTCTCGTGCGGCAAGGTGTCGAGGAGGTGTGCGACGGTTTCCTCGGGCAGGGGCTTGGGCAGGGTTCGTCCGCGCCGGGAGGGCGTCACGTAGGCGCTCGGGTCCACGCTGAGTTGGCCCTCTTCGATGAGAAAGCCCCACCAGCCGCGCAACGAGGAAAGGGCGCGGGCGACGGAACTGGCGGCGCGGGTGTCGCGCAGTTCATTCAAGTAGGCCTCGAGGTCGGCTCCGGTGACGGTGGCCAAGGGACGATCACTGCCCCACCACGCCAAGAAAGCGCGAATATCGCGCTCGTAGGCTTCGATGGTCGCGCGACTGCGACCCTTTTCCACGGTGAGCCACTGCACGTACTCACTTACCAGGGCCTCAGGAGCCGTCATTGACCCCGAGGTAGTGACGCAGCCCAATTGTCAACGTGGCGTCATTGATGTCGTCGCGGCTCAGCAGAGCGCGGACCTGCTCGCGGGTGAGCCAGAGGACCTCGGCGGCGACCTCTTCGGGCCCGTCGGGCACGCGATCCTCGAAAGTGAGATCGCGGGCCTCGAAGATGTGCATCACCTGATTCGTCCAACCTGGAGAGACGTAGACCTCGGCGATCTTCTTCCACGTGGTCGCGGTGACGCCCATTTCCTCGAGCAATTCGCGTTGGGCGGTGAACAGCGGATCGGCGTCACTCGCGTCAATAGTGCCGGCGGGAATCTCCCAGAGGACCTGGTCGGCCGTCGCGCGGTATTGGCGAACTAGACCGACTTCGTCGCGGTCATTGACCGCTACCATCGCGACCGCGCCGGGGTGGACCGCGATGTCGCGTTCGAAGGTCGTGCCCTCGTGGGAGATGGTGCGGCGTTCGACCGAAAAAACGTAGGACGTCAACAGGTTCCGGCGTTCGACAATCGAGAAGGATTTGCTCACAAGGTCGCGTCGACGGTGCGCGGGTCGAGGATGTGAGGCTCACGACCCTCGGCGCGGACACTAGCGGCGTCGATGAGTCCCTTGAACAAAGGGTGGGGACGATCGGGGCGCGACTTGAACTCGGGGTGAGCCTGGGTGCCGACGAAGTACGGGTGTGCGGGCATCTCGACGAACTCAACCAGCCGTCCGTCGGGCGAAGTTCCCGAACAGCGCATGCCGCTCGCCTCGTATTGCTCGACGAAGCGCGAGTTGAACTCATAACGGTGACGGTGCCGTTCCGAGACCACGGTGGCTCCGTACAGGGACGCCACTTGTGAACCTTCAGCCAGCATGGCCGGACACGCGCCTAGCCGCATGGTGCCTCCCAGGTCGGTGACGTCCATCTGCTCTTCCATCAGGGCGATCACGGGTGCGCTGGTGGTCAGCGAGAACTCCGTCGAGTGGGCGTCGGCGAGTCCGAGGACGTGGCGAGCGAATTCAATGACCATCACCTGCATGCCCAAACAGATGCCGAGCAGAGGAATTTGGTGCTCTCGGGCGATGCGCGCGGTGGCGACCATGCCCTCGATGCCGCGCTCGCCAAATCCACCGGGCACGATGATGCCGTCGAGTTGACGAAGGCGTAGTGCGTCGATCTCCGAGGGCACCCGCTCGGCCTCGAGCCATTCGATCTTCGTGGTGGCGCCGACCGCAAAGCCCGCGTGACGCACTGATTCGCCGACCGATAGGTACGCGTCGGGCATGGTGACGTACTTGCCCACGATGCCGATGCGCAGCGTCTTGGAGGTGTGGTGCACGCGACGCACGACGTCTTCCCAGGCCGAGAGGTCAATCGGGTGTTCCTCGATGTTGATAGCCAAGATGTCACAAACGATCCGGTCGAGACCCTCGTGGTGCATATTGAGCGGGATGTCGTAGATGCTCGACGCGTCAATGGCCGAAATGACGGCATTGTTGGGCACGTCGCAGAGCAGCGAGATCTTGCGCTTGAGGCCATCGGAAATTGGCTGGTCACTGCGGCACACAATCACGTCGGGCTGGATACCGTGCGAACGTAGTTCGGTCACTGAGTGTTGGGTTGGCTTGGTCTTCTGCTCACCCGAGGGCGCCAGGTAGGGCACCAGGGTCAAGTGGACGTAACAGACATTGCCACGTCCCGCGTCGCGGCGGAATTGGCGGATGGCCTCGAGGAACGGAATGATCTCCATGTCGCCCACCGTGCCGCCGATTTCGACGATCGCGACGTCGGCACCCAGGGTGCTGAGGCGTCGTAGACGATCCTTGATTTCGTCGGTGATGTGCGGGATGACCTGGACGGTCTTGCCGAGGTAATCCCCGCGACGCTCCTTGGCAATCACCTTGGAGTAGATCGAGCCTGTCGTGGTGTTCGACATGCGCGACAGGGATTCGTCGATGAAGCGTTCGTAGTGGCCGAGGTCGAGGTCGGTCTCTCCACCGTCGTCGGTGACGAATACCTCACCGTGTTCGCCGGGGTTCATCGTTCCCGGGTCGACGTTGAGGTAGGGGTCGAGTTTGCACATCGTCACCTTGAGGCCCCGCGATTTCAGCAGTCGGCCGAGAGATGAGGCCGTCAGGCCTTTGCCGAGGGAGCTGGACACTCCGCCGGTGACGAATACGTATTTCGTCATTCGGTATCGAGTTCCTTCACGGAACTACATACTAGCCCGAGGGCGTCGCTCAACAATGAACTACTAGACGGATTCGAGCAATCTCTGCGCGAGAGCGTGCGCTTCGTCGGTAACGGCGTCACCCGCCAGCATCCGGGCGACCTCGCGTACACGGTCAGCACCGGAGACCTCGTGAACCCGAGTGGTGGTCACCCCATCGGCCACCGATTTCTCGATGACGAAATGGTGAGCGGCCTTGGCGGCCACCGACGCCAAGTGTGTTACGGCAATGACCTGCTGAGTTTCACCCACTTCGCGGAGGCATTCGCCAATTTGCTGGGCTACCTGACCGCCGACGCCGGCGTCTACTTCGTCAAAGACCGCGACCACGTCGTCGTGGGCCGTCTCGAGGGAGAGAGCGAGCAGGACACGGCTGAGCTCTCCCCCGCTGGCGAGAGACTGCAGGGGGCCTTCGGGCCAGCCGGGGTTGGGGGTGAAGAGAATTTTTGCGTCGGATCCGTCGACACCGGCAATCACGAAGCGCAGCGTCGCGTGAGGCAAGGCCACTCGTGGCAGTTGAAGCTGAACTCGTCGGGTCAACGATTCACCCGCCGCCTCACGAGCGCGGCGGGCAATCGCGGCGAGATTGCTCTCATGCGACTTCAATCCTTCAACCTGGGCGTCGAGTTCTTCGAGGCGACCTTCGGCACTCGAGAGTTCCTCGATGCGCAAGTTCATCTCGTCGCGCTGGGCAATGGCGCTCGTGAGGGTACCACCGTATTTACGCGCAATCTGCTGGAGCAGTGACGCTCGGACATCCAACTGGGCGATTCGCTCAGCGTCGAATTTATCGGACGAAGACCGGGCCATCAGCTCGTGGACGTTGGCGCGGGCCCCTTCGAGAAGCCTCGCCAAGTCGTCACGTACGTCGTCCACTCCCGCACCACGAGGCACTCGCTGGATTGCTCGGGCGAGTTGTGAGAGCACCGCGGCGTCGGAGTCGCCATCGAGTTCATCGGCGACGGAGAGCAACTCGCCTTGGGCATCACGCAGGGCGCTGAGTTGCGTTAACTCTTCGAGCACCTGGCCGAGCTCGCCGGGGTCGTCCAATTTCACCTCTGAGAGTTCTCGGCACTGGTACATCAAATAGTCGCGCTCGCGTTCACGGCTCACCGCATCACCGCCGAGGGAGTCGCGTTCGTTGCCCAGCGTGGTCAACTCGCGTCGCACTCGATCGAGCTCCACGGTCGATATGGCGCCCGCGGTGTCGATGATCTTCAAGATCTCCTGACGCGACTTGAGTGCCAGGGAATCGTGCTGTCCGTGGATGACGACGACGGCGGCGGCGGCCTGTCGCAACAGCTCGGCACTGGCGGGCGTGCCGTTCAGGGCTGCTCTCAGTCGTCCCGAGGGTGACGATTCACGCGTAAAGAGCTCTTCGGTGCCGTCGTCGCGCGAAAAAAGGGCGACCGCTCGGGTGTCGGGAGACACGGCGTAGCGTGAGGCCGCGGCCTCTCCTCCGAGGCAGAGCTCGAGCGCGCCGAGAAGAAGCGTCTTGCCCGCTCCGGTCTCGCCCGTGAGGACGTTGAAACCTGGTCCGAATTCGATGCGAGTCTCTTCAATCACTCCCAGACCGCGGGCGTAGAGTTCCACCAGCTGCGCCTTAGGCATGGCCCTCTCGCAGGCTCTGGCGCAACCGCACGCCGAGCTCAAAGGCTCCCGAATAGACCACCCTCACCGGTGTCGGGCTCTGTGAGACCCGGACCGCCTGCCCGGGCTCGAGCACGCCGATCTCGGTGCCGTCGGCGACCACCACGGCGGGCTTGTTGTCAGCAACCAGGCGCACCGTCTTGGCCGAATCCACCACAATGGAGCGATCGATGGTGAAATGCGGCGCAATCGGCGTGATGACCACTACCGACAAGTCCGCGTCCACCACCGGTCCGCCAGCTGAGAAGTTGTAGCCCGTACTGCCGGTCGGCGTGGAGACGAGGACGCCGTCGGCGGAATAGGTCAGGTATTCGTCAGCGCCCACGAAGGTCTTGACCCGTACCATGTGTCCCACGCGCGCGCGCTCCAGGACCACTTCGTTCAACGCGAAATCACTGGTCGTCTGGCCTTCGATGGAAATGGCCAGCGCCAGTCGTTCAACGACCAGCGGATTCGTCAACGCGTCCTGTACTGACGCGACGATCTGATTGGAAGGGACATCAAGTAGGAATCCCACGCGGCCCAGGTTCACCGGCAGGATCCGCGCACCGTGAGCGTGGGCCAGTCGAGCCGAACGAAGGAAAGTGCCGTCACCGCCGAGGCTGATGACCAGTGAATCCGACGACAATGACGGAGAGTCGTCCTGGTCCATAAAGTGCGTCGAAGACTCGATACCGCGCTCACGTAGGCCCTTGACCGCTTCACTCGCGAGTTCGAGCGCGTCGGTTCGATTGCTGAAGGCCGTAAAAAGGATGTTGGTCACGTATTACCTCGTGGCTAATGGTAGCGACTGGGAGAAAGTTGCCCGCGTGCGAGCGAGCGCCCTCGCGTGGTAATTACGAGCCCCGAGAGACCACATGTGTTCGATGGACACGAAATGCCGGTCTCAATCCCAACGGTCTAACTCTCGCGGGCTCATCGGCGGAGACGATGTGAAGCCTGTCGCGCATCTGTTGTCACCATACGTACTGATGGGAGTAACAATTTCGTCACGTGGATGCGCTTTCTATGGTTCTACACAGGCGAACCTTAGGCAATCTATAAAAAACTTTAACCTGACTGCAACTTGCGCCCGTAGTCTGCGGATGTACCTCGGGTGCCGAGTGGTCAGGTGGGTGGGAAGTTCATGAGAATTGGACTCTTTGGATTCGGGAAAACAGGACGGTCCGTCGCACGGTCGATTTTGAATGACGGGAGTCATTCCCTCGAGTGGGTGGTACGAAAGTCGAATCATGTGTCACGGGGTTCTCTGGCGGACATGATCGAGCCCAACAACAGTGGCAAGAACCGTATCTTCTCAAGCGCGACCATGCCGATCGATGTTCTTCTCGACACGTACCCGGTCGACGCCATCATCGACTTCTCGAGCGCCGAAAGCATTGACTACTACGGTGAAGCGGCCGCCCATCGCGATGTGCGCATCATTTCCGCCATCTCGAACTATTCGTGTGAGACCCAGGAGACGCTTCGAGGACTCAGCACCGAGACGGCCGTGCTGTGGTCGCCCAACATCACCGTGGGGGTCAATCTGCTGATTCTGGCGGCGAATCTCTTGCAGATGATCGCTCCCCACGCTGACGTGGAGATTGTCGAGGAGCACTTTCGCATGAAGAAGGGTGTTTCGAGCACGGCCAAGATCATTGCGAGATCGCTCGGTGTCACCGAGTGCGATATCAAGTCCCTGCGGGCCGGAGGGATCGTGGGAACGCACGAGGTCCTCTTCGGGTTCCCGTCACAGACGATCCGTCTGCGCCACGAGTCGGTCAGCCCCGAGGCCTTCGGCGAGGGCGCACTCTTCGCGGCGCGACAGATGGAATTCGTCGCTCCAGGCCTCTACACGATGGAGGACCTGCTCATACCCGCGTTCATCGAGAACGCTCGCAAACTCCAGCCCCGAGTATTGGCGGTAAATTCCTAGCGACTGGTTCTTAACCACGCGGTGTAGTCGGAGGTGGTCACCTCTTCGGCGTTCACGGCGTGGACGTGAGGGCGCTGGACTTGGCGACAGCTACCGGCCGTCGAGCCGTGAGGATGAATCCCACGGTGGCGACAACGCAACCCACGGCACTGATCCAGAGTTCCCAGGTGAATTGACTCAAACCGCTCACCTCGGAAATTGCCAGGAATTGCTGGATCGCGTTGGCCGCGAGCGCCAGTGCGAGGGCCCAATACGCCTGGTGAATGACAGTTCGCTGCTCGTCGTCGCGACCGTCGAGGCGGCTGAGGAACCACCAGCCCAACGCTGCGAACAGGGCCGCCATCGGTTGGGTGAAGATCTCAATCACGTTATGAATCCCGACCACGGTGAAGAGTCGGTTCGACACGTCGAAGTAGAAGATCACCATCGATGAAAGGGCGAGCAGGGCGAAGCCGACGAAGATGAGGCGACTTGACGCTGGCGCGGAGGAAGTCGGTGGTCCCGGGACGCGCGCCGACTCGCCAGAACCCCGAATGTAGTTGAAGGCCATCAAGAATCCCGCGGTGGCCACCACGTAGCCCGCCAGGGCCAGCCAAAATTGTGCACTCGACCAGTTGATGAATACAACGCCACTAGCGCGGAGTATCTGACCCAGGCTGAGGGCGGCGAACTGTAGGGCGAGGGCGAGGAATCCCGTGGCCAGCAACTTGCTCTGGAAGGAGTCGCGGGAGCGCAACTGGGTCAAGAACAACCAACCCATCAAGGTGAGCAGGGCCGACACAGGATCGAGGAGCATTTGGACTTCTAGGCGAACTCCGACGTGAAAGATGGTATTACCAAAGTTGAGGAGATTTCCTATCGACGCGAGGGCGAATAGAAAAAATCCCGCGCCGATCCATCGACGGGAGAACTCCAGTTTCGAGATGGCCATGGCCCGATCATAGGATTAAGGAAGACCCCCACGGCAAACTGTGTGGGTGATGGAGTAAGGCAAATAGCCCTATGATCACCGACAAATTCTATGCCGTGGTTTCTCCTACGCGTCGACGATGGTCGGCGTTTCGGTTGACGCTTCATCGGGGTGAGCCCTCACGACAAGTCTCTGCCGTTTGGGTCTTATCTCCCCTCGACGTCCAGCCACGGAGCGTGTCCCCGCGGGGGTGGAGTTACCGGTCCACCCAGCCAGGTTGATGGCCGCGTTGATTTCGCGGTCGAGTGTGAGACCACAGGCCTCGCAGTGATACGTCCTGATCTCCAGGGGCAGTTTGGCTTTCACTGCCCCGCACGAGCTGCAGGTTTTACTTGACGGAAAGAATCTGTCGGCCTTGACCACTGTCGAGCCGTACCACGGGGCCTTGTACTCGAGTTGGCGCACGAACTCACCCCAGGCGGCGTCAGATATGTGCTTGGCGAGCGAGTGGTTCTTCAACATGCCCTTGACGTTGAGGTCTTCGACGACGACGCGGTCGTAGTTCTTGGCCAGGTACGTCGTCGTCTCGTGGATGAGGTTCTTTCGGGCGTTGGCAATGTCGGCGTGGACTTTCTGGGTGCGTGCATTAGCGCGCTTCCACCGGTTCGACGGAGCCACTTCCTTCCTTGGGCCCTGGCGTCGTGATGCCACGCGCTGGGCTCGGGCCAGCTTTACCTGGTGACGCTGGTAGTTGCGTGGGTTCGCCACGTTCAGCACCTGCTTACCGCTGGGAGTGGCCCCGGTGTAGAGGGTGGAGATGCCCAGGTCGACGCCGATCACTCGCAGGGGTGGGCGCAGTGCTGGGATCATTCGGCTCATCTCCACGGTGAAGGAGAGATAGAACTTGCCCCGGCGTTCACTGACGGTGGCCGACATGATCCGCGCGCTGTCGCGCTCGAGGTGCCGATAGAGCTTGCGCATCGACTCGTAGGTCTTTAGCTCGCCAATACGGCTGAGGCGCACGTGGTGTGAATCAACGAGGCGGGTGGATCCTCCCGCCACGGTGAACGTCTCACACCTCCCCTTGGACTTGAACTGTGGCACCTTGGCGCGGCCAGCGTGGAAGTTGCTAAAGGCCTGGGCCAGGTGTACTTGGGCGTAGTTGTACGTGGACGAGGCGTTCTCGCTGAACCAGGGGGCAGTATCAGCTCGACGCTCGTACCAGAGCTTCTGGAGGTCCAGGTGACGAGTACCCAGGTAGTCCTCTTGGTTGACGGCCTCACCGGTTTCTTTCTTCTCGCGGTTCTGCTTCCAGTTCTCCATGACGACGCCCAGCAAGAAGTTGTGACAGAACCGGGCGGCTCCGGTGTGGCTGGAGAGCAGTGAACGCTGTTCGGGCGTGGGGTCGAGTAGGTACGAGAAACCCTGGTGGACCTTGGTGATGGTGCCCGCGGACATGCGTTCAGTATCGCCCCAGAGTGTGACGTATTCGCCTTACTCCACTGCCCACACAGTTTGCCGGAGGGCAAGGAAGATATCGGATTAGGGGCGACGTCGTCACGGCTCACTCTGGACACCAAGGCACTCCACATCCGTACGTGAGCGTCTGCGATGTCACGCGTCACTCTCTGGATCAATTGCGCTTCGGTCGGCCGATCGTTATCCGGCGTACACCCCCGCGGTGTCGGGGAACATGGCGCGCACGATCTTGAAGTTCGAGACGTCGGTCGTGCCGTCGGAGTGCAAGTTGATCAGGGCGTCGCGCATGGCCTTCTCGATTCCGACTTCCAGCATCGCGCCGTAACCACCGTGCAGTTCCATGGCGTTCTGGCACACCTTGACGATCTCGTGCGAGGCGAAGACCTTCACCATGTTGC
>PLEI01000097.1 GCA_003136415.1 Acidimicrobiaceae bacterium | reverse complement strand
ACCAAGGGGTGTCTCCGGTACCTTTAGTCCAACCTCGGAGAGCAGGACGTTGATCGGTGGGCTACCCACGACTTTGACTTCCAGGTGATCGGGGAAGACCTTGATTCACTCAACCAGTTCTTCGACGAAACTCGCTTCTCCGAGTCGTCAGCAGTTTTCCAGACGTCCTCGATGTCGAGGCTCATGAGGATGGCGGCCACCTGCTCAAAGCGAAGCTCAAGATCGCTCTTGGCGCGCTCGTCGTGTTGCTCGTCGGTGGCTCGTGCCCGGGCCCTCTCGATGGCCCCGCAGAGCCGCCTCTCCTCCTCCTGGAAGCCGTCGGCGCTGATTCTGTCGCCGTAGTAGAGCTCAAGGAGTTTGCGACGGTCATCAGCCAGCTCCGTGAGCATCACGGCCGGACTGACCTCACGACGCCGAGGGGTTGTCATCGTTGCTGGCCGGCCGTTACTCGCCAGTTGCTTGCGGATGGGCACTTGGAGTCGCTCGTCTCGTCCGACGAGGGTGAGCCCCAGCACGGGCGCTCGGTAAATCTGACCTCGAGTCGACGGTTCTTGCCAGAGCCGTCGGCCGCTGAATACTCATGATTCTCGACGGCAAGTGCTAGCCCTAACTTGGAGCCGCGAGGTGGCGGCAGCGGGACTTTCGGCCCTGTGCGTCCGCAATCTCAGCCCGTAAGTTCGTTGGTAATAATTGAAATATCCTCAGCGGGTAGATTTCGGTTCTCCGTTTGGCAAGTAGCCGTCCGGAAGTAGCAATCTCGGAGGTACGTCATGAAGGCACTCGTCTACAAGGGTCCTGGTCAGAAGAGTTGGGAAGACGTACCGAATCCGAAGATTCGGGAATCGACCGACGTGATCGTGAAGATGGCCGCAACGACCATCTGTGGCACGGACCTTCACATTCTGAAGGGCGACGTGCCTGAGGTGACGGTGGGCCGGGTGCTGGGCCACGAGGGAATCGGCGTGATCACCGAGGTCGGCGCCGGAGTGACGCAACTCGCGGTTGGCGACCGAGTCATCCTTTCGTGCGTCAGCTCGTGCGGTCGTTGTTCGAACTGCCGCCAGGGCCTATACAGCCACTGCATGGATCCCGAGGGCATCGTGGGTATCGGATGGATATTTGGCTACATGATCGACGGAACGCAAGCCGAATACGTCCGTGTCCCCTTCGCCGAGAACTCGGTGTACAAAGTCCCCGAGGGGATGACTGATTCCGAGGGCATCCTGCTGTCGGATATTCTACCGACGGGATTCGAGATCGGTGTGCAGTACGGACACGTGAACCCGGGCGACGTCGTCGCGGTGATTGGATCAGGACCGGTCGGACTGTCCGCGGTCATGACCGCGCGCCTCTACGGTCCGTCCAAGATCATCGCGGTCGACCTTGACAACGCGCGACTGGCGAGGGCCAAGGACTTCGGCGCGACCGACACGGTCAACTCGGGGGACGCGGACTGGAAGGATAAGGTCCTCGCTCTGACCGATGGACAAGGCGTGGACGTCGCGATCGAAGCTGTTGGCGTTCCAGAAACCTTCACCATGGCGACGGTCATCGTTCGCCCCGGGGGGAGTGTCGCGAATATCGGCGTGCACGGAAAGTCAGTCGATCTTGCGCTGAACGAACTCTGGATCAAGAACATCGACATCTCGATGGGGTTGGTGAATACCAACACGTTGGGGATGCTGCTGAAGCTCGTCGCCGAGCACAAGTTGCCAGCCGAGAAGTTTGTCACCCACGAATTCACCTTCGACCAGATTCTCGAGGCCTACGAAGTCTTTGGCAACGCTGCCAAGCACGATGCGCTGAAGGTACTCATCCACTAACTCGATTCCTCGTCACGAGGGATGATCAGACGATGTAGTTCAACGTCGTCTTATTCGACCGTGAACGGATGATGGATCGGTCGGGCGACCCAGCAGAGCACTGGTCACGGTTGGGACGACCATGGCGCATGTCCCTACCATCGCGACAGTACTGCGGTGATTGCTTCGCGGTTGACGCCGGCAAAGGCTCTCGTTCCGTTCTGCACTGCACGCTGAAGTGAGCGTGTTTCATTCTCCACGAGATCTTTTCGACTCCCCGCGGTGTTGGTGAGCGAAGTCGCGTCGAACGTAATCAACGGTTACATAGATGAATGGACCATCTTCGAAGGAAAATCCACGGAGCATTCAGTGGTTCAAAGGCGAATGAGCCGCATCTTGCATTGGATAGGCGACCTCACATCGCGATCGACGACGACAGTCGTCGTCGTCGTGTTGCTCTTGATCTTCGGCGTCTTTCTCGCGGCCGACGGCTTCCCGAGGTTGGATTGAACCAGGGTTGCAAACCTGTGGTGTCGGAGGCCCGACGTGAACCCCGACGCTGGGAAAGCCAAACCATGTTCCCGGCTCGAGACTATGGTTCTTCTCGCCTAATCAGAGATTGCATCGCTGATTAGGCGGCTCCGCTTCGCGAACTTCACCCCGAGGACTGCGATCGGGATCCTGAGCCCGGGCTCCGCCCGGTACAGCGTGTATAGGCCGCCTCCAGAGACGCGGCTGGTCAAGAGGCCGTAGCGGAATTCGATGGCGCGCTGCTTCACTTGGGTGAGTGATGACCCACTACGTAGCCTTAAAGTTAATTTCAGGGCAACGGCTGGGGCAGAAATCCTAAAAGCCCATCTACACAAGGCTTCTCGCCCTTTTGTACGGGGTCCGGGGGCCCCTGACTCATGTGCCATTGGAAACACGAAAATCAAACCACCGCAAGATCAGGTTCGTTGCCTCGAGAACCGCTCCCGAATCTGATCACCAAAAGGCCATGTTTCATTGGCTTCTGTCCCTAAAGAATTTCAGGGACAGAAGCAGAGGCAGAGGCAGCGATACCCCGTTTCTCGAGGCGGCGTTGGGATTCGAACCCAAGTACGGGGCTTTGCAGGCCCC
>PLEI01000070.1 GCA_003136415.1 Acidimicrobiaceae bacterium | reverse complement strand
GACACCAACATCATGTGTGTATTACAGCACCCGCTAAATACATTCAGATGGTCACAGACTAAGAAACCAGTCCTAGAAAGTTGCTCTCAGTAGCCCTACGTCAATGACTGCGGCCTCGGGGACTCTCCTGCGCGCGCGCTTGTTGGCGGCCATGTCGTCACCGAGTTTTGCAAGTTCAGCGAGTTTTGCTCGGGCCACGGGATTATCAAAGATGGTCGCGGGCGATTCGAGCATCGGAAATGCCTTCGTAAACGCTGCTTTCTCGCGATAGGCCGTCCGTGGAGATTCTTTCCACCATTCAGCCACCTCTTCGACCGTCGGATCGTGTCCGACAGATTCCCTCGTAACAGCCCACATCCACGCCCACACGAGTGCCGTCTGGGCCTTCAAAAACCCAGCATTGCGAATGCCAACCTCAATCCAGGTTGGTTGCCGACTCGCCGGTCCTGTGGGTGATCTCTTCGGCACCTGGCCCCTCCGTCATCGCTAGCGAACATAGTCTACTGACACAATTCTGTCAGAGCCACTATACTGACACAATTATGTCAGTAGATCAACGCCACCCTTCAATCCCCGAAAACTCGTTTCCACGAGTACGAGAGTTGGCGTCCGGGGTGGACGCGCTTTACCTTTCAGGTCGCGCTGTCATCTCCGCTGACTTGGAGTCCGCTCTCAACGAGGCGCGTGTAATCGCCGAAGAAACCGACGATTCCGTTCCATTTGTTTTGGGTGGCGTGGAGATGCAATTGCAACCCCGCGCGTTCGGCAAGTACCGCTTCTCTCTCGATCATCCCTTCGGGCGTGTCGGTATAACCGCGAGCCAGAGTTTGCCCGCCATCCGAGTCCAACCGCGTGCTGAATTCCTGCACGGCGTGGGCCCCCGTGCGGCGGTGCAGTGGTTTGCGCAGCACTTGGAGAACGCGTGTGGTCCAGTCCTGCTAACAGTGAGTCGTCTCGACCTGTTCGCTGACTTTCAAGGCTGGTCGTTGAACGGCGACGATCGGCGTGACTTCCTTTGTCGCGCTACCGACCTCGGACTGCACGAAGCCTCCGACGAGTTCAATGGACTCCAGTTCGGTAAGCGGACGTCGGGCACCATCTCGGCGCGGCTCTACGACAAGACCATCGAGTCAGCCAAGACCGGTTCGCTCTACTGGAAGGACATCTGGGGCGACAACTACGACCCCGACCAGTCAGTCGTGCGCGTTGAATTCGAACTCGCCCGCGATGCGTTGCACCAATTCGACGTGAATCGGCCCGACGAAGTCCTCGACGCCACTGGTTCGCTGTGGACCCACTTGACGACACAGTGGTTGACGCACCGAACGACCACCGACGACCAGAACAAGTCACGTTGGCCCATCTCCGGCGAATGGCAATGCGTGCAACGCGCCCGGATTGCAGAGAACAATTACGGCATCTCGCGCACCTACGGCGGTAAGTCGCTGGGACAAATCTGGAACATCCTTCCCGCGCTCACGGGGTACCTGGCGAACTTCGGCGCGCTGACCCACTCGGAGTCTTTCGCCGACCTGGTGCCGCACCTAAGCAACTTCCTCGCCCAATACGCCGAGCACACGGACACCACGATGCGAGAGCGCATCGCCGATAAGCGACGAAAGAACGGGCTGCTATGAACGTGCCGTCTGATCTTGATGCCGTGGCGTCGGTACTCGTGGGCGTCGCAATGCGTATCGTGAACAAGAACACCGGACCCAAAGGAGGATTGCGTGCTAACCCTGGCGTATTGCCGTGTATCGACGGAGGAACAAGCGGAGGAGGGATTCTCGATCGAGGGACAGGCGGACAAGCTCCGGGCCTATGCGACTTTGCACGACCTCGGGGAGATCACCGTCATTACCGATCCAGGCGTCTCTGGCAAGAACATGCTACGGCCTGGATTACAGCAGTTGTTGGCCGCGGTCGAGGCGGGCCACGCCTCTCACATCGTCATTTGGAAACTTGATCGGCTCTGTCGAAATCTGCGCGACCTGATGGAGTTGCGCGACAAGTTCGAACAGCACGGCGTTATCTTGCACTCGGTCTGTGAGAACCTCGATCTCTCTTCTCCGGCGGGACGCTGGTTCTTTTCGATGATGGGCGGACAAGCGGAGTACTACCGCGACGCCTTGGCCGAGAACGTCCGCATGGGCCACGACCGCGCCGTCAAGGAGGGTCGCTGGATCAACCGACCCAAGACCGGCTACGACCTCATCGACGGGTTACTCGTGCCCAACGCCGAGGCGACGCTCGTCATCGAGTGCTTCCGGCTGCGCGCCGAGGGTCACTCATTCCGCACCGTCGAGGAGCGAACGGGTATCAAGTACTCAACCGTCAGGGCAATCGTCGAATCGCGCATCTACCGGGGCGAGGTACTTCACCGCAAGAAGTGGCACCCCGGCGTTCATGACGCTCTCGTGAGTGAAGAGGAATGGCTAGCCGCCCATCGTGGCACCGCCAAGGGAGTGCGACAGTCCCATGATCCCCTTTCGGGTCGGGTGGTATGTGGACTGTGCAATCGTCGCATGGTGGTCGCTCAAAACGGCAAAGGCAGCGTGACCTACAAGTGCCACCACCGGGGCCAGGGTTGTGCGCAACCCTCACGCAGCAACTTCGGACTGGCTCGGGCCGCTGTCATGGGTCTTCGACTGGTCGGCCATGATGAGGGCCTTCGAGAGGCGATTCGCCGACGGCTGGCTGGCGGAGGACCGGACGCGGCGGGGCCGCGCCGGACTCGACGGGCAGCGCCGGCCAAGACCCTCAAGTCGCTCAATGACGAACGACGAAAACTACTTGACCTGTACTACGCCGAGAAGATCAGCGCCGACGGGTTCCAGCAAGAAGAAGGACGTATCGCCACGGCCATTGAGGCTGTTCGCCAACAGTTGGCCCTGGAGGGCCACGAGGAGCGTCTCAAGACGGACCTGGAGGTGCGATTCGAGGAAGTGGCTCGCATCCTGGCTGATCTCGATATGGAGTCGATCTGGGCTGAGGCCAATGAACGCGAACGGCGCGTCTTGGTGGAAAACCTTTTGGAGTGGATCAAGGTCTTCCCGGATCACTTGGAGGTCAAGGTGATGGGTAGTCCCCAGATCAATGTCTTGTATTCCGAAGTAGGGCTACGGGTACCGGAGACACCCCTTGGT
>PLEI01000019.1 GCA_003136415.1 Acidimicrobiaceae bacterium | reverse complement strand
AGGCGTCCTCGGCCCTGATGTAGCGGCCACCCTTGCCAATGATGATGGCGAGTTCGGCCTCGTAGTCCATGCGCACGCTCAACGCGGGATTGACGAAGTTGTCGTAGGCGCCAATGACGCTGCCCGCACCGCGGACGAATGACTCGGGCCAGGTCGGCACCGCTCGTCCCCCTTCAATGGCGTGATCGGCGTAGTTCACGCCCAGGCACAAGATGCGCGGCGGGTTCGGCGTCAGGGGACCGAAGTCGGTGCCCACGTAGTTCTGTCCGGACTTCGAGGACGCGCCCCGGGCCGCGTCCAGAGCGGCGTCGCCACCCTCGGCCAGTCCGTTCAGTGTCGCGAGCGACTCATTGCCCGTCGCGTCGGCGAGGTCGACGTACCCCTCGCTCCCCTTTACGTGCAGGCGAAGACCCCGTGAGGTCCTGATCGTCGCAAACCTCATTGGTTCCCCCTTGTGTGATCCAACCAAATTGGTCGAATTGGTTCTTTCTACGTCTGCGAACTATAAGGCGTGCATCAGGGATTGTCAATCACCTGAGGAAATATTCTGGAAATATTTCGTAACATGGTCGTCACATTGGTGGGATTGGTCGCTATAGTGTTGGCGTCGCGCACGATTGGCGGGGCGCGTTGGTGGTCCTAAACCGCCTGACGGGAGGTTGAAGATGACGACGGTGTCCAACGATCAGATGAGGGACGTGGCCGACAACATCTTGATGTCCGCCACCCATACCGGACTTCGAAACGGCAACCGCCTGCCCACCGAGCGCGAGCTGGCTCAGGCCCTGCGACTCTCTCGCACCACGATTCGTAACGCAATGGCCCTGCTCGAGAGCGAGGGCGTCGTATCGCGCGAAGTAGGCCGAGGGACTTTCTTGCGACGCGATCCCGACTCGGTACTCGGCGTCGAAGTCGGACCTTCTCTCGCTCTCGCGACTTCGGTCGTGGGCAACGTCAGTCCCGCCGACGTCATGTCCGCGCGCTTGCTGATCGAGCCCGCCGCCCTGGCCGCCACCGTCGAGAACGCCACCGCCAGCGACTTCGATGAGATCGAACGCTGCCTCGCGGGAGGCGACAACGCCGCTGACTTCGATGAGTTCGAACGATGGGACTTGGCCCTGCACCAGGCCTTCGTACGGGCATCGCACAATCCGCTGATTGAGAACATGTACCACTTCATCGCCGAGGCGCGACTCTCGGTCACCTGGGGCAGCCTCAAACGCCGCAGTGACTCTGACGAGCGCCGCGCGCACTATCGCGGCCAGCACCGCGAGATCGCCCAAGCCCTCGCCAATCGTGACGGGCGCGCCGCGCGCGAAGCCATGATGCGCCACCTCGGGGCGGTTGAGGCGAACCTGCAGAAGGCTGCTCAGAGCTAGTTCGTGCTCAGTAGCTGAGAGACTCGCGAACCTTCACGAAGAGAGCGGTCGCATTCTTGGCGTCACGCGACGCCGCCAGTGCCAGGATCAGGGCCACGCGCGACTTGCGGCCGTCCAGTGCTCCCCCCGAGATGACCCCTCGCGATAGGAGATCGGACTCAGAACCGGCAAAGCCGTAGGTGTGCTCGAGCACTTCCCCCGCACCGGTGCGCGAACTGAGCACCACCGGCATCATCGTCGCCAAGGACTCGATGGCGCCCACCATCATCGAGGGCACGTGTCCGGCGCCGAAGGCATCAATCACCGCGCCGCGGTAACCGAGCCGTTGCAACTCCCCCAACGTGCGCCCATCGTCGCCCAGGGCGCAACCCACCAGGGCCACGGGAGACACCACGTCGCTCTCGTCAAGGTTGATGGTGGCCAGTGGCGCACACCGCGCGACAATGCGGACCCGCTCTTCGGCGACCCAACCCAGTGCGCCACTATCGGGCGACTGGAATGTGCTGAGGCTTGATGAGTGCATCTTGCGCACGAAGCGAGCGGCGTGCACCTCGTCATTCATCACGACCAGACACCCGAGGCCCCGCGCCGATTTTGACGCGGCGACCTTGATGGCCGAGAGCAGGTTCCCGGGGCCGTCGGGGCTCGCAAGGGTCGGGTGGCGCATCGCGCCCGTGACGACCACCGGAATCGATACGTCGAGCAAAATATCGAGGGTGAACGACGCCTCTTCAATGGTGTCGGTACCCTGGGTCACGACGACGCCGTCGACGCCGTGAGCCTCGTAATCTTCGATGACGTGCGCCAGAGCCACGAGGTCGCCGAAGGAGATGTCGCCGGAGGGGAGCTGGCGAAACGAGATGGCCTCGATGTCGGCGACGGAGCGAAGGTCGGGTACCGCGCCCACCAGGTCATCGGCGGAGAGTTGGGGAACGACGCCACCGTCGGCGGACGTGGACGTGGACGCAATGGTGCCCCCGAGTGAAATCACGAGAACTTTGGCGCGTTGAACTTGACTGGTCACTTCTCTACCCCCACGGCTCCTCAGGTTAGATGCATCGATGGGGACTGATATTGGTGGGGTAGCATCATTTTCACTACGCCCGCCTCGCGTCAGGCACTGTGACCGTGGAGGAGATTCGGCGAGAGCTGACCCAAAGGAGCACCGTGGCCGTCGTTGATCGCACCACCCAGCGGGCGGACCCCTCGCACGTTCACACGTTGGCGATGTTCAGCGTCGCGACCATCCACGAAGCCCTGGGCCGCACCGGCCTCATGGAGCCGCGACTGCGACCAGTCTTTCGCGGAGTGCGCATCGCGGGCACCGCATTGACCTGCGAAGTCGCACCGGGTGATAATTCCTCAATTCACATCGCCGGCGACGTCGCTCAGCCCGGCGACCTACTGGTCGTAACCCCGACGAGTGCCTGCGACGACGGCTACTTTGGCGAACTCCTCGCCACCCACATGGTGGCCCGGGGCGTCGTCGCCGTGGTGATTGACGCGGGAGTGCGCGACGTGACCGACCTCACCAATATGAGCTTTCCCGTGTGGTCGAGCGCCATCAGCGCGCGCGGCACCGTCAAGGAGACCCCGGGAAACGTGCAAGTGCCCATCGTGTGCGCTGGCGTCGCGGTCTCACCGGGTGACATCGTCATCGCTGATGATGATGGCGTCGTAGTGGTGGCGCGCGAGGACGCCCTCGACGTGATCGTCGAGTGCCGGGTTCGCGAAGCCAAGGAAAACGTCCATCGCAAGCTTTTGGTCAGTGGCGAAGGAACGCTGGACCTCTTCGGTCTTCGCCAAAAGTTTCTCGACGCGGGTCTGCGCGACATTGCCGATTGACGAACCTGCGCCAGGTTCTCTCTTCGGCGTTGCGCTGACGTCGCCGCTGCCTCGTCCCACCTCGAATTTCACGCGGCACTGTGAATCGCGTCCCGCGGCCATCGCCGGTTGGGCGACGATCCCGCGACGAATCCTGTGTCACCCGGTGTCGAACGCTAAGTTCGAGACAACGACGTCACGCGAGGAGGGGTCATGAGTGAGTCTCCGACGCCGATGATTTCTGACGAGGAGCTCACATCACTCGCCCTCGCCGCTGATCCACACCCAGTGATTGATCCCCGCGTCGCACCGTGGCGTCCGATGGCCGACGCCGTGACGGGACTCTTGCCCGACTGGTATATGCCGACCCCCTCGGGTACTCAGCGCGGCACCGCCAGCAAAGTGGCCATCGGAATCGTCATCGTCAGCTTCGTGGTCATCAACGCCCTCGGGCTCTGCATCACCAACGGCTTCTTGACAATCGCCTAGGGCAACGTGGTCGCGCGGCGAACTTCTGGCACGACGTCGGTGGCGAGCAGCTCAATTGAACGCGCCGTCTCCTTGAAGGGCAGGCCGCCAAGCCCTATTTGGGCGAGGAAGCGCGCTCCCCCGGCAAACTCCGTTGGTGAAAGAGTAAGGCAAATAGCCCTACACGCATCAACCGAGCTCTGAACCGGGGTATCTCCTACGCGCCGAGTGCTCGTGGCGTTTCGGTTGACGCTTCGCCGGGGTGAGCCGTTGCGACAAGTGTCTGCGGCTGCGGTCTTACCTCCCCTCCACGTCCAGTACCGGAGCTTGTCCCCGGCAGGCCTAGTCGGGCCAGGTTAATTGCCGCGTTGAGGTCGCGGTCGACCTGATGCCCGCAGGAGTCGCAGGCGAAGGTGCGCTCGGTGAGAGACAGTTTGGCTTTCACTGCCCCGCACTGAGCGCAGGTTTTGGACGAGGGGTAGAACCGGTCAGCCTTCACCAACGTCGATCCGTACCACGTGGTCTTGTACTCGAGTTGTCGGGAGAACTCTCCCCAGGCAGCGTCTGAGATGTGCTTCGCGAGCGAATGGTTCTTCACCATCCCCTTGACGTTGAGATCCTCGATCACGATCACGTCGTAGTTCTTTGCGAGCATTGAAGTCGTCTCATGTATCAGGTTCCGCCGAACGTTAGCGGTGCTGGTGTGGATCTTCTGCACTCGAGAGTTGGCCTTCTTCCACCGGTTCGATGGCGCGACGCCGGGCTTTGGGCCATTGCGACGAGATGCAACACGTTGGGCGTGGGACAACTCCTTCTGGACTGTGATGAGATGGCGGGGGTTCTCGACGTTGAGTAACTGCTCGCCATCGGCACCAGCGCCGGTGTAGAGGGTGGTCAGGCCGACATCGATGCCGATGATCTTCTCGGGGGACCGGGTTGCGGGAACGACCCTGGTGACCGCGACGGTGAAAGAGATGGTGTACATACCACCGCGTTCGGTGACAGTGGCTGCCATGATGCGCCCCGTACCACGCTCCAGGTGGCGGTAGAGTTTGCGGGTGGACTCGTAGGTCTTGTTCTCACCAACACGAGAGACTCGTACGTGGTGAGAATCGCTGAGCTTGATCGCGGACGCCAGGAAGCTCACCGATCCCGAAGAGCCTCTCTTCTTGAACGTGGGAAACTTGGCCCGGCCAGCGCGGTGATTGGCGAAGGCCTTCGACAAGTTCAAACACGCATAGTTATAGGTGGACGAGCCGTTCTCACTCCACCAGGTGGCCACCTCATCACGATTCGCGTACCAAGTCTTTTGCAGGTCGAGGTGCCGGGTACCAAGGTAGTCCTCCCTGGTGACCGCTTCACCAGCGTGCACCTTCGCGCGGTTCTCGTCCCAGTTGGTCTTGACGAGACCGAGCAACGCGTTGTAGACAAACCTCGTGCCACCGATGTGACTTCGCAGAAGACTGACCTGAGAGTGAGTTGGGTCCAGCGCGAAGACGTAGGCCTGGGTCACCGTGGTGAGTTCTCCTGGCGAGGGTTCGGTGGTAGTCACCTGATCAGTATCGTCACCAGGTGTGACCTATTGGCCTTGCACCGTCACCCACACAGTTTGCCGCGGGTGAATACATCTACAACTTTAACGCCATTTCGATGAAATATCAACAATCACTACCGTCCCCGGGCACGGCGCGCCCGGGCAAGGACGTGCTCAGGACTTTCTGACTGATCGGTCCGTGATGAAGTGGAAGCACGTGACGACGCCGTAGGCCGTGAGGAACGCCAAATTGATGCGATGCCACGTGACCCCGTGGTGGAGCAAGGTCACGACGACGAGGATCAACAGAACCACGTCCAGCACGCGAAGACCCTTGTGCGGAAGGTTGTCGAAGAACTCTCTGGTGGCGCCGATGTGCGACTCCCGTTCAGCCCGGTTTTTGCTGCACTCACCGCACTGCACCCGATCCGCACGCCCGACTAGATCACCGGCGACATTCCCCCGTCGACGCTGATGCCGACCCCGGTGACAAAACTCGCCCGTGGTGAGAGCAGGAAGGCGGCCACGTCCGCAAACTCCTCGGCCCGGCCGAAGCGCCCGAGGGGAATGTTCGCTTTCTTCGCCGACTGCGCGTAGAAGGCGTCCATGCTCTGACCCGCAACTTCGGCCCGGCGTACCCACTGGCCGGACTCGATCAGACCAATGAGTAGCGCATTGACCCGGATACCCCGCGAGGCCACTTCGTTCGCCAACGCCTTGGTGAAGGCGAGCCCCGCCGCGCGCGACGCCGTCGTCGGCGTCGAACCCGCCGGCGGCGTGCGCGCCATGATGGCCAGCACGTTGAGGATCGCTCCGGCGTTGACCTCGAGGTGCGTCAAGGACGCGCGCGCAATGCGCAACGCCGCCATGACCTTGAGCTCGTAGTCGTCGCGCCACTCATCGTCGGTGGAAGTGGCGATGGTCGATGACGATGCCTTGCCGGCGTTGTTGACGACGCCGTCGAGGCGACCGAACCGTTCCAGTGTCGCATTCACGAACATCTCGCAATCCACGGCCGTGGTCACGTCGGCCCGCACGCACAGCGCGTCTGGTCCCAGCAATTCCTGTGCCGAGTCGAGACGCTGTTCGTCGCGGCCGCACACCGCGACGTTGGCTCCCTCAGCGAGGAGGCGTTGTGCGAGAGCGAGGCCGAGGCCGTCAGTCCCTCCGGTAATCAATACGGTGCGCGAGGCAAGTTCTAAGTCCATTGCGCCATCCTAGAAAGCGAAACGACGAAGTCCGCCCGCGCTAGTGCGTGCGGCGGATTTCAACGACCACTCCCAGTTGCGTGGATTCGGGACCCTGATAGATGCCCTTGAGTGGTGGCACGTCGTCGTAGTCGCGGCCGTGTCCCACGATGATGTGACGCTCGGTCTCGCGCACTCCGTTGGTCGGGTCGATTCCCGTCCAGGAACCCGAGAAGTACTCGACCCACGCGTGGCTCTGGCCCTCGACGACATCGTCAACCAGCGGCTCAGTGGCCGGATAGAGATACCCCGACACGTAGCGCGCGGGAATGCCCATGGCGCGCAGCAATCCAATAGTGACGTGGGTGATGTCCTGGCAAACGCCCTTTCGCCGGTCCCAGGCCTCCTGCGCGGTGGCCGAGACGGTCGTCGCACCCGGCACGTAGAAGACCTCGCCGCGCACGAAGTTCGAGGCCGCCTCGACGCACTCGTGCACGTCGGCGAGTTTCTGCCAGGCGTCGATGTCGTCCATCACCGCTCCCACCAGCGCCGTGCGATCGGTGGGGAGCAGGAACTCCGAGAAGCGGTCGGTCAGGCGCTCGCTGCGCAGGTCATTCCAACCGAGCGGCGTCTCCAGGGTCGCGGCCCAACTGTCCACCTGGGAGATGGACTCGACCTCAAGTTTGGGGTGCGTCTCTTGGATGTCGAAGGCCGTGACGATTGACCCGAAGTAGTCGACGTGCGTACTAAGGGGAATGACTGGTCGCACCGCTATCTTCGAGCTCTGCACCTGCTGGATCCCCAGCGAGCGCGGCGTCATGCGTGCTTCGTTATAGGACGCCTTGGCCACTCCGTCGTAGGTGAAACCGGTGTGGTGGCGAATTGACAGCCCGAGGCTCTCGCTCACAGGCCCTCCTCGATATGCCAAGCCACGGCGTCCTCGCGGCGGAAGTAGCGATCGGTCACCGCGTCGGTGATGCGAAAGCACGTGGTTTCGAGCATTTCGAGGAGTTCGGGCAATTGGTCGATCAATTGGCGCGGATCGATGAACTCGAGCGTGCCCCTGGCGCGCGCGAGAGCCTGACGCGCGGCGTCGCCGGCACTGATGCGCTGGCTGGCGGGCTGGATCTCGACGAGGCACTCGTCGGCCAGGTTGAGCGAATACAGTACCGAACGCGGAAAGAGTCGGTCCAGCATCAAGAACGCCGCCACGCCGTTGGCGTCATTGATCTCGCGGGTGTTGCGCATGAAGGCCTCCGTCGCCCCCGAGGCTCGCAGAAATGCCATCCAGTCCGGTGCATTCTCGTCGCTGACCACTCGTCCTCGCAGCAGGCGCGACGTCATGTCGATGCGCTCGAGATTGCGCCCGAGCACGAGGAATCGCCAGCCGTCATCGTGACTCAGCGTCGCGTCGGTGAGTCCGGCCAGCAACGAGGTGCGCTCCCTGACGTACTGCAAGTACGTGGCGGGGCCGAAGCCGCGGGCCGTGGCCTCGCGCTGGGGCAGTTCGTTGCGCGTGGTATTGAGTGCCACCCACATCTCTGAGGAGATGTAGTCGCGGCTGCGCCGAGCGTTCTCGTAGGCGCCGTTGAGCGCGCCGGCGATGGAGTTGGGGTTCTCGACGTCGTAGACAATCGTCTGTAGGGTCTCGACCGTGCGCAGTCGCTCGGACTCGACGTCGATACCCAGAATGGAGAACAGCGACCTGCACGTCGCGCTCTCGTCATTGAAGGGGTCCTCCACCATGCGGTGCACGTAGGAGTCGACGATGCGCGCAGTGTCGTCGGCGCGTTCGATGTAGCGACCGATCCAGAACAGCGATTCGGCGAGTCGCGAGAGCATGCCGCGTTCACTCATTGTTCACCCTTCTGGGCGACGTATTCTTCGTTCTGACGCGGCGGGGGCGGATAACGGCGCGAGCGATGACTAGCCGGCGGAACCGCCCCGCGGAACGGAATGCTCTCGTCGTTGAGGACCCAGGTGTCCTTCGACCCGCCACCGCGCGAGGAGTTGACGATCAACTCACCCTCGCCCAGGGCCACGCGAGTGAGTCCTCCGGGCAGGACCCAGACGTCCTCGCCGTCATTGACCGCGAACGGACGTAGGTCGATGTGTCGCGGCGAGATGGCGTCGCCGACGAAGGTCGGGTGCGTCGACAACGCGACGGGCCGCTGAGCGATGTAACTGCGCGGAGAGGCCACGATGGCCTTATGCAGGGACCGCAGTTCGGTCTTGGTCGCGTGGTGGCCAATGACGATGCCCCTGCCGCCCGAGCCGTCCACCGGCTTGATTACGTATTTCGCGAGAGAACCCAGCACCTCGGCGCGCGCTTCGGCGTCCTCGAGGCGATAGGTCTCGACGTTGTCGAGCAACGGCTTCTCACCGAGGTAGAAGCGGATGAATTCGGGCACGTAGGTGTAGACGAGCTTGTCGTCGGCGACGCCGTTACCGATGCCGTTCGAGAGGACGACGTTGCCGGCGCGCGCGGCGTTCACCAGTCCCGCGACGCCGATCACCGTGTCGGGTCGGAACTGCAGCGGATCCAGCCAGTCGTCGTCCACTCGCCGATAGATCACGTGCACCGCGCGCTCGCCGTTGGTGGTGCGCATGTAGACGTGGTTCGAACGGCACACCAGGTCGCGGCCTTCGACGAGCTCCACGCCCATCATGCGCGCGAGCAGCACGTGCTCGAAGTACGCCGCGTTGTGCACGCCCGGGCTCAGGACCACGATGACCGGATCGACCGCCTTGCGCGGAGCGGCCGCCAGCAGCGCCGAGAAGAGGCGTGACGGGTACGAGTCGACTGGGTGCACCCGGTGATCCGAGAACAGCGCCGAGAACGCCTGGGTCATGGCCCGGCGGTTCTCGATGACGTAGCTCACGCCCGAGGGGATGCGAACGTTGTCCTCCAAGACGCAGAAGTTGCCGTGCTCGTCGCGAATCAGATCGATGCCCGCCACCGCGATACGCACGCCGTTGGGCGGCGTGATCCCAAAGGCCGCCCGACAAAAGTGCGGACTCGACGTGATGACCGCGCGCGGCATGAGACCTTCGTCGAAGATCTTGCCCGGACCGTAGACGTCGGCGAGAAACGCCTCGAGGGCCTGGACCCGCTGGGCAATACCGCGCGAAAGACGGTCCCACTCGAGGGCCCCGAGAATGCGCGGGACCAGGTCCAGGGGGAAAGGTCGCTCCTCGCCGCTGTGGGCGAAAGTGACGCCGCGTTCGATTAAGGTGCGCGACAGTTGATCCGAGCGCAGGCGAAGTTCCTGGGGCTGATACGCGTTCAAATCAGCGAGAAGGCGTTCATATATTGGGCGGGGCTGACCAGGAGCGGAGAACATTTCGTTCCAGGCGCCCGTCGCGTCACCCTCGAATACGACTCCCATTCTCATAACCTAGGTCGGCTATGTGTACGGAGTATTTCGTGATGGTAACGGCGATGTAACTGACGTCGCGGTCAGTCCATGAAAGCTCCACCGTTGACCGAGATCGCCTCACCGGTGATGAACTCCGCGTCGTCCGACGCCAAGAACGCCACCACCCTGGCGACGTCCTCAGGGGTCTGCAAGCGACCCAGCGGCGTGTCGTTGATCCACATCTGCTTCACCGTTTCGGGGTCGCTTCCGCGCAAGTGGGCCTCCCAGGCGAGCTCGCGCGTCTGCATGGGCGTCGCGACGAAACCCGGGCAAACGCAGTTGACCCGGATGTCGTGGGGGGCGAGTTCGAAGGCCATCGCTTGAGTGAGACCCAGCACCGCGAACTTGCTCGCGACGTAGTCCGCGAGGAACGGCACGCGGCCCTGCTTGGAGGCCATGGACGCCGTGTTGATGATGCGGCCCCGCGTGCCGAGTTGGATCATGGCGCGCGCGGCCGACTGGCCACAGTAGAAGACGCCGAAGGTGTTCACCTCGAAGTTGCGCGCCAGGTCAGCCGGCGAGACGTCGAGAAAGCGCTGCATCTTCGAAATCCCGGCGTTGGAGACCCACACGTCGAGGCGACCGTGGGTGGCGACGATCTCCTCAACGAAGGCGTCGCACGCCGCCGGATTGGTCACGTCGAGGCGGTGAAATTCGGCACTCGCTATTGCGCGCGCCGTCGCTTCGGCGGCCTCGGCGTCGATGTCGCTCACCACCACGTGATAGCCCCGACGTCCGAGTTCGGCGGCGATGGCCGCGCCGATTCCCGATCCCGCTCCGGTAACGGCGGCGAGGGGCAGACTCATAGGGCACTCCTTGCTAGTGAATGTGAGATGGGCGCCGTCGCTGAACTGAGCTGGAGGAACTGCTGAAAGCGCTCCTCGTACACGGCGATGTTCTCGGGGTTGGGTGAAATGACCTCGCCCTTCTCCAGGGCGCCGTCGACGTAGGACCAGTCGTGAATCAGCCCCGTGCCAATGCCGGCGATCACCGCGGCACCGTAGGACGCGCCGGGATGATTGATGATTGAAATCAAATCGCGGTGCAGCACGTCGGCCAGGATCTCGCGCCACAGACGCGAGCGCGATCCGCCGTTGGTGACGCGTATGTCGCCCAGCTCCAGCCCGCCCTCGGCGAAGACGTCGACGTGAGACTTGAATCCGTAGGCGATGCCCTCGAGGAACGAACGGTGCAGGTCGCCGCGCGTCGTGCCCAGGTGCAACCCCGCGACGACGCCCCGCAAGTCGGGGTCGTGCAGCGGGGTCTTCTCGCCCAAGAAATACGGCAACGACACCAGCGCGCCGGGCGTGGCGTGGTGCGCCTCCTCGTCGAGGTCACTCAGCGCAGCACCCGCGAAGATCGTCTGCTCCCAACGCAGCACCGAGCCGCTCGTGGCCATGCACCCGTTGGGCAGCCACGAACCGGGAATCGGGTGAGCGTCGAGGTAGAGGCGCCGGTCGAGGAACACCTTCTTCGAGACCGCGAGGATGTCGCCCGCTCCCCCGAGCTTGATGAGGGCGTCACCAGTCTTCACCAGTCCGGCGCCGTAGGCGGAGAGGACGTGGTCCGCGCCGCCGACGACAATTGTCGTGCCGGCTCGCAGTCCGCTCATCCGCGCCGCTTCCGCGGAGACTTCTCCGGCGATAGTGCCCGGACGCAGCACCGGCAAGAGCGCGGGCCAGCTGATCTGCGTCGCTTCGGGCACGGAGTCCAGGGGTCTCAGGTCCAGGTCGTACAGGCCGCTCTCGAGGGCCCAGTTCTGCTCCACGTGCGCGGATGCTCCGAACTGACGAGCGAGCCAGTCGTAGGAGCCCTGCACCGAAGCCGTGCGCGACCACAACGCTGACTCGTTTCTCGCCAGCCACAGCACCGTCGGGGAGACGGATTGCTGCGACAAGACCGAGCCGGTCAGTCGCAGGAGGTCCAGGTGCTCCAAGGCCCGCTGGAGCTCGCGAATTTCGCTCGTCGCACGCGCGTCGTTTTGAAGAATGGCGCGCCGCAGCGGCGTGCCGTCCTCATCGCAAATGACGACTGCGGGCACCATGCCCGACACCGACACCGCCGCCACGTCGGCATTGGACGCATCGGTCTCGGCGAGGAGACGAGCGATGACTTCGCACGTCGCCGTCCACCACTCGGCCGGATCTGCCTCGGCCCAACCGACGTACTCGCTATAGAGCGCGACTTCGCGCGAGGTGCTGGCGACGATGCCACGTTCGGGGCTCACGAGCGTGGCTTTCACCCCCGAGGAACCCAGGTCGATGCCCAGGAGGAGCGGTCCCGTCTCAGGCACTTCGCGCCGCGTCGACGAAGCGCTTGACGCGCTCGGGGTCGACTTCATTCCAGGTGTAGCCGTCGCGCTTCAAGTCCGAACCGACGATGCAGCCGTCGGCGAACTTGAGGTACTTCGCGATGGTCGCAGCCTTGGCCCCGGTGTTGAGCAGAACTGGCACGCTGGAGTCGACGGCCTCGCGCACGTCCGCCACCGTCTGGACGTCGGGCTCGGCGCCCGCCATGGGTCCCGACACCAAGATCACGTCAGCCAGACTCGACACCACGGTCGAACGAGCCATCTGCGCGGGCGTGCGCTTGCCAATCGGTGAAGCGAACTCCGGTGTGATGTTGGCAAAGATCGCCAGGTCGTCGCGGCCGAAGTTGCGCCGGTCCCTCATCAGCTTGGCGGCGTCGGGGCTCCATGGTCCCATGTCGGATTCCCAGGCCCCGTTGATCACCTCGCGCATGAACGACGCACCCGAGCCCACGGCGATCGCCATGGCGCACTGGGCGTCCCAGAGGTAGTCGACGCCGAAGGGGCGGTCGTCGGGCTTGCACTCGGCGGCCACGCGCGTCATCACCGCCGACGCTTCGAGACCGGCGTGCAATTGGTAGGGCCGGTCGCCCTCGTTACAGAAGAGCACGGCGTCGAAGCCGGCCTCGAGCAGCAGTGCGGTGTCGCGCTTGACGTGGTCAATGAGACCCTCGACGCCGGCGGCGGCGTCGTAGAGGGGGGTTCCCGGCAGCGGCGGCACGTGCGCCATGGCGATGAGGGGCTTGTCAACCCCCGGAAAGATGGTGCGAAAACGCGACATTGCTATGACTCCTTTTCTGGGGACTGGACGTGCAGGACGTCGACGTCCCGCTCGCGGATACGTCGAATCCCCGGGTGCGACGCTGGCGCATCGGTGACGAGGACGTCGACAGAATGGATGGGCGCGAAGGTCACCAGGGCCACGCGGCCGATCTTGGATTCGTCCGCCAGCACGATGACGCGCCGACCCGCCACCATCGCCGCGCGCTTCACGTCGGCGTCGTCGAGGTTGTACTCGGTGAGGCCCTTGACGTCGCTGATACCCGCCACGCCCATGAACACGGCGTCGAAGTTGAGGTCGGCGAAGGACGCTTGCGCGCGCGGGCCGATCAAGCTCATCTCGCCGAGTCGAATCACCCCGCCGGTGACGATGGTCTTGACGGCGGGCTTGGTGGAGAGTTCCATTGCAATCAGGAGTGAACTGGTGATTGCGGTGATGGGCAGATCCGACGGAATGGCCTTGGCCATCTCGTGGGTGGTGGTGCCCACGTCGAGGAACACCGTCTCGTTTTCGCGCAACATTGACGCCGCGGCGGCGCCGATGGCGTGCTTGGCGTCCGAGGAGTGCGACGCGCGTTGCAATATGGGCGGTTCGAAGGACCGGCTCTGTACCGAAATAGCTCCACCGCGCGCACGTCGCGCGAGCCCGTCTTCCTCGAGTTGATCGAGGTCGCGGCGTATGGTCATTTCCGAAGTGCCAAAGAGAGCGGCCAATTCCACGATGGACGCCTCGCCTTGTGATCTCAAGCGCTCAGCGATGGTCGATCGGCGGGTTTTGGAGTCCACGCCTTCCATATTATGTGAATTTTTCACATCAATCAATGAACCCGTGAGAAATTCTCACAAGGATTTGCCCCTAAATCACACCAATTGGGAGATTCCTGGTCCAATCCAACAGTGTCAACCGGACCAATTCGCATCACGATGTCGCTGCATCGAACGTCAGCCACCCCGTGCGACTGTGCCACGAACCCCCGGACTGAAGGACGTCGAGCACGACGCGTTGCACCCTCGACGTGGCTCGCAGGTCGGCGACGTCGCCACTGTTGCGTCCGAACACGAAATACCTCACGGTGTTGATGTCGTCGGCGTAGGGTTCGATGAGTTCAAAACGTCGCTGGAATCGAACAATATTGCTGTCCTCTCCCAGTGCCGCAATCAGCCGATCGTCGAGCATCCAGGATTGGCAGGTGGCGAGGCGGCGCGTGGAGCTCGGCCAGACGAGAGGGAGTACTTCTCGAGCGCGGGCGAACGTCGCGTCGAGCACCGCGGGAGTCAGATCGATTCTCGCGGGGATGTGCACGCCCAGGGAGAGGTCCCCCGGACGAAAGCCCTCGCCATGCTCCCCCACCGCGGTCGCGTCGAGCCAGGGTCGCGGCGCCAGCGATCCCACCTCGAGGTGGACCAGGTGGAACTTGAGGCTGCCCACCTGCAACATCTCGCCGCGCAGGATCGGCATCATCCACCACCCCGCGTCCACTCCGGTGGTGCCGAATTTGATGCGGTGCGTCTCTCCGTGTCGCTCAAGCGCCGCGAACGTCGCGTGACTCACGTCGTCGGGCACCCCGTGGTCGCGGTGATGGGCGTGGAGTTTCTCGCCCTGGAGAGCGAAGAGGTAGTAGTAGAGCAGACGTGCGCTCGAGCCGTACTCGTCGAGGTCCCTCCAAATAGGAATGGGCGCGTCGATGTGGCCCCGGTCGCGCTCGACGAGCAAACACAGGGCCGCCAGAAGCGACGACCAGCGTGGCGAGCGGCGTGTCTCGTCCCACTGCGCGCTGAGTTCTTGGACCACCTCAGGGCCGAGGGAGAGTTCGCGCAATCGCGCCGTCATCGCGGCACGGTCAACATTGCGCACCTGTTCGATGGCCTCGGGCGTCGCCGGACCCATGAAGGCGTCCATGAGTTCGAGCGTGTCGGCCACGGTTACTTCGTCGGGTCGAGGGGCCGATACGACACGTCCATGGCGTCCAGACGAGCGAGGTGCTGTTCGAGACGGGGACGAAACTGCTCGACGTCGCCGGCGGTTCCCCAGACCACTTCGCTGAAGGCGCTGAGCCGGGGAAAGGCCATGTAGTCGAGGCGCGCCACTGAGTCGATGTACTCGGTCCACAGTTGCACCTGCGCGCCGCGGATCCGGTGCGTGAGAGTCGGGTCGAGGTCATCGGGGATGACCTCGAAGCCGTACACCTTCTCCCACGTGGTGACGTAGGGAACCGGAGCGACCGCGACGGGTTCTTCGGGTGCGTCGCTGCTCAGCCAGTCGAGGTAGAGGTACTGCATGGGCGCCATCACGACGTCGAGTCCGCGCTCGGCGGCCTCGACGCCCTTTTGCTCGCTGCGCCAGGCGCAGATCGTGGTGCCCGGGGCTACGTCGGTGTCGAGCACCTCATCCCACGCGAGCACCTCGTGGCCCTCGGCCACCAGGGCAGCGGCCAGACGCTGGGTGTAGAGACCCTGAAGTTGACTGACGTGTTCGAAGCCGTACTGGGCCATCACCGCGCACGCGCCAGGACTGGCCTCCCACTCGGTGGTGGGACACTCGTCGCCGCCGATGTGCACGGGACTACCGGGAAAGAGACGGGCGACGTAGCGAACGACGTCCTCGGCGAAGGCCAATGTTGCGGGCTCGACATTGAGGATGTGCTCAGATATCCCCCAGTGCGTCCACACGTCCACGTGCTCGTGACCATTGCCGAACTCGGGGTACCCCGCGAGCACCGCTTGGGCGTGACCGGGCAGATCGATTTCGGGGACGACGACGATGTGGCGTCGCCGTGCGTGCTCGACGATGACGGCAATGTCGTCGGCGCTGTAAAAACCACCGTGGGGGACCTCGTCGCGCCGATCGTCGAGTTCGTGACCCACCGGTGAGCCCGAGCGCATCGCGCCCACCGTCGTCAGTCGGGGCCATGCGGGCACCTCGATGCGCCATCCCTGGTCGTCGTTGAGGTGCAGTTGAAGTCGATTCAGACGGTGCGCCGCCAGAAGATCGATGAGTCGAAGCACGGTCTCGACATCGAAGAAGTGGCGTGAGACGTCCAGGTGCACGCCGCGCCACACAAATGTGGGGCCGTCAACGATGCTCACACCATCGAGGATCCAGCTCCCCAGCGTCGTTCGCTGCGCCGACCACAGTTGCGCCGGACCCAATTGACGAAGCGTCGTGAAGGCGTAGGCGAACCCGGCGTCGCTCGAGGCCGCGATGTCAATCTGATCGGCCACGTTCAGCGTGTAGTGCTCCTCGGGCCGCGTGGCGTCGTAGTGGAGTCTGATGTCGCACGTCTCGTGACTGGCGACACGCAACACCTCCCAGCCCACACTGGCCAAGAGATCCGCCTCGAAGACGTCGACGACGTTGGCAAACTGGTCGTCGTAGTGCACCCGCACGGGGGAGGTGAGCGTCACGGTGCCCTCACGCCCCTCGCCCACACGGGGTTGGGGCACGAGTGACTTATTCACGGCTGCTCGACGGCGTAGCAGGCGACGCGCTGGGTGGGTGAGAGATGCACCATCGTCGGCGTCGACACGAGGCACTGGTCCATCGCCAACGGGCAGCGCGGCGCGAAGCGGCAGCCCGGACCCGGATTGATCACCTTCGGCGGCTCGCCCAGGTCCGCCACGTCGGTGTCACTCGCCAGCGGCAGGCGCGGGTCGGGTGCGGTCGCCATGAGCAGTCGGGTGTAGGGGTGCGACGGGAAACCAATGACTTCTTGGGTGGTTCCCTCCTCCACGATGCGCCCGGCGTAGAGGACGATCATGCGGTCCGCGACGTAGCGCGCACTCGCCAGGTCGTGGGTGATGTAGAGCACCGAGACGTGCTCATTGTCGCGTAGTCCGCGCATCACATTGAGCAGTCCGATGCGAATGGACACGTCGAGCATCGATACTGGCTCGTCGGCGAGAATCAACGACGGTCTCGACGCCAGGGCCTGGGCGAAACCCAGACGCTGGCGCTGACCACCGGAGAGCTCGTGAGGATAGCGGCGAAGGACTTCGCCACCGGGCAGGAGTCCCACCCGTTCCAGAAGCGACACCGCTTCGGCCCGGCGCGCCGCCTTGTCGAGGTCGGGTCGATGCAGTTTCAGCGATCGAAGCAAACTGTGACCCACTCGCAGGACCGGGTTGATCGAACCGAAGGGGTCCTGAAACACCATCGGCATGCGACCGCGCACCTTGCGACTGGTACGTCGGCCCTGGAGTTGACCTTCGAAGATGATCTGTCCCGACGTCGGTGGATAGAGGCCGGCCAAAACCCGCGCAATGGTGGATTTGCCAGAACCCGACTCGCCGACCAGAGCCACGATCTCACTAGGCGCCACCTCGAATGAGACTTCATCCGTGGCGTGCAACGTTCCGGCCGATCGGAAACCGCCCACGCGAAAATACCGACTCAGGTCCTTGACCTGCAAGATGGCGTCGGTCATGACGTCACCCGGGGATTGACGAGGTGGCACCGCACGGCGCGGCCTTCGGAATCGATGAGCTCGGGTCGGAATTCACGGCACTCGTCAGTCGCAAACTGGCATCGCGGCGCAAAGAGGCAGCCACCGGGTGGATTCACCAAGGAGGGCGGATTCCCCGGGATGCCGGTCAACTCTTTGGCGGCGCCCACGATAGACGGAAAGGCATCCATGAGGCCGTTCGAATAGGGATGGCGAGGACGGTCGAAGACCTCTCGCGTCGCGCCGAGCTCGACGAACTCTCCGGCGTACATCACGGCGAGGCGATCGGAGAAGTGTGAGACCACGCTCATGTCGTGGGTCACGAACAACACGGCGAAGCCGAGTTCCTTGCGCAGGTTCTCGATCTGGCGCATCAGCGAGCGCTGGGCGACCACGTCGAGGGCCGACGTCGGCTCGTCCATGATGATCAGTTTGGGCTCGAGCAGCAGCGCCATGGCGATCATTGCGCGCTGGCGCATCCCGCCCGAGAGTTGGAAGGGGTAGCTCTTGAGGTGCGTTACGTCGATCGAGACCATGGTGAGTACTTCGGCGGATCGGTGCGCGATCTTGTGGTCGTCCCAGTCGGTGTGCGCACGGCAAGCGTCGGCCAGCTGCGCGCCGATCGACAAGGTGGGATTGAGCGCGTTCATCGCGCTCTGCATCACTACGGAGATGTCGCGCCAACGATGCTGGCGCAACTCCTCGGGCGTCAAGGTCGTGAGGTCGATGCCGTCGAACAGCACCGAGCCGCCCACGGTCTGCGCTGGATAGGTCAACAGTTGAGCGATCGAGAAGAGCATCGTCGACTTGCCGCACCCCGACTCGCCGACGATGGCGAGGAACTCACCGGGCGCCAAGTCGAAACTGACGCCCGCGACGGCCTCGGCCTGGCCCGCCGACGTCGTGTATTCGACCCTGAGGTCGCGCACTTGCAGGACCGGCGTGCTCACGCGGCGACCTCGCTCCTTCGCGATTTGTGCAACTTTCGCTCACTGGACCTCACCGGACGTAAGGCGGGGTTCGAGACTTCGTCGAAGGCATAGTTCAACAATGCGAGGGCGCTTCCGAAGATGGCGATCATGATGCCTGGCGCGAGGGCCCACAATGGCAGCCCGGCGGAGAACGCCTCGTTGTTCTGGGCCCAGTAGAGCATCGTGCCCCAGGCCTCCGTGTTCACGTTGGCCAGACCCACAAACTGCAGCCCCGACGCGGCGATAATTGCGTAGAGCGCCGCGCCCAGGAAGTTGGCCACGATGAGCGACGTCATGGGCGGCAGCAACTCCACGAAGATCACGTACAGGCTCGATTCGCCACGCGCACGCGCCGCCAGCAGGTAGTCGCGGTTCCGAAGCGACAGAGCCTGGACCCGCAACTGGCGCGCACCGTAGCTCCAGCCGGTGATCACGAGGACGAACGCCACGGTCCAGAACGACGCACTCTTCAAGTAGGCGGCAATCACGATGACGAGCGGGAACGTCGGAATGACGAGGACCACATCGGTGAACAATGACAGGACGTCGTCGACGATTCCACCCAAATACGCTGCACTGATACCGATCACGACCGACAAGATCGTGCAGAAGAACCCCACTACCATCGCGATCATCACCGACTGGCGGGTGCCGGCCATCAGTTGGGAGAACACGTCTTGACCAAAAGACGTCGTGCCAAGCGGATGGGCCCAGGAGAGCCCGATGCCCGGAGTGTAGGCGTACGCCGTCGGGTCGTCGGGCGTGAACCAACTCGGGAACGCCGAGATGACCAAGAGGATGAGCAAGATGATCGATCCGACGAGGGCCTTCTTGTCACGGCGCAGGAACTTCCAGGCCTCGGCCAGGAAGTGCCGGCTCTGGTGCAGCAACCTCATCAGTTACCTCGCGTGCGCGGGTCCAGCAGCGCTGTCGCGATGTCCGAGACGAAGATCGCCAACAGCACCGCCACCGTGATGAGAAGAAAAAGCGCCTGCATCAACGGGTAGTCGTTGCTCGAGACCGCCTGGAGTAAAAGGAAGCCGACACCGGGATAGTTGAAGACGTACTCGACGAGGATGGCGCCCGAGATGACGAAGCCGAGCGACATCGCGAATCCCGTCAGATTGGGCAGCAACGCGTTGCGCCCCGCGTATTGCATGAGGATGCGGCGCGGCCTCAGTCCCTTGGCTCGCGCCATCTTGACGTAGTCCTCGGCCACCACCGTGATCATGTTGTTGCGCATCGTCAGGATCCACCCGCCGATCGACGTGATGAGGATGGTGAAGGCGGGAAGCACGGAGTGCACGAGGATGTCGCCGACGAGCGCCCAACCGGTGAACCCCGCGGTCGCGTTGGAGCCGCCGAGCGTCGGGAACCAGTTGAGGGTCAAGGAGAAGAACCAGATCGAGATCAGGCCGACCCAGAAATAAGGGAAGGCCGAGATGACCACAAAGACCGTCGGCAGAACGTTGTCGAAGAAGCGGCCCCGCTTCCAGGCGGCGATAGCGCCCAGACCGGTCCCCAAGATGAAGCCGAAGATCGTCGTGACGCCCACGAGGCCGAGGGTCCAGGGCAGCGCCTGGGCGATCAAGTGGGACACCGACGTGGTTATGGATTCGGTGGAGTTACCAAAGTGACCGCGAAAGGTGTTACCGAAATACTGGAGATACGACGCGAAGAGGTTCTGGTGACCTCCTATACCGAGTTCGACCTCGATGGCCTTGAGAGCACTCGGATTGATATGGCCCTTGAACTGCGCGATGATCGCCTCGGCCGGGTTGCCGGGCATGAGCCGGGGAATGAGGAAGTTCACCGTGAGGGCTGCCCATAATGCGACGAGCAAGAACCCAATACGTCGAACCAAATACCTCATTCCCCGACTCTGCCTTGACTACCTGTTTACGCCTTGGGCTTGAGCTGGTCGAGCACGTAGCCCCAGTCGGGCTGGTTGTACAGACCGGGTTGCGCATAGGGGTTCGTTGATGACGGGAACCCGCTGATGTGCGTGGCGTTGTACTGGAACCAGTCGACTTCCTCCAAGACCGGGATGACCGGGGCCTGGCTGACCATGACGCCCTCGAGCTTGGCCACGATCGACTTCTGCAATGAGGCGCTCGTCGTGGTGCCGTATTGGTTCAGCAGGGCGTCGGTCGATGGACTCGAGTAGCGCTCCCAGTTCGACGACGCCGCGGTACCAATGGCCGCCGAGTTCTTCGAGAACAGCCACTGGCGCATCTCGTAGAACGGCGTCGGGCCACCCGCTTCGGCGTTGTAGGCCAACTGGTACTTGCCCGCGTACAGGTTCGCGTAGAACGTGTTCGCGGCCGGGGTCACGAGCGTGACCTTGATACCGAACTTGGTCAACTCCTGGCCGAGTACCTGCATCGCGGCAATCCAGTCCGAGTAGCCACCGTTGGTGGTCAAGGTGAAGGAGAGCTTGGTCGAACCCTTGGTGTACACCCCGTTGACCTTCTTGTAGCCGTCAGCCGCGAGGATCGAGGCCGCCTTGGTCGTATTCGCCGACGAGGACAAGCCCGCGCTCGACGAGGAGGAGACCCACGACTTGAAGGTCGGGCTCACGATACCCGTCTGGCTCGCCGCCGGCTCGTAGCCGTATTCACCGATCCGCGAGATCGTCGAGCGGTTGATGGCGTAGCTGATGGCCTGGCGGACCTTGGCGTCGCTGAGTCCGGGCACCGTCGTGTTGGGGAACAATGCGACGTTGGCGACCGGCGCGAACCAGTAGGCGTTGCCCGCCTTCTTGGCCACGTAGGAACTCTGGATGCTGGGGATGAACTGTGAACCCCAAGCCGACTGGCCCGAGGCCAAGTACTCGTTGCAGGTATTGTTCGACAAGAACGACGGCATGTTCACGACCTTGATCTGAGCCTGGCCGGTCTTCCAGAAGTGCGGGTTGGCGGTCCACTTGATGTTCTGGCCCGTGCACTTGGACATGATGTAGCCGCCCGTACCGACCGGGTTAGGAATCGTCGAGGTCTCGGGCTTGGCGATCTTGCTCCAGAGGTGCTGGGGCACGATCGGCACCTGGCCGGCCACGTAGAAGAAGTACGGAACGGCCGCCAACTTGAAGTTCAAGACGACCTTGTTGCCCGACGAGCTCACGCTCGAGAGCACCGACCACACCGCATTGAGGTCGAGAGCGGGATTCTTCTTGAGCAGGTTGAAGGTGTAGACCACGTCCGCCGCGCTGAAGGCCACGCCGTCACTCCACTTCACGCCGGAGCGAATCGTGAAGGTCAGCTTCTTGTTGGCGTTGGACCACGCGTACGCCGATGCGAGCCACGGAGTGACCTTGCCGCTCTGCAGGGCATTCACGAAGTCGAGCGACTCGTAGGTCAGCCCGAACGAATACGGCAGGGACGACGGAACAAACGGATTGAACGCGCACGACCAGAGTGCACCCTGCTCGTTCGCGAGGTTGAGCGGCGCTTGCGACGGCGCGGCGTTAGCTACGCTCAGACCCACGGTCGCCGGGCCCGCCACCGTGATCGTGGATGCCACGAGCACGAGGGCCGAGGTCGCGAGACCTACCTTGAACTTTTTCATCACAACAACTCCTCCCGATGGGAACCGTCTGAGTCCCCGTTTCAATGTGTCACCTTCACTCGAGTCAACAGCACGCGGAGTCGTCCTGTTGCCCCGACTTCGGACTCACGTGGTCACATTATGTGAATTTTTCACATCTAACAAACATTATTGTGAGAAATTTTCACATTTTGAGAGAATTAATCAACATGAAACCAAATTGGTAGTCATTGAAGCGTTCCAAGTCGTCGACCCTCCTCGGTCACCGAATCTGGACCTACGCCGACAAGGTGACTTTCGAGAGCCCCGGCGACGTATCGATTGGCCGGCCCCGCACTTCGCCGAGGCGCAGCGCGATCGCCTGGCCCACGATGACGGCGCTGAGCCCCACCACCCAGTTGGCTCCCGCCTCGGGCAGAATGATCTCCGCATCGCACTCCACCGGCTCGCGCGTGGGCGGGCGAATGACCACGACGGCCATTCCCGAATCGCGACATCCCTGCAGCAACTCACGTAGGACCGCATCGGTGAGTTCTTCGGTCACGACGACGACAGCGGTGCAACCCTCACCGTCGGCTCCAATGGGCCCGTGCAGGTAGTCCGCGGCGGAGAAGGACTCGGCGCGCACGCCGGTGACCTCGCGCACCTTGAGCGCAATCTCGCATGCGACGGCGTAACCGACACCTCGCCCGACCATCGTCACCCCCCTAACGTTGAGCAGATTGAGCGGCATTTCCATCGCTAGCGCCCACTGCGCACTGCGATCAACGACGTCGGGCAAACCATCCATGCCCTCGAGCGGTTCACCGCGCAGCGCCTCGACCAATTGCGCCAGTGCGTGCCACGTGGAGGAGAAAGTTTTGGTCGAGGCGATCGCGCGTTCGGCACCAGCCCGGAGTTCGAGCACGGTGTCACTCGAGAGCGCCAAGGGCGACGCGGGGTCGTTGGTGACCGCGACCGTCGCACGGCCCTGAACCCGAGCCTGAGCCAGTACCTCGGACATCCCCGGCGAGCGGCCGGACTGAGAAATGGCGAGCACGCCCGCTCCCTTCAGGTTCATCTGACGCGATCCCTCGTACAGCGAGGGCGCCGCGAGGGCGATGAGCAGCCCGAGTTCCTGACCCGCGAGATACTGAAAGAAAATGGCCGCGTTGTCCGACGACCCGCGAGCGGCGACGAGCAGGTGGGTCACCTCGCGCCACTTCTCGGCGGCTCGACGGGCTTCGCCCGCGCCCGCGGTGGCGCGCGCGCGCAGGATGTCGCCCTGGGAGCGGATCTCTTCTTCAAACACTGTCATCGTGAGACCTCACTGGTGTCGTGCCACTAGGCGATACGCCCCGTAGCGTAGTGGGCCGCTTCGCGAGTACCGATGAATCTACGGCGTGGCGAAGAGCTGCGCGGCGCCGCGCAGAGTCCCCTCATTGTCGTTGAAGACTACGGGGCAACCGATTGCGGCGAGATCCTCGCCGCGCACGTGACGCGCGTTGCCACCACCCACGTGCACCACGTCAGCCGCGAATTCGCGGACGAACGCGGTGATGGCGTCGGCCAATTGCGTGCGCCAGCGGTCCATGTTCCTTTCCCGCGATGGTTCACCAAAGATTTCGTCGTAGGTGCCGACGTCGTGGTACATCGCCGAGCCGATGTCACGAATCTTCTGCCATTCCCCGGCCACCACCAGGGAAATCCCGAGTCCCGTCCCCAGCGTGAAGACCAGTTCGCGCCCAATTCCCTCGGCGTAGCCGTGGGCCGCCAGCGTGGCGTCGTTCACCACCCTGACCCGAGCCCGACAATGAGATTGCAGTTCTTCTTCGACCGCGTAGCCCATCCACAGCTGGTCAATGGCGGGATCGACGGGGGTCGAGATGCCCCCCGCGCGTGACAGGTTCCCCGGCTCGATAACTCGTCCGTCGATCATGTCGCCAGGAAAACCCACGCCCGCGCGCAAGTATCCGCTGTGATTGATCACGCGTGACACCACGTCAACGAGCGTCGCGGGCCGACACGGATACGGCGTGTCGATGCGCGTCACGTCGCTCATCAAATGTCCCCGTTCGTCAACCGGACAGAACTTGATCGACGTGGCACCGATGTCAATGGCGAGGATTGGTCCGCCTAGCGTGGTCAGTGATTCGGCCATGGGCGAAGTGTAGTGAGCCGAGACTCGGCGATACCATCGAAGTCCATCGCACCACCACCGAGGAGAGTTCGTGTCATCTCAGTCAACGTCGCCGGAAGCGGCCACGCAGGTCGAGTTGACCCCTCTCGCCCTGGTCAACCTCACGGGCGTCTTCATCGTGGTCGGCGCGACGTCGTCGCTGTTCGGACCACTGCTCGTCACGTTCTCGCACCACTTCAGTATTTCTCTCGCCAAGGCCGGCGAGGTGGTCAGCGTCTACTTCGTCGGTGCGCTCATTGGCGTGTTGCCCGGATGGTGGGGCCTCAAGCACACGACGGGGCGACGGGTCCTCACCATCTCGCTCATCGCGGTCGCCGCCGGAACCCTCGCGTCGGGACTCGTGCACTCGTGGACTGTCTTCCTCGCGAGCCTCTTTCTGCTGGGACTCGGTTTCGGTTCACTCGACATGAGCCTCAACGTGTTGCTCTCGCGCACGGCCGCCGAAGGGCGAGCTCACCGGTTGAGTATCGTCAACGCCGGTTACGGCCTGGGCGCCGTCATCTGTCCCCTGCTGATCGTCCTCGCGCACCCGAGAAACTTTCCCGGCGTGTTCATTGGAATTTCGTTGGTCGCACTGCTTTTAACGACTTTTAATCGCGGCGTCCACGCGCCACCCCTGAAGGCCGAGGTGCTACAGACTCAGATCAGCGCCCACAAGGCGCAACGATGGCCGATTTTACTCACGTTCATCTTCGCCTACATCTTCTACGTGGCGATGGAGACGAGCGCGTCGGGCTGGATGTCCTCGCAGTTACAACGTGGTGGCTTCTCGACGTCGGTCGGCAGTTTCATCACGGCGGCGTTCTGGATGGGAATGACCATCGGACGCAGTTTGGGCGGTCCACTGCACCGCATCTTGAATGACCGCGGGCTCATTCTCGGCGGCCTGGTGTTGGCGATCTTCGCCGACCTCGGTGGCATCTCCAACCACGTGGCGCTGGTGTCGTATCCCCTGCTCGGTCTGATCCTGGCGTCGGTCTTTCCGATGGGACTTCTCTGGTACACGCGGCTGCTACCCCACGACAGCGACGGGATCACCATTCTCATTTTCGCGATGATGGCCGGCGGCGTGATCGGACCCGGCGGAGTGAGCTTGCTCGTGTCACACTTCGGCGTGCACGTCATTCCCTACGCGTTCGCCAGTTTTGCCGCCATCGACCTCGCGATCTTCGCGAGCATCTTGCGATTCAAGCCCATTGAACTCAACTGACGCGGCCCACCTAATGAGGTGGACCGCGCCAATCAATTAAAGGTTTTGCTGAATCTCCTGGAGAATCGCGTGGCGATCTTCCTTGGTTGGCATATCGAAATATGGTGCCTTCTTCCACGCATAGTAGGCCATCGGAAGAAGTCCCAGCGCCATTGAGCCCAATCCGACTACCTTCGTCGTCACGTTGAGCGGAGGTATGACCTTAAAGAAGACCACGGTCATGAAGAGTGCGCCCAGCAGCGGCCACAGGCCCATGAAGATGAAATTCTTGACGGACTTGAAGAGCTGGCGGCGATATAGGACAATGACCGAGAATCCAGCGAGTGCGTAATAGATACAGATCTGAATACCGATGGCGGAGTATCCGTCTTGGAGGATGTTGTATACCGATCCGACGTACTGACTGGCCACGAACAGCGCTAATGAAATTACGGTGACCGTGACGGTCGCCACGATGGGGGTACGGCGTTGCGGATGCACTCGACCCAGTGCCGCCGGCAACGTCTTGTCGCGGCCCATCGAGAACAACGTGCGCGTGACCTGGATCAGCGTCGTCTCCAGCGTGGCAATCGTCGACAACAGGACGCTCACCACGATGAGTTTGCCGAACCAGCCGGGTGCCACGATCTGGCCGAGGTGAGCCAGGATGTCTGCTGAGTACGGCGAGTTGCTCCCCATGTCCTTCGCGGGGATGACCATGTTGGACGCGATGGTGAATACTTCAAAGAGCAAGAACACGACGATGGTGCCCAGAATGCCTCCGAGACCCGACGTGGATGCCGGTGACTTCTTGTCACTGTTCGCCCCGGAATTCTTCGTCTCTTCATTCAAGTTGGCGGTCACGTCCCAACCCCAGTAATAGAACGCCGCCAAAAGTGCCCCGGCGAAGAAGGTATTGCCGTGGATGGTGCTAAAGATCGACGGGGAGAACCAGTGCCACGAGAACGGCACGACGTGGGCGTGAAATATCGCGAGCCCCGCGAACAGCAACAACAACGCAATCTCAATACACGACATGATGATCTGGACCGTGACCGTCACGGTGACTCCCGCGGCGACCGCGGCGACCATCAGGAGGAAGAAGACCGCCCCAAGAATGGTGATCAGCGTCTTGTTTGACGCCAACGACGGTCGAAAGATATCCAAAATGTTGGAACCCGCGGGGAAAGTGGCGATCACCATAAAGATGAGCGCGGAGACAATGAGCGCCCAGCCGGCCAGGTAACCGAGGTAGGGATGCAGTGCGCGACGCACCCACGAGTACGTCGCGCCGGCCGTTGAGTCGGACTTCGAGAGGTAGTTGAACGCGAAGACGATGCCGAACATGAAGAAGCCGCAATACAGGAGGGACGCCGCGCCACCGAATCCGACGTTGGCGAAGAGGAAGAGTGTCGTGGCGGAAATCGAATAGGCCGGAGCTGAACCGGCGATGCCCATGATTGCTGAGTCGAAGACGCCGAGGACCCCCGGCTTGAGTGAATGCTCTGAATTGCCCGAAGTATTCGGAACGACCGTGTCAGTCACGACAGCCTCTTTCTTGTGGTTATCACCTTCATTGGGGTACTACTCAAATGTGAAACTCAACATAGCCGTCGCTTGACCGCGAAGTGGACCGTCTTGATTTCTGCGACATGAAGTCCTGCCGTGACCATCACCCCTCGACGTTTCTCTAGTAAAATCGGGACGATTCGGACCCCGGCCGAACTGTTCATCGAAAGGTCGTCGTGTCAGCATTCGAGCGCTTCGACCACAATGGCAAGGCCGCCACCCCTCGCGAGATCTCCCAACGGTGGCGGACGTTTCATCGTGACGTCCGCCAGGTGTCCTCGACACCCTTCGCCCGAGTCATCGGACCCCTACTCGGTGATGACACACTCCGTCGTCGACTTGTTGAGCGAGTCCGCCCCCCCACGCCCGACGTCGTGCCGACACCAACTGTTGACGTCGACATCTTCCCGTTCAACTACGTCGTATCTTCTCCCACGTCGACGGTGGCGCATAGCGAGGTGACCGATCACGTCGAGTTCGTGCTCTTGAACTCCAGCGATCCGGCAGAGTTCTTCGAGAAATGTGGCGTGGCGCTCACATCGACAAAGGAATGGCTGCTCGTTATCCAGGACAACGGCGACGAGTACGCGCGTCTCGCCACCGCCGCCACTTTGCTCACGCAACGCGGCGGCGCCGACGTCATTTACGGGGACGAAGTCGGTGACGTGGCGACGATTCCCGTATTGAAATCCCGCGAGGTTGGTCCCCACACGTTGTTGAGCTACAACGTGATCGGCCGACCGGCACTGTTGCGGCGCGAGGCAGTGGTCCGCGAAGGCGGACTACGTAACGAAGCAGGTCGCGCCGCGGAGCACGATCTCTACCTGCGCCTCTTCGACGCCCACGCACGTTTTCGCCACGTGTCGGTTGTTCTCCGCGGACGCTCGTTCGAGGAGCGGCACCACGCGGACTTGGCCGAGGACACCCGACGGGTGGTCGCCGAAGCACTGTTGCGGCGCGGCATCCGGGGACACGTCGCGGTTACTTCGCGCCCCTCAGTGGTGACGTGGTCACCAATTCCCGACTCGTGGCCGTCAATTGACATCATCATCCCCACGCGCGACCGCGTCGAACTGTTGCGCCAATGCATTCAGTCGGTCGAGGCGAGTTCGTACCCGAACTACGCCATCACCATCTTGAACAACGGTTCCGTCGAGTCTGAAACACTGCAGTATTTCGCCCAGACCACGTACCGCGTCATCGACTGCCCCGGACCCTTCAACTACGCCGCCATCATCAATCGAGGCGTCGCCCAATGCAGCGCCGACTACGTGCTCACTCTCAACAACGACACCATCGTGCGCACGGTCGACTGGCTCGAGCAGATGGTGGGCGTGGCATCCCTCGACGACGTGAGCGTCGTGGGCGTCACCTTGCTCGATCAGCGCGGCGTTCACGAGCACGACGGCATCGTCATCGCTCCCTACCCCCAGCACCTGCGCCGCGGCGTCAACTACCTCGTCGAGGACGACTACGTCCTCGCTCGCCGCGACGTGTCGGCAGTGACCGGCGCAGTGCAATTGATCTCGCGCGCCCTCTACGCGGAGCTCGCCGGTATGGACGAACGGCTCGCGGTCGTGATGAACGACGTTGACTTGTGCCTGCGTAGCCAGGCGAGCGGACGCCAGGTCGTCTTTCTCCCCGATGTCGTGGTCACGCACTTTGCGGGCTCGACCCGCGGTCGACTGGATCCGATCGCCGATCGCAACTTCTTCGTGCGCCGGTGGGATGTCTTTGGCGAATTGGTCGATCCGTATTTCCCCGAAACTCTGCGCCTTCTCGGCACCACCATGAAGTACCACCCCGTAGTGCCAGACTGAGATCATGGCCAACCGTCTCGACGATCTCGACCTCAAGCAGTCCCTGTCGGCAGAAGAATCGGAGAGGCGAGTTGTCGCAGCCCAGAAGCGGCTGCTGCACCTGCGACTCTTCAGTGCCGGACTCCTCGGTCCCGCGCCGCACGCGCCGGGCCTCCTGGTGATCTTCGAGGGATTTGATGCCGCGGGCAAGGGCGGAGCCATCCGGCGTCTCACCGCCGGACTCGACCCGCGTCACGTGCGCGTCATGCCGATCAGCGCGCCTACTCCCGAGGAGTTGCGTCATCATTTTCTTTGGCGTTTCGCCTCGTCATTGCCGGGTCGGGGAGACATGACGGTCTACGACCGTTCGTGGTACGGGCGACTTCTCGTCGAACGCGTCGACCAGCTCATTGACGAAAGCTCCGTCAAACGCTCCGCCAAGGAGATCGTCGACTTCGAAGACGCCCTCGTCAACGACGGCGTCAGCCTCGTGAAGTTCTGGCTGCAGATCTCCGAGGGGGAACAGCTCAGACGCTTCAACGATCGCGCCGCCAGCCCGGCCAAGCGGTGGAAGCTCACCGACAATGACTGGCACAATCGATCACTGCGCCCCCAGTACCTAGGCGCCATCAAGGACATGCTCGAATGGACGGACCATTCGCACGCCCACTGGGACCTGGTGGCCGCGGAGGACAAGCGCTTCGCGCGCGTCTTCATCCTCGAAACACTCATCAAACGCTGGGAACACGACCTCGAACGGCGCGGTTTCACCCTTCCGGTCTCGCACGGGACCAATTACCTGATTTGAGAGTCCTTCTCTCTAGACTTGGCTGAACGACGGGAGCATGATGGCGAAGAAGAAATCTGAAAAGAAGGACTCCGACAAGAAAATCTCGAAGAAGATGCCCAAGGCGCGCATCGGTGTGGTCGACACGATGTTCGCCCGCTACGACATGGGCCAGGCCGCCTGTGACGAGCTCGCTATCTGTCCGGGCTACAACAAGACCTTCAAGGTCATCTCGCGAACCGTGCCGGGATTCAAGGACCTCGCCGTCGCCGCGATGAACCTGATCGAGGAGGACGGCTGCTCCATCGTGGTCGCGCTCGGCATGCCGGGTTCGGCGCCGATCGACAAGCAGTGCGCCCACGAGGCGGCGATGGGCATCATGCAGGCGCAGCTCCTCACCGCGACGCCCATCCTCGAAGTCTTCGTCCACGAGGACGAGGCCACCGACCCCAAGGCGCTCGCGAGCGTCTTCGAAAACCGTTCACGCAAGCACGCGCGCAACGCCTACTGGATGCTCTTCGAGCCCGAGCAGTTGCGCCGCCGCGCCGGTCAGGGCATTCGTCAAGGCTTTGACGACGCTGGTCCGCTGCAGCTGAAGTAGGTCGTTCGACGTGGCCGAGGCCGTTCTCGTCGCCGCCGGCCGCACCGCGATTGGCCGAGCTTTCAAGGGCTCCCTCGTCAGCGAGCGGCCCGACGACCTGTGCGCCTACGTGGTCCACCAGGTACTTGAACAGGTGCCCGAACTCGATCCCCACATGGTGGAGGATCTCTTGGTCGGTTGCGGTCAGCCCGCCGGTGAGGGAGGCTTCAACTTGGCCCGCGTCGTGGCGGTATTGGCGGGACTCGACGACGTGCCCGGCGTGACCGTGAATCGCTACTGCTCCTCGTCCCTTCAAACCATCCGCATGGCGGCCCACGCGATCCGCGCCGGTGAGGGTGACGTGTTCATCGCCGCTGGAGTCGAGACCATCTCGCGTTTCGGCTCCGGCATGTCCGACATCGACGGCGCGGCGAATCCACTCTTCGCAGAGGCGCGCGAGCGCCGTGCACTGCGTTCCTCCGAGGGAGCGAACGCGTGGACGCCACCCTCGGGTCTTCCCGACATCTATATCGCCATGGGCCAGACCGCCGAGAATGTGGCGCAACTCGAGAACGTGAGCCGTTCGCAGATGGACGAGTTCGCCCTGCGCAGCCAGGAACTCGCCGTCGCTCACCAGCGCAACGGTTTCTTTGCGCAGGAGATCATCCCCATCACCCGAGCCGACGGCACCGTCGTCGACACCGACGATGGTCCGCGAGCCGACACGTCCCTCGAGCGACTCTCCTCGCTCGCGCCAGTATTTCGACCCGACGGCACCGTCACCGCGGGCAACGCCTGTCCGCTCAACGACGGTGCCGCGGCGGTGGTGGTGATGAGCGACGTACGCGCCCGAGAACTGGGTATCCGTCCCCGTGCGCGCATCGTTTCTTCGGGACTCAGCGGACTCAACCCCGAGATCATGGGCTTGGGCCCGATCGAGGCCAGCCGCCAGGCCCTGGCGCGAGCGCAGCTCACGATGGACGACATCGACCTCGTGGAGATCAACGAGGCCTTCGCGGCCCAAGTTCTGCCGAGCGCCAAGCACTTGGGCGTTCCCCTCTCCAAGCTCAACGTGCGCGGGGGCGCGATTGCGCTCGGGCACCCCTTCGGTATGACCGGGGCGAGAATCATGACGACGCTGCTGCACTCATTGGAGCAGTCCGGAGGCCGCTACGGCCTCGAGACGATGTGCGTCGGCGGTGGTCAGGGCATGGCCATGATCATTGAACGCCTCGACTGACGACACCGTTGCCTCGGTTCGACCGAAGCCGTAGGGTGTGGTGACGAGCGAATCCCTCAAAAAAGTGAGTACCCGGCGACCGAGGTTGTCGACCAGTCGCCGTAGCGTTCGAGCGAGTGTGGCCACGCTCTCCCTCGTCGCACTCGCGGTGCTTCCCGCTGCGCGGGCGTCGGGCGACGCCGATCTCTCACTCGTCAACGCCACGTTGCGCAACGCCTGTGAGCACCCGAGCGCCGCCACGTCGACGACGGTTCCCGCGACGGCGACGTGGCGCATTGAACGGTCCAACCTGTTCGGCTATCCCCGCAACTTCGGCTCGAGTCCCGACCTCGCCCTCTTCTCTCGCGGCACGACACTCTACGACTGTCTGATCTCGTCCAACCGGCTGTCGCCCGTCATGACCAACGCCGGCGTCGCCCGCGCGACGTCCCGGCTCACCCCGACGCGACTCGTGTCGGGAATCGCGGGAGTCCTCCTAGGTGGCTACACCACCAACAAGGACACCAACACCGCCACGGTCTGGGTGTCGGGAATCGTGGCACCCTCCGTCAAGGCGGTGATGCTCCACGCCTACTTTGGCCAGCCGTGCCGAGGTTTCGTTCAGTGCCCGCAACCGCTGTTCGACGCGGGGAGCGCCCACGCGGTCATGGTCGGGCGCTACTTCTTGGCGTCACGCATCGTCGCTTACTCCGCCGGACGACCCCGCGTGGAACTTCAAGTGGAGGGAACGTCGGCGAAGGGCGTCGTCATCAGTAATGCGTCGGCCGCAAGTTTGGTGGTGCCCACGACGTTCACCCCCGTGATGACCAGTTTCTGACGCGTCGCGCGCGTCCGTACGGACCTGAGCTCGACGATTACGGGCGCCCGGTGTCACGACCCGTCGGATCGTTCATGATCTTCTCGTGCTCGGCGTCGTCGACGTCGCGCGCTTCGCTCGTCAAAAGGACGGGGATATCGTCCTTCACCTCGTAGGCCTGGCGGATCCGCGGGTTGTAGAGCACGTCGAGGGACGCCACGTAGCGCAGCGGTCCGTGATCAGCCGGATCTTCGAGGAGATCGAGGAGGAAGGTGTCGAGCGCCATGGTCAGTTCGCGCGAATCATCTCGAGGATTTTGGCCACGTGCTTCGCGCATTCCTCGTCGGTCGGGGCCTCCACGTTGAGTCGCAGCAGTGGCTCGGTGTTGGAGGGACGCAAATTGAACCACCAGTCGCCGAAGTCGGCCGTCAGACCGTCGAGTTCATCGATCGTCGCACTCGATGAACGTAGTTCCTCGGTAATCGCCGCCACGGTGACTAAGGGATTGGTCACCACGGTGTTGATTTCGCCCGAGACCGCGTAACGGTTAAAGGGGCTCACCAGCTCCGACAGTGGACCATCGAAGTTGCTCAGCAGTTCGAGCACCACCAGGGCGGTGATGATGCCCGAATCCGCGCGGTAGTTGTCGCGGTAGTAGTAGTGGCCCGAGTGTTCGCCGCCGAAGATGGCGTTGGTCTCGGCCATGGTCTGCTTGATGTAACTGTGTCCCACGCGCGTGCGCACGCCGATGCCACCGTGTTCGGCGATGACCTCGGCCACCGACTTGCTACAGATGACGTTGTAGAGAATCGTCGCACCGGGGTTCTTGTCGAGCAGGCTCGCCGCCACCATCGCGGTCGTCGCCGAGCCGCTGATGCCGTGAGCCTTCTCGTCGATGAGGAACACGCGGTCGGCGTCGCCGTCGAAGGCGAGGCCGATGTCGGCGCCCGATTCGAGCACCCGACGCTGCAGGTCCACGATGTTGGCCGGGTTGAGCGGGTCGGCCGGGTGGTTGGGGAAGGTGCCGTCGAGTTCGGGGTACATGATTTCAACGTCGAAGGGCAGGCCGGCGAAGACCAGCGGCGCGACGTAACCGCCCATGCCATTGGCGGTGTCAGCGATGATCTTCAAGGGGCGCAGCTTCGAGGTGTCGACGAAGGAGTGCACGTGCGCCACCCAGGCGGAGAGGACGTCGCTTTCGGTCATGGCCGCCATCTCACCCGTTGCCGGCGAGGCGAGGAATTCATTGGTCATTCGCTCGATGTCGGCGAGGCCCGTCTCGAGGCCGACGGGCTTGGCTTCGGCGAGGCACATCTTGATGCCGTTGTACTGCGCGGGGTTGTGCGAGGCGGTGAACATCGCGCCGGGCGAGTTGAGGTACCCCGAGGCGAAGTAGAGCAGGTCGGTCGAGGCGAGGCCGATGTCCACCACTTCGACGCCCACGCGGCGCACGCCCTCGGCGAAGGCATCCACGAGGCTCGGGCCCGAGGGACGCATGTCGCGCGCCACGACGATTGACGCGCCGCCGACGAACGTCGCGAAGGCCGATCCGGTGGCCCGGGCGACATCTTCGTTGAGTTGATCAGGGTAGGTGCCGCGTACGTCGTAGGCCTTGAAAATCAGCGAAGTGTCCATGACCGCCAATCCTACCGTCGCTCCCGACGGCGCCTTCGAAGGGCGATGACGCCCACCGCCAGTCCCGTGGCCGCCGTGACGTCGGTGATCAAGTTGCCGAAACCGACCGCCGGACTCGACCCGTAGATCAGCGACACCGTGGTCGAGGTGGGCACCACCACCATCAAGTTGGGACTCACTCGAAAGGGCCCGCTGGCGCCGGTAACGTGCCAGCGCGGGTAGTAGGAGATCTTCACCAGCACCGGCACGCCCACCCGCGACACGTGGAAACGAATCGACTGCGTCGTCTGGGTGACGTCGCTGACGCTGACCTTGGGCAAGGTCAGCGGCGTGTAGGCGGCGTCGGACGCGCTGATGTGCGGCCAGTCGGCCGGTCCGCTGCTCGCCAACGGCACGTTCCACGACGTCGGGTCGAGCCACCACGTCTCGTTCGCCTTCAGCCACGCGGTGCGACTCGAGAGCCCCGCCACCACCACGGGTTCGCGGCTCAGCGGTTCAACGACCGGGCTGTTCTTGATGCGGTAGATGTGCCACTGGGCGCCCGGCGACGGCCAGACCTTGGTGGTGGCGACGAGCTGCAGGGTCGAGTCATCGTTGGCCTGGGCGATGACCGCGGGTGAGAAGGCGATGTAGTACTTGACTCCGAGCATCTGCAGGTGCGCGACACCCTCGGGAACATTGAGGTTGCCGTAGTCGAGACCCACTTGGGGGTTGCTCGGGGACAGGCTGAGCTCGGCCTGGTCGAGGAAGTGGTACGGCGTCGTCGCCGAGGATTCGAAGAAGAGCCCCTCCATGGAGTCCACGCAGTTGTTCGTCCAGTACGGCAGGAGCATCAACGCCATCCGCGTGCCGAAGCGGCCCTCGGAAGAGTTGTATTCCCACATCGCGCGTCCGCAGCCGTACTTCGAGGCAACGCGGCCCATGGTGGTCATGAGATCGTGATACTCGGGCCACGCCGGCTGGCCCTGGTAGCCCGCGTAGTTGAAGGCCGCCCAGTTGGTGACCTCATTGCCCGTGGTGTTGAGGCGTAGCGTGCTCGCCAGGCCGGGCACGACGCCCGGTACCGTCGAGAACAAGCCCACCAGTATCACGCAGGACGTGACATTGAGCACGCGCGTGCGATGGATTCGCTCATTCCACTCGTGTCGCCACGTGGGCGCCGCCACGGTCTCGTCGTCACCGAACTCGTCGGAGAACTGCGCGACCAGATCGAGGCGCCGCTGGCGCTCGACCCAGCGCCACGCGCCATAACCCACGAGCCAGCCAGCCAGTAGGTGGATACCGAGGAACCAGAAGGGCGCGAGACGTTCGTTGAACAAGATGCTCTGGGGATCGAACACGAACGCGACCAACGACGCCGCGGTCACCAGTGCGAGCACCATGCCCAATCGGTCGCGCACCACGAAGGCGAGAACCCCCGCGGCCGCGGCCATGACGATGACCCAGCGGTCCCCCGCGGCTCCCCCCGCGCTCGTCCACCAGCCCAACGTCGTGAAGATCTGGTGGATGGTGTTGGTCTGGTCGTTGTTGTACCCCATTGAATTGGTGAGATTCTGCGTGGTGGCGAAACTGATCAACCACCAAGCCGACAACGCCAATGAGATCAGCGTCGCGCCGACGGCGAAACGAACGGGCCGCGCGTAGTCACCGGGGACGCGCTCTTCGCGCGGGTCGCCCAGGCCACGGCGCTGCAGCAATTCCAGCACCACGAGAATGGCGATGGCGCCCAGGGAGAACATCCACGGCAGCAGGTGCGAGGCCAGAGTCAGCGACAGCGCCAACGCGGCCCACCAGTATCCCCGACCCGTGCGCACGCCGCGGGCGAAGAGGCCAATGGTGAACAGACTCAGCGCCAGCGAGAGCGAAAAGGCGTACTCGCCGGCCATCGTGGAGAACAGGTTTCCCCCGTCGATGGTGAAGCTGGCGTCAAAGAGGAAGGGCAGCGTCGCGAGCGCCAGCGCCGCCGGGACGGGTCGCGGCGCGCGAAAGAGTCGCGCCATCACGTAGGCGCCCACCGGCATGAGGACCGAGCCCATGATGGTGGCGAGTTTGAAGGCCACCGCAAAACCGACGAGGTAGCTGCCCAGTACCGCGAAGTAGTCGGGCAGCACGAAGTAGTAGGTGTAGGCCGGCATGCCCGCGAACCACCCCGGATACCACGGGGTGAGGTGAAAGAGATCGCCCTGACTGCGCAAGAACGCCGGCAGCGCGAGGTGCGATCCGGTGTCGCCACCAGTGATGAGCGTCGAGGAGAACACGAGGTTCGGGTGCATCGACCACACGGTGACCACGATCACCACGGCCACGGCCACGGCGTCGATCCACCACAACAACGTCAGTCGCCGTAGCCAGCGCATCAGTGGTGCAGCCTCTGCAGAACGAGTGACGTCATGGTCAAGGCGTTAAAGCCCACGTGAGTGAGCACGGCCGGTAACAGCCGCTGGGTGCGCAGAACGACGACCGCCAACACGACTCCCAGGAAGAACAGTCCCGGCAGCTGCAGCCACTCGGCGTGGGCGACGGCGAAGATCAACGCGCTCAATCCCACGGCGGCGGCGGTGCCACTGCGCGCCCCGCGCGCCGAGAAGCCGGCGAGGAGCGCTCGAAAGATCACTCCGCGAAAGAGTAATTCTTCCCACAGCGGCGCACCCACCACCGTCATCACCGCGAGGAGAACGAACGTGACGCCGTGGGTCGATCCGAAGAGGTGGTTCACCGGTTTTTCCATATTCTTAAAATGAAACGGCGCGTACGCCAGGCCCACCACGACCTGACAGGCGACTCCGAGCCCGAGGTAGAAAACGTCGAAGCGACGTACCCGCCACGCATTGCTGAGCGGTTCGAGTCCGCCCCGGTGTCGCGCCCAATAAATCGCGACGGCGAAACCCACCCAAAGTCCTGCCAATCCCACGACATTTGACCACCACGGCGAGTCGTTCAGCTTCGACAACGCGGTCATGCCGCCGGGGAAATGAATGACCGAAACGACCACTGCGTCGAGCACCGAGGCCACCACCTGACCCAGGATGAAGCCGCCAAAAGCCATGACGATGATGGCCACCACGCGGGGCTGATTCTTAAGATTCGTGTCGGTCACTACCCCTCACGCTAACAACTCAAGGGTTTTGCACAGGTCCGCGGAACCGGGTGTCGCTCACCACCTCTAGATTAGAAACGTGACCATGCCTGCCCCCGAAGAAAACAACTGGCGCAAGTACGTGCCAGGCGGCCCCAACCCCATGCCGCCCGACGCGCGCCGGCGCGTAATGATATTCGCCGTCATTCTGTTCATACTGGGATTTCTCGTCATCTCCTCGCTCTTTCCCAGCAAGACGGTGAAGTCGGTCAACTATTCCAACCTGCTCACCATGGCCAAGGAGAACAAGGTGATTTCGGCGAGTATCAACAACAACACCGGTGTCCTGACCGGTCAACTCGGCGACGGTACCAACTACACGACCAATGGCCCCGTCCCGGTGTTGAGCGACGAAGTGACGACCCTGCGCACGGACAACGTGTCGGTGACCTTCGCCAACCCCTCGAGCCTGGCCGCTACTCTCCTGCCCTACTTGATCTGGATCTTGATCTTCGGCGGCTTCATGATCTTCTTGTCGCGCCAGGCCAAGGGTCAGATGAACGGCATGATGTCGGTCGGACGATCCAAGGCCAAGCAGTTCAATCAGGACCGGCCCAAGACCACCTTCGCCGACGTCGCGGGCTACCTCGGCGTCAAGCAGGAAATCAGTGAGGTCGTCGACTTCTTAAAGTCGCCCGCGCGCTACACCGCGATGGGCGCACTGATTCCTAAGGGCATCTTGCTCGTGGGCCCCCCGGGCACGGGCAAGACCATGCTCGCGCGCGCCGTCGCCGGCGAGGCGGGCGTGCCCTTCTTCTCGGTGTCGGGTTCGGACTTCATGGAGATGTTCGTTGGCGTGGGCGCGAGCCGCGTGCGCGACCTCTTTTCGATCGCGCGCAAGCAGGCACCGGCCATTGTCTTCATTGACGAAATTGACTCCATTGGCCGCAAGCGCGGCGCGGGCTTGGGCGGCGGACACGACGAGCGTGAGCAAACGCTCAACCAGATGCTCAACGAGATGGACGGTTTTGAACCCACCGAGGGAGTGGTCGTCATCGCCGCCACCAACCGCCCCGACGTGCTCGACTCCGCGTTGTTACGCCCGGGCCGTTTCGACCGACAGATCGTCGTCCCGTTGCCCGACCTCGATGAGCGCCTGCCCATTCTCGAGGTGCACTCCAAGGGAAAACCCCTCGACACCACGGTATCGCTCGAGATGGTCGCGCGCGGCACTCCGGGCATGAGCGGTGCGGACCTCGCCAACTTGGTGAACGAGTCGGCCCTGCACGCGGTGCGCCGCCACTCCGAGACCATTTCGATGGAGGATTTCGAAACCGCCCGCGACCGCGTCATGATGGGCCAGCAGCGCGACTCGCTGGTTCTGCACGACGACGAGCGTGAGCGCATCGCCTACCACGAGTCGGGCCACGCCCTGCTCGCTTACGTGCTCGACAAGACCGACCCGCTGCACAAGATCACGATCATCCCGCGCGGTATGGCGCTGGGCGTGACGATGACCCTGCCCGAGGAAGATCGCTACATCATGTCGCGCCAGCACCTCGAAGACTCGTTGTGCATGCGCATGGGCGGACGCGTCGCCGAACTTCTCGTCTACCTCGACCTCTCGACGGGCGCCGCCGACGACCTGCAGCGAAACACCGAACTCGCTCGGCGTATGGTGCGCGAGTGGGGCATGTCCAAGGAAATCGGACCCATGGCCTGGGGCTCGAACAACCAGGTCTTCTTGGGCGAAGACCTCATGCACACGCGCGATTACTCGGACCACACCTCGCAGATCATCGACGACGAAGTCGAGCGCATCCTGCGCGAGCAAGAGTCACGGGCCATTGAGGTCCTCACCCTGCATCGTCGCGGCCTCGAGGCCCTGACGCGCTCCTTGCTCGAGCACGAGACGATTGACGGCGAGACGGCCGCGCAACTCATCGACGAAGCCCACGGCGAGCCGGTGCACCCGGTCGGTACCAAGACGGTGAGCGCCTTGGGACTGCGCCAGGGGAAGAGCGACAACGCCGACCCCGTCTCAACGAACGGTAATTCGGCTCCGGCTCCGGCTCCCGTCGGGGCGGCGGCGCCGACCTGGCAGCCACCGACGTTACCCGCCGTTTAGCGACGAAGCCAGCGTCAAACCAATCGGTGTCGTGTTGAGAATCGCGTCCACCACCAGAGCGGGTGTGGAACTGGCGAGCACCAACGTCGAGCCCCGCAGTTTCGTGCGACCACCCAGCAGCTGACCCAGCGAAATCGTGCGGCCCACGCCAACCGACGTCGAACCCGTTGAGGTGACCACCCCGTGGTGAATGAGCGCCCAGGCGAAAGTCGCCACCGCGCCGGTGGCGTTGGTCGCCGTCGCTTCCCCGAATCCACCGCCGGTGACGTCGGCCAAAATGGCGCGCGCCACTGGCGTGCCGAGCGGACTCAGCGTCAGTCCATCCGTGGTTCCCGTGGCCAGCGTGGCGTCCACCGCCTCATTTGACGTCATCACCAGTGACGCCTCACCCGCGGCCGGGATAGCCGTATTGGGCGTGATGGTGATCATGGCGCTGTGATACGCCGCCACGGTCTTTGACTGGGGCGCGACTTTGAACTTGCCGACTTTCACCGTCAAGGTGACCGTGGCCGCGGCGGGACCCGGATTGGCGATGCGAACCTGGGCGAGTGCCTTGTTCGCGGTCGTCACCAGTGGAAAGGTGCCCGTCGAGGCCAGGTGGGCCGTGCCGTAGTTCAGCGACGACGTGGTCCCCGATATCTGATCGCCCGCCACGACCAGGGAGCCGCGCAGGACCGACACCTGGGCACCGAAGTTCTGGGTGGCGACGATCTCTTCGCCCAGGTTGAGTGCGAGTTCAGTGTGGGGCCCCACACTCACCCCCTGCAAGCTGGCGGGTGAGAGGAAGCCGCTGGTGGAGAACGTGGTCACGTTGAACACCGCGGCGGTCGCGGTGGGGTTGTAGACACTCAAGATTGCCCGCGAGCCGACGGTGGTGTCAAAGCCCGAACCGTACCAATTGGTGACACCCGCGCTCACGCACGGCGACTGGGTGCCGTGGCCCGTGACCACCTGCTCGGCGCTCACTCCCCCGCCGTCAATTTGCGCGGCCAGCGCGTAGGTCTGGCCGACTACCAGGTTGGTCGGCGACACCACCTGGCGCGCGTAGGGGCCCAGGATGAACGCCGTCGCGACCGCCGACGTCGCGCCAGTGGCGACCGCGTGCACGACCACGTGGCGCGTCGCGCTGGTGGTGTTGATGAAGTCCACGATGCCGCGCAGGCCACCGTGCGCGTTGGTCAGTCCAGTGCAGTAGAGCGCGCTCGATTGCGCGCTGGGCCCGGCCGCGCCCGAGTTCGGGTTGGGATTGCCGGCACCGCCCTTGATGTTGAGCACGCCGGCCAAGGCGACGCCCACCACAACCGTGATGATGAGTGGGACGCCCGACTTACGCATCGTCGTTCTCCTCCGAGCGGTGGCGGCGCGGTCGGCGAGTGTGCCGAGCCCGGCGCGGACGACCAGTAAAGAGCCACTCGAGGCGGTGCACCCAGCCAAAGCCCAGCCAGATGATTGACCACATCAACAAGGTGAGAAGAGCCAATAGGCCATTGAGCGGGAACTGGTGCAGGCTCAGGGTCCCGACCACCGGCTTCGACGAGGCCGGGATCGCGTAGGAGCTGGCCCAGCCGTCGAGGGGACTGCTCACCAGCGCGTGTCCGTTCACGTGCAGTGAGAACGCGCTGGCCGGTGCGAAGCCGGATTCGACCTGGTCGCCGCCCACCAGCGCGCCCGAATTCATGATCGGTGACAGCACCGACGTCCACGGCGCGGACTTCGACGTGCGCTCGCGCACGATGCCCGAGAACTGTGCGTTGGCGTAGACCTGCACCGTTGCGGTGGAGAGTTCGAGCGCGAGGTCAGTCTGGGCGCTGAGCGAGGGCACCAGCGCCGCGGGCACTTCGCGCACCGGAGAGGATTCCATCCCCGTCAATTGCGGTGCCGACGCGCTCATCACGACGATGGCCGAGATGCCCGCCGGGGCGAGGAGTTGCCCGAGGTTCACGGTGCGCCCCTGGAGCGCGGTGTTGACCGCCGTGATGATGGCGTCGGCGGTACCCGAGTTCGGCGACGTGAAGAGCGTGTTGCCGCTGGGTAGACCGTTCATCGACGTCGCCGCGGCGAGTCCCGGCGCCACCGTCCAGCCCGGCACCGGCAGGATCGAGGGATCGCCGAGCCACAGCACCCGATACTGGGTCGCGGTGGGCGGCGCCAACGTCGAGAGCGACTCGGCGATTGACGATGTCGGCAAGTCGAAACGGCCGCTGCCGAGAGAGACCAGCCACGCCAGTGGCGCCAGCACCATCGCCACCACACTGATCCCCGCGCAGACTTGGCGCCACCCAAAGCCCGCCGAGCGCACGTCGTTCTCGAGTGCGGCGACGCACAGCCCCACCAACAACGCCAGCATCACGCCGTAGAGCACGAGCAAGACGTCAAGGTCCGGAACGAACGAGCCCAGCCAGTGGTGATCGCTCACCGTGATGACCAGCAACGTCACCATCGCCACCATCGCCGCCTTGGAGGCGATGGCCCGACGAGGCTGGCGCGTCAAGACGAGGGCCGCCAGTGCGAGCGCCGGCCAGAGCCAGCCCCACCAGCTGTTACCGAACCCGCCGTCGACACCGCGCAGCAGGCTGGTGAACGACGGGACCGACCAGGGTCCGCGCACGTCACCAAAGACGCCGAGCGAGCGCCGTCCCGCGATTGCCGTGTCCACCGTCAGCGGCAGCAAGAAGATCGCGACGTTGATGAAAACCGATCCGAGCAGTCGCCACGGCCGGGCGTGCGGATTCTCATCGGGCTCGAGCACCCGCGCCAGGGTGACGCCCACGACGATGATCGCCACGGCGACCAGGGTCGCCGGCGCCATGGCCGTCACCAGCGCGATGACCATGATCGCGCTCATGCGCTGACCCGCTTCACTGGTGCGCCAGCCCCGGTGACCGAAGGGCACGGGCTCGCTGTAGGGAGTCGTGCGAAAGCCCGGCACGTTGAGCAGGCCGAAGAGACGACGAACGATGAAGGGCAACCCCGCGACCACCGCGAGCACGTCGACGCGGCCCTGGCCAATCATGTTGAGGCCACTCGGTAGCGCCAGATACGCCACCGACGCGACGATGCGCGCGCGGTTCGAAACGCGACCCTTCAACAGCCGCGCGATGCCCACGGCGCCCACCGGCACCGCGGCGATCAGCGCCAATCGCGGCAAGATGCCCATGCGCCCGAGCACGAAGGTGCCCGCGAAGCCCAAGATGCCGAATCCCGGCATGCCCGGCGCACCCGTGCCGACGCCGCTGGGGGACCATGACGCGAAGAAGTGCCGCCACGTCGACCACCACGAGTCGAGTGGGGCGAGTCGCCCGATCAGCGGAAGGTGCATGGCCACCAGGTTGCGCGCGCCCATGGCCCACAGCAGGGCGATAGCGACGACCACCAGGGCCTGGGAGCGGAAGGAGGTCAGGAACCTCGAGGGGCGAACCCGTTCCTCGGCGAGACCAACCCCCTCGTCGAAGACTTCGTCCTCGGCGAAAGCGGCGGCGAAGCCCACGCCGTCGGCCGTTTCGCCGCTGGGCCCTTCGGTCTCGGCCAACGGATCAGGCAGAATCCCCCGAGCGCTCTCGAGTCCTTCGCGCACGAGGACGAGGAAGAAGCGCTTGACCCGGCTCGCTCCGGCGTCTTGGAGACGCATCAGTTCGGCGTCCGCGAGCACGCGGGTGCCGCGTCGCTGGCGGCGACGCTCGATCACTCGCTTGCGATTGCGCACCAACCACGTCCACGAACCGACAATGGCGCTCACCCGGTCGGTGTCGCGACCCACCAGCGCGAGCCCCAACTCCGTCAGGTCCATCAAGAACAGGGTGAACATCGTGAGCAGCGAACGCCAGAAACTCCACCCCGTCGCGACGACGAGCAACTGGTGGCGGCGCTGGAGGAGTTGGCGCGACGCGTGGCGCGTCCCGCGTGCGGCCACTGCTCGCTCGCCGGTGGCGATGGTCTCGCGGTGCGCGACCTTGGCCTGGGGCGTCACCACGATGCGCGCGCCCGCGACTTGGGCTCGCCAGCACAGGTCGAGGTCCTCGCCAATGAGCGGAATCATCGGGTCGAAGCCGCGCAGGGTACGAAACAGGTCGGTGCGCACCAGCGTGACGCCGCCGGGCGCGACGAAGACGTCACGCTCGAGGTCCTGTTGGCCGTGATCGATCTCTCCCGCTTCCACGCGGTCGCGCACGACGCCGAATCGGTCGCTGGTCTGGCCCACGTGCAGCAAGACGAGGGGATCTTCATAGTTGACGAACTTCGGCGAGACGATGCCGGCGTTGGTGCGAAAGGCGGCTTCGACCATCAGGCCGACGCAGTCGGGATCGAGGCGCACGTCGTCGTGGCAAAACAAGAAGAAGGCGGAACCGTCCACCATCATCGATGCCTCGTTACAGGCCGCCGCAAAACCCCGGTTCTGGTCGAGGACGCGTACGAAGGCCCGTGGCGCTACCGCGGCGACTCGAGCGGCGACGTGCTCGTCCGACCCGTTCGCCACGACGAGCAGGCTGAGTTCCTCATAATCCTGGGCAACAATCGAGGCCAGTGCGACTTCGAGGCCGGGGCCCGGACCAGTGGTAACGACGACGGCAACGACTGCCGGAGCACGGGATTCCATCAGTACGTCAAGGCTAGTTCTCTCAGCCTCACGCGGTATGCAACGGCGCAGCGCGGTGCAAGGTTCTCATTGACATCCACGACCGACCTCGGCACTAGCGCGCGCGCTCAGCGCCGATCACGTCATCGAGCGATTGCGCTAACGAAATCGTCGGTTCCCAGCCCGTCGCCTCGTGCAATTTCTCGAAGCTGCCCCGGTTCACCGGTACTTCGATCGGCCGCAGCAGTTCGGGATCGATCAACAATTCGATGCCGGGATTGATGCGCCGACGAATTTCTTCGGCGACGTCCGAAAGGGCAATGTCGTGTCCCGACGCGACGTTGTAGGCGTCGCCGGGTCGACCCCACTCGGCGAGCAGCCGATAGGCGCGGACCACGTCGCGCACGTCACTGAAGTCCCGACGGGTGCTGAGGTCGCCCACCATGATGAAGTGACGCCCCTGCGCGGTCGCGTCGAGCATGCGCTTGACGAGGGCCGGTACCACGAAGCGGGTGGACTGGCCGGGTCCGATGTGGTTGAAGGGCCGCGCGATGATGACCGCCTGTTGACGCGAGCGCACCGCTTCGCGCGCCACGAGTTCGGCTTCGAGCTTGCTCGTCGAATAGGGATTGGCCGGCACGGTCGGCGAGTTCTCGGTGAGGGGCAGGTCCGTTTCGCGCACGATGCCGTAGACCTCGGAGGAACTCACGAGGACCACGCGGGCCTCTGGTACCACCTCGTGCGCCGCGTCGAGCAGGTGCGCGGTGCCGAGCACGTTGACCCGGGTGAATTCCGCCGGGCGCGTCCACGACTCCGCGACACTGGTCATGGCCGCCAAATGGTAGATGACCTCGGGGGTGCACGCGGTCATCGACGACGACAGCGCCGCGCGATCCGTGACATCCACCTCGCGATCGGCGATGGTGACCTCGTCGCCAGCGACGTGCAAATGTTGGGCTAGGTGGCGACCCACGAAGCCCTGGCCTCCAGTAATCAGTGCTCGCACGTCATTCTCCTCGTGCAAGATGGTACGCGACCAGATGCTGGTCAACGCAACGCTCCCACGTGAACGTCTCGGCGCGCGCGCGCCCCACCCGTGCCGCCTGCGCTCGCTGGGGGGGGGTCTGATCGATCAATTCGAGCATGGCGCGCGCCAGGTCGACGCCCGACCCCGCCGCGGTCAGGGTGGCGGCGTGACCGGCGATTTCCTGCATCACCGTGTCGCGAGACGTGACCACCGGCACCCCGCAGGCCAGTGCTTCGAGGACCGGCAGTCCGAAACCCTCGCCGCGTGAGGGGTAGACCGCCGCGAGCGAGCGGCGCAGCAGCGGCGCGAGCGCGTCGTCGGGCACGAAGCCGAGACGCCGGATGCGCGACGCCGCCGGATGCGTCGACAGGCGCGCTTCCACCTCCTCGACGCCCCAGCCGTGCTGGCCCGCCAACCAGAGTTCGACGTCGCGATGGTCGGTCGCCACTTCAGTGAAGGCATCGAGCAGCACGTCAATTCCCTTGCGCGGTTCGAAGGTACCCACGAAGAGGAAGTAGTCGACGCCGGTGATCAGTCCGTGACTGCGCAAGGTGTCGTCGTCGCCGCTCGCGTCCAACGAGAAGCGCTCGAGGTCGACGCCCAGGGGCGCGACGACGACGGGTGCGTGACCATCGAGGAGTTCGTCGATGAGGCGCGCCGTGAACTCACTCACTGAGATGATCGCCTCGGCATGGGTTGCGGCGTAGGAAATCGCCCGACGAAAGAAAGCCACCTTGGCACGTTCGTGCCATTCGGGATTGGTGAAAAACGTCATGTCGTGAATAGTGACCACCGTGGGGGTGGAGCCCTGACGCGGCATCGTGTAGTGCGGTCCGTGCCATACGTCCGCGGCACGCGCCACGTCCGAGATGCCCAGACGCGTGGCCTCGTAGAGGAGTCGGGCCACTCGTGCGCGCGGGACTCGCGGCGCCACGTGCGCGTCGGGCGAATACTCGCGCCATCGAACGTCGTCGCCGACGCGCGTCACCAGCGTCGTGTCGAGACCGCGACCGGGCAGACGCCGCGCCAGCTCCACGACGTAGCGTCCCGCGCCCGCGGGCTGGTTCGGGACCGCCGACGTGTCGAGGGCCAGTTTCACAGCCACGCCTTGAGGTGGTCGAGCGCGCAGTTGTGCCAGGTCATATCGGCCACTGATATGCGGCGCCGCTCGCGACTGAGCGGGTCGTCGCCCTGTTGCAGGGACCGCAACAATCCTTCGGTGATCGACTCTTCGAGCATGGGATCGACGAGGACCACCTCGCCATTGCCGTCGATACTCGGGCAATTCATGCTCGCGACCACGCGCGAGCCCGCGTGCAGGGCTTCGACCGGTGGCAGCCCCCAGCCCTCGGCGCGCGGAACGTACGCGCACACGGTGGCGTCGCGGTAGAGCCCGAGTAGCAAGGAGCGGTCCACGAGACCCAACACCACCGCGTCGGCGGTGTCGACGTGGCCCCAACCAGGAGGGCCGGCCAGCACCAGGGGACCGAGTTCGGGGCTGACCTGGCGTGCGTCGCGGTGCGCGCGTACCAGACGTTCGACGTTCTTGCGCGGCTCGCGGGTACCCGCGTAGAAAGTGAAGGGGCCACTCACGCCGTGGCTAGCCAGCGAACCGCGCACGCGCTCGGGGTCGGCGGCGGCCACCGTCGCGTCATCGGCGCCCAATCGCGCGAAGCGAATTCGGTCGGGGTCAATGCCGATTTGAAAGAGGCGCACGCCCAGACGCGGTGAGGTGGTGATGATGCGCAGTTGTTCCGAGCGCAGCAGGAATTGCAGTCGCGACTCGTGAAACCGGATGCCGTTGGGCGTCGACGATTCGGGTTCGTCGCGCCACAAGAGGTCGTGCATCGTGACGGTGTGCACCGCGAGTTTGGTACCACCACCGAAGGGTCCGGCCACCGATGTCGCGTGCACCACGTCGGCGTCGCGTGGCACGCCAAAGGGATAGCGCGGCCAGAGTTGGGTCAGTAGTCGCAGCGACAGCGGCGTCGTCAGGACTTCAATGCCGAGCTGGCGCACCGCCGGAGGTCGCGAGCGCGGACCCACACCGAGAATCTCGAGACCCTCGCCCACGCTGAGCAGTCCCTCGACGAGTCCACGCACGTACGAGCCAATACCGCCGGGCTGGGGCCGGTAGAGCTGGTCCACGCTCAAGACAATGCGCCGCGTCATACGCGGCTCCGGCGGGCGACGTCGGTATAGAGGTTGGCGTAGGCCGACGCGACGGTCCACGGCGAGAAGTCCGCGGCGCGTGCCAAACCCGCGGCCACCAGGATCGCGCGGCGCGGCTCGTTGACCCACAAGTCCTCGAGAGCGTCCATGGCCTCGTTGGGGTCGTGAATCAACGACGCCGCACCGCTCAGCAGTTCACGATTGATGTCGGTGGCGCGCGCCAGCGTCGGCACCGCGGCCGCGAAGGCGGCGATGGCGAAGGACGGGAAGCGCGCACCGTCGGAGATGTACACGACGCAGCGCGCCTGGGCGAGCGCCCGCGCGGCGTGGCGGCGCTCGACCAAGGTTGCGTTGACCCCTGAGGAGCGCAGCCGCTGAGCCACCGCGGAACTCGCGATGACGATCAGCTGGGTCTGGTGGCGCTCCACGAACGCCTGAAAGTCCTTGGACAGCGCCTCGAATCGCTCGGTGTTACCCGTCACGCTCACCACGAGCGATGTTCCCTCGCGGGTGGCTTCGACGTGACCGACGGGCGGGCGCACCACGACGATTTCGGGCCGTTCGAGGCGCAACGCCGACATCACTTCGTGGCTGGCCGCTCGGCTCGAGACGACCAGCACCGCGCCGCGCTGCACCGCACGCTGCAACTGCACGACGCGCTGGTGTTCCTTTTCCGCGCGCAGGGGCCGCAGGTCATCAACCGAGATCAACAGGGGCACGTTCTTGGTCGGTGGCGTGGCTAGCCCCGCCACGTGAATCACGTCGACGGGTGCGAGCATGGTGTCAATCGCTCGACCTCGGCTGCGACGCCACCACGGGGCCCAGAAAGCTCGCAGGGATAGGCGTACCTCGTCGGGCGACTCGGGGCCGGAGAGAGTGCGAAAACGCCGCAGTTCGAGGTCCCCGCGCTCGCTCAACGCCGTCGCCAGGTCGACCATGGAATTGCTCAACGACTCGAGGGATCCGTCGAGGTCGAGCCCGACTCGCAAGACGGAATCGCTCACGAGGCTCCGGCGAACTGGCGTACGTTCGAAGTCCACGTCGGCCAGAGGTCGTGCGCCCACGGACCGAACTCGACGGTGCTGGTGGCCACCACGCAGAGGCCCTCGTCGACACTGACGAGCGCCAGGGTGCCGCTGCGACCAAAGTGACCGAAGGAACGAGCAGGCCAGTCCCCCATCCAGTGCTGCTTCTCGCCGCGAATCTCGACGCCCAATCCCCACGGGCACGGTGTGAACCGGCCGAATCCCGGAACGATGCCGGCGAGTTCGGGCAAGTACGCCGTGGCGCTCACGTCGCGACGATGGGCCGACACCAACGTGGGAGCAATCCACTCGCGCGCGAATGCCGCCAAGTCCCTCGTCGAGCCGACGAGGCCTTCCGAGGCGCGGCCGACGAGGTGCGTTGACGTCATTGACAGCGGTGCGACGACGCGCCGGTCCAGCCACGTCGCGAGGTCCGTCCCGGCCGACAGGTGCGCCGCCGCGAGGTCGATGCCGTAATTGGAATAGATCCGCTTCGTAGCCGGCGCGACCACCGGATCGCTCGCCTCCAATCCCAGCCCGCTCGAGTGCGACATTAAGTGAGCCAGTGTCGAGCCCTCGGGCCCAACGGCGTCGTCGAGACGGGCGCGACCATCTTCGACGTCGATGGCGGCCGCGAGGGCGGTGGCGAGTTTGGTCACCGACGCCCAGGGTCGCACCGCGTCGAGGTCGCCGTGGCTCGCCAGGGTGTGCCAGACCCCCGCGCGCAGGGCCGAGACGACGATGGCCGGCTCGCCCGACCATCCGACTGCGAGCAACGACGGGTCCACGTCGTCCAATCTACCGGGGCGACCTAAAGTCTCCGGGGTGATCACTGTTCTCAGCGGCGGCGTAGGCGCCGCGCGACTATTGCGCGCCCTGCGCCGTCACGACGCCGACGTGGAACTGAGCGCCGTCGTCAACGTGGGTGACGACGTGGTGATGCACGGTCTGACCATATGTCCCGATCTCGACACCATCATGTACACCCTCGCGGGCGTCAACAACGACGAGCTGGGCTGGGGACTGGCCGGCGAGAGCTGGCGAGTGATGCAGCGCCTGGGCGAATTGGGCGGGGACAACTGGTTCGGCCTGGGCGACCTCGACCTCGCCACCCACCTCTACCGCTCCCAGCGTCTCAGCCACGGCGCCACCAAGACCGAGGTCACCCGAGAATTGGTCTCGAAATTCGGCCTCGACGTCGCGCTGCTGCCGGTTAGCGATGATTCGATCACCACGGAATTCGATACCGAGATGGGCCCGCTGAGCTTCCAGGAGTACTTCGTGCGCCACCACCACGACGTGGTGGTGAACGCCGTGCGGGTGCGCGGCGCGGCCGCGGCGCGACTCAGCGACGAATCGCGCGACGCCCTCGAACGCAGTGAGCGCATCGTCATTGCTCCCTCGAACCCGCTCATCTCGATTGACCCAATACTGCGCGTTCCCGGCGTACTCGACATCCTGAGTCAACGGCGCGACGACGTCGTCGCCGTCTCCCCGTTGGTCGGTGGCGCGGCCCTGAAGGGACCCGCGGACCGGTTGATGCGTGAACTCGGCCACGACGTGAATTCCGTGGGAGTCGCGCGTTTCTACCAGGGCATCGTGGGCACGATGATCATCGACGTGGTGGACGCGAACCAGGCCGACGCGGTCAGCGCCACCGGTTGCGACGTGCGCGTCACGACGACGGTCATGAGCGATGAGAACCACGCGATGGCCCTGGCCGACGCGGTGCGCTCGTGAACGAGCTGCGTATTTTCGCCATCGAGGGCGTGGGCGAGATTACGCCGGGTGACGACTTAGTGGCAACGTTCCTCATCGCCTTCGACGCCGCGGGGCACGTCCTGTTGCACCACGACGTCGTCATTGTCACCAGCAAGGTGGTGTCAAAATCTGAGGATCGCGTCGTGCCCTTCGACGGGACCGAAGAGCACCGTGAGCGCCTGATCGCCCAAGAGTCCACGAGAATTCTGCGACGACGCGGCCCATTGCGTATCACCGAGACCGCGCACGGCTTCGTCAACGCCAATGCCGGCATCGATCACTCCAACACCGCCGAAGGCACCGCGGTGTTGTTACCACGGGACCCGGACCGCTCCGCACGTCGCTTTCGAGGCGAGATTTTGCGACGTCGAGGTATTGACGTCGGCGTCATCATCACCGACACCTTCGGACGTGCGTGGCGCAACGGTGTCGCGGACGTGGCCCTGGGGTGCGCGGGGGTGCGTCCGATCCTGGACCTGCGCGGCACCACCGACGCGAGAGGCCGCCCGCTCGAAGTCACTGAGATCGCGATTGTCGACGAGATCGCGTCGGCCGCCCATTTGGTCCTGGCGAAGGATGCCGGAACACCCTTTGGCGTGGTTCGCGGCCTCTCCGAACAGTTCTTTGGCGAGGGTTCGGTGGTGGAACACGTCGTGCGCGCGGCGCACGGCGACATGTTCCGCTAATCAATCTCCGCCGAGGTGGATTTCGCCGGAGTACCGCGAGCCCTCGGCGACCGTCACTTCGGCTCCGACCACGCAGGTGGGACCGAGCACCGACGCTGAGCCGATCACCGCCCGCGGCCCGATAATCGAGGAGCGGATTTGCACGTTGTCGTGCACCACGGCGCCGGGCATCAAGATGACGCTGTCGAGAATGACGTTCTCGCCGACCACACAATCGCGGTCAACGACGGCGTTTTGCAGTCGGGCACTCGTGGCGACGTGACTGGTCCGGTGGCGCCACGACGTGCCCACCAGATCCTTGACAATGCGGTAGGCGTCGCGACCGTTGAGCACGTCGATGTTGGCCTGCAGGAACGTCGCGGGTGTGCCGGTATCGAGCCAGTAGGCGTCATCGGCCATGGCGAACAGCGTCCCGTCGGCGGCCAGTGCCGGAAAGGTCTCGCGCTCCACGCTGACCCTACGGCCCGAGTCGATGCGCGCAAGCACCGAGGGCTCCAAGACGTAGGTGCCGGCGTTGATCAAGTTAGTGGGGACCTCTTCGCGCGGCGGCTTCTCGATGAACGCACTCACCCGCCCCTCGTCGTCGGTCACCACGACACCGAAGCGCGAGGGGTCGTCGACCGGATGCAGGGCAATGGTGGC